>NZ_JACSLO010000004.1:0-244251 GCF_018618195.1 Exiguobacterium sp. s7 | reverse complement strand
GGACAAAGCGAAAACTCCAATCGTGGTTTGTCTAAGCAACAATTACGATACCGGGGTTTTCGCTTTTTTTCTATGTTCAATTCAAAATCCGATGGATTTTATGTGTCAACCACACCTTATGGTGATGAGCCACTCTTTAATTTATTATGTATTAAATATCCAAGAAAAAGGTGGTTACTTCATATTGTTTACTTTATCTAAACTACAAGTAATAAAAAACTCAAAATATGTTTTTGATGTAAAATTCGTTGAAAATCCAATTGATCGAAGCACTTTATTTTCTACAGTAATTATTGGTGAAAATGGAACTGGAAAAAGTTACTTACTTACGGTGATTTCTGAAATACTTCGTATCCTAGACTCTTCTATGAGAAAGAGTGATTTGTCTTTGCGATACGACGAATATTATTTAGAATATTTCATTTCAAAAAATAAATATAGAATTGAAATCATTAATAAACAATTAAGATGTTTTAAGAATGATGCTTTAATTGATTACGGTAAAAATGATTTACCTGCTAGGATATTAGCTACTTCATTTATGATTAATGATAAGTTCACATTTTCTCCATACGATACAAAAAGAGATGAGTTTTATAGTTATCTTGGTATACGAAGAACTTCAAATGCCACTTGGACCACTTCTATAATCAATAGAGTTTCAAATAATTTAATTCGAAATATTGACAATATAGATTTTATTGAAAATTTAAATAAAATTTTTCATTTTATGAGTTTTCAACCAAAAATTTCAATTCTATTCGAACCAACTAACAAAACATTGTTCTCTAGAAAATCAGCTTATTCAACTATAGAGAATAAAATTAATTCATTTAAAAAGAAAAATGATTTTAGATCAGACTCAATTAGAAAATATACTCAGAATGATATAGAGGATATTGAGTACTTTATAAATAATATTTCTAGAGACAGGTCTAAAATCAAACTAAATAATAAAAACTGTTTAGAGTACTTAATTAGTTTCGATAATAGCAAGTCAAAAAAATACGAATTATCAGAAGATTATAATGTTTTATTAAAATTGATAGAGTTAAAACTTATTAAGTCTCCCATTTTAAAGTTTTATAAAGATGATGATTTTGAATTCGAATATGCCTCTTCGGGCGAAAAACATCTCCTCTTTACCTTAATCAATATTGCAGCAGAACTTAAAGAAAATTCCTTAGTCCTTATAGATGAACCCGAATTAAGTCTTCACCCAAATTGGCAAATGAATTATATAAATGCATTAAAGGTTATTTTTAGTAGAATGAAAAGTTGCCATTTTATTATGGCTACCCATTCACATTATTTAGTTTCAGATTTAGAAAAAGCTTCTTCTTCTCTCGTGCATTTAAAATTATTAAAAGAAGATAAGCATCTATATAGGGAAGCAAATTTATTAGACTTTAATACTTATGGCCTTTCTGCCGAAAATATACTCTACAATGTTTTCGGAGTTCGAACTACACGAAACTTATATTTTGAAATTGATTTGAGAGAGTTGATAAATTTAATAAGTATTAATTCTAAGGATTTTGACAGAATCACCTACTTAAAGTCAAAAATTCAATCTTACATTATAGATCAGAACGATCCAGTTAATCTTTTAATTTTTGAAGTGGAAAGGTATATAAAAAATGATTCCTAAAATAAATGGTCGTACTAGATATTCTAATTCAGTGAAAAAGCACTTAAGAAAAATTAAACCTTGGCAGGCAGGGGCATGGGATAAGCAAAATAACAATATTAAATTGTTAAAAACACAACTAAGAAATCAACTCTTAATTCTACAAAATTCTAAATGTGCATACTGTGGTTTAGATTTTAACGAAACATCGTCTTCCGAATTAGAACATATAGCTCCAAAAGGCGGTCTAAAAATACCTAAATATCTCGAATTTACTTTTACTCCTTTAAATCTAGTCTTAGCATGTCATTTATGTAACTCACCTATAAAAAAAGGTACATTTGATCCTGTTATTCATTACAGTCAAAATTACAAGGAATGTACTTTTAAAATTTATCATCCTTTTTTCGACAACCCTGATGTTCATTTTGATTATGTATTTAGTGGATTTGGGATGATAGTGCAAAACAAGACTCTCAAAGGGAGAGACACTATAGATTTATTCGATTTAAATAGTGCAGCTCATATAAATGCACGCGGTAGAAATAAACTGATGGATATATTGAAGGCTGCTTTGGAAGAAACACAGGCTGAAGAAATATTAACATCAACATCTTTAACTAGTGAACAAATTGCTGATATATTAAAATCAACGACGTATAAGAAGACTCTTTAAAAGAATGACAAATCTATAATTATTATAAAAACAATTTTTCCGTATTCACATTTTTCAAAATATAGACAAAACACACGTCTTAAGTCTTATGTAACAGGACTCAAGACGTGTATTTTTTATTAATCACTCCACCCCAAACCGATAAACCGTCCTCGAGTGATACAACTCCTCGGGGTTCAATTCAATCGATGTGGCGATGTCTGGATGATTTGGTGCGTCCGGGAACGCTTGGGCTTCTAAACAAATCGCACTATGTTTCTGTCGTTCCTCAAGCGTGACAGGCGTCTCTTCACTGAGGAAGTTCGCCGTATAGACGACCATGACCGGTTGGTTCGTCTCGACGTCCATGACGCGTCCGCTCACCGGATCGTGTAGCCGGGTCACCCCGTCCTTCAAGAAGAACGGATGATCCAATCCTCCAGCCTTTACAATCGCCTCGTGCTCCGACGAAATCGACTCCCCGACTAGCTTCCCATCACGGAAGTCGAACGGTGTGTCAGATACCTCAAGCAACTCACCCGTCGGCAGCGACTCGTCATCGAGTCGTGCGACGTGTTCGGCCGGGAGCGTCAACACGTGATCATGAATCGTCGGCCGTCCGCCGAGATTAAAATAGTTGTGATGATTCAAGTTGACCCACGTCCGCTTGTCCGTCTGGGCCGTCATCGTGACGACGAGCTCATTGTCGTCCGTCAACTCATAGACGACCTTGAACGTGACGTTGCCGGGATACCCCTCTTCCCCGTCCGGACTTACATACGTAAAAGTAATCGCCTGCCCCTCGACGTCCATGTCCCAATGTCGGAATGTGATGCCGTCGTCTCCGCCATGGATATGATGCGGGGCCTCGCTTGGGGTCAAGGCCACACCATCAATCTCCGCATTGCGGATCCGACCGGCAATCCGTCCGACGACAGAACCGAGATAGACCGGGTTCTCAAGGTATTGTTCGGGACTGACATATTTCAAAATGACGGAGTCCATGTTGCCGTCACGGTCGGGTGCCGTCAACTCGGTCATGGCACACCCGTACGAAATGGCTGATAAACGCATGCCATTCTTGTTTTCAATCGTTCCTTCTCTCAACTAGCTCACCTACTTTGATTAGAGTCTTAACTATGCTACTTGTTCCCTCCCTTTCCGTTGGATAATCCCATCAAAAAAACCGCCACAATCTCGTGGCGGTCGAATCGCTTATTGTTGGCTACTGTTGCGGAGAATGAGTTCTGTCGGCAATACGACTTTCTTGCCGATTTT
Organism: Exiguobacterium sp. s7; assembly: GCF_018618195.1. Classification (NCBI taxonomy): domain Bacteria; kingdom Bacillati; phylum Bacillota; class Bacilli; order Caryophanales; genus Exiguobacterium; species Exiguobacterium sp. s7. Next base: position 240,688 of record NZ_JACSLO010000004.1, on the reverse strand, counting down.
CCGTCCGTTCAATCGTTCTAGCAACAGCTCGACGCTCGTCTCTCCCATCATCTCCGTGTGGACATGAATTGTCGACAAGGCCGGATAGACGTACTTCGAGACACTAATATCGTTGATGCTGATCATCGAGACGTCGTGCGGGACCCGGACCCCTTTTTCATGAAGGGCACGCAGGGCACCGATTGCCAACGTATCGCTCGCAATCAGTAATGCTTTCGGCACCTCGTCTTCGGTAATCATCGCATTCATCATCCGATATCCGTCGTCCGCCAAAAACTTACCGACCATCATCCGTTCCGGCAAGAAGACGTCGTGATTTTTCATGAACTGGACATACGTCTGTTCCCGCGCATCCGCAAAAATTTCGGACCCGTCGCGTGACGTCTCTCGTCCACCGATATAGCCGATGTCCGTCACCCCTTGGTGCCAAAAGTGATGGAGAATCTTTAGTGTCGCCTTCGAGAAATCAGTCACGACAGAATCATAGCGCTCGTCTTCAGGCGTGTAGTCGACGAACACGATAGCGTCCGCTGCTTTTTTTAACGATTCGATTTCTTGATGGCTGTACTTTCCGACCGCGATAATCCCTTCTACATTCGCTTGGCTGACGTCTTCCAACTGTTGATACGTGTATTTTTGAACGTCGAGGCCTTGTTGGCGACAGGCATTTTCAATCCCATGACGAATGGCCATATAGTAAAGATCGTTCAATTCTTCTTCTTCCGTGAACCAGTGAACCAAAGCTACTTTTTGGACGCGTGTCCGTTTGGTACCCTTCTTTTGATAATCCATTTGTTCGGCGATCTCAAATATACGTTGTTTCGTCTCTGCCGTCACCGACAGAGATGGGTCCAAATTGAGTACACGCGAGACGGTCGCGATGGACACGTTCGCTCGCTTCGCTATGTCTTTAATCGTAGCCATGTGCTTCTCCCCTATACTAGTCCGTCGTCACCTGGTATACCGTTGTCGCCCGATACGTCTCTCCGGGAGACAAGATGGCGCTTGAGGTAGTGACTTCATTGATTTCATTTGGTAACCGTTGTGCTTCGAGACAAATCGCCCCGTATTGTGGAATGATGGTTTCTTCTACTGTAATGGTGCCATCCAATTGATTGCCGCTATAGACGACGAGGACCGGCAAGTCCGTTCGCATCGTTAATCGACGCCCGGTGTCGCGGTCATGCAGTGTCGCTTGAGGCGACTCGTCTGTCTCGTTCAAAAAGAAAGGATGATCATACCCGCCTTGCGCGTGCTCTAACTGTTCATCCAGTCGATGAAAACCGGATCCGAGTAGCCGGGGCGAACGAAAGTCGAATAAGGTACCTTCGACCGGGATTCTTTCACCTGTCGGAATCGAGTCTGGTCGAATCGGTGCGAACGCGTCAGCCGCGATGCTCAGTTCTTGCGCCGCCACCGTTTCACCGATTCTTCCAAGTTGGAAATACGTGTGGTTCGTCAGATTGCAGACGGTCGGTTCGGTCGTCGTCGCTTCATATGAAATGACGAGCTCCCCTTCATCCGTCAGCTCATACGTCACTTGAACGGTGAGTTCGCCTGGGTAGCCTTCTTCAAGATGTGGGCTCGTCCGCGTCAACACGAGCGTTTGCTCGTGTTGCTCAACCTGCCAGATGTGGCGATCAAATCCTTGAACCCCACCATGAAGGTGATTCGCGCCATCATTTTTGGCCAAGCGATACATCTCATTCTCAATCCGGAACGTCCCATCTGCGATTCGACCCGCGTGACGCCCTATTATCGCTCCAAAATACGGCGAGTGCTCGACATACTCCTCGATTGTGTCAAAACCGAGGACGATATTGGATATTTGACCGTCACGTTCCGGTACCATCCAACTTCGAATGATTCCGCCGTAGTTCAATACAGAAACGGCATGATTGTTTTGGTTAAATATAGTATATTCGAAAATTGGTTCATTGTTCAAATGCCCGAACAGACGCCGCATCCCGCAACCCTCCTTGTGTGTGCATCGAGTCGATGAAACGTTTCACGCCCTCGTATCCCGTTTTATCTTGTTTATATACGCCGCAATCTTCTAAACCTTTCAAGAACTTCCGACCGACTTGTTCGTAAACGAGCGTCTCGACGTCATGCGTGGCCATTTGTTTTAATGAATCCGCCCACGCTTGATGCATCGGTTCGACCGATGCCGGACGTCCCTCCACATAGCGGATGACTTCTCGTAACTCTGCTTTCAACCGTGCCGGCAAGACCGCGAGTCCCATCACTTCAATCAATCCGATGTTCTCTCGTTTAATGTGATGGACGTCCTCATGGGGATGGAACAGCCCCATCGGATGGTCTGCGGTCGTCCGGTTGTTGCGGAGAACGAGATCGAGTTCGAACGCATCCCCTCGGCGACGCGCAATCGGCGTAATCGTGTTATGTGGCTGATCCGTTTCAGTGAGAATATTGAGCGATTCATCCGAATAGACCCGCCAATGAGCGAGCACGAGCGTGGCCGCTTGAATCAATTGCTCTTTCTCCATTCCTCGCAGACGGACGACCGATAATGGCCATTTTAAATATGTCGCCTCAATCGAAGGGAACGCTTTGAGCTCCAGCGGGAATAGTTCCTTGGCCCGGGCCATCGCAAAATCGTAACGCCCTCCTTGGTAATGGTCGTGCGACAAGATGGAGCCTCCGACAATCGGCAAGTCGGCGTTCGACCCGGCGAAATAGTGCGGGAACTTGTCGACGAAATCTAATAAGCGCTCGAACGCCCCTTCATCGATGACCATGTCCCGATGCTCTTCCGACAATAAGATGCAATGCTCGTTGTAATAGACATACGGCGAGTATTGGAAATACCACGGTTGTCCGCCCAAACGAATCGGGACGACACGGTGATTCGTACGTGCCGGGTGGTCCAATCGGCCAGCGTATCCCTCATTCTCGACACATAGGAGACACTTCGGATAGTCGACCAATCCTGCAGCTGGTTGCAGCAATTTTTGTCGCGCGATTTCAGCTGGATCTTTCTCCGGTTTCGACATATTAATGGTGATATCGAGTTCTCCATATGACGTCGCGACTTGATACGAGATGTTTTTGGCAATTCGTGCCGTCTGAATATAGTTCGATGCTTGAGACAAGTGATAGAAGTAATCGGTCGCTTTTGTCGGTTCATCAAAGTATTTAAGTTGGAACATGTACTCCAAATCAGACGGTTTTGGTAAAAATACATCCATCACTTTAGCAGCTAAAATCTCTTTCGTTTCCAAAAAGTCCTCAATCAGGTTCTGCCGCACCGCTTCCTCTGTGATGTGATTTAACAGTTCAGGAATGCTCCCGTCGCTACGTGGGACCTCAGCCCACGTGACTCCTAATAAATCGAATAGGCGGTTGCGACAATAGACGATGTCACGACTTGTAATCAACTCTTGACGCTTCGCCTCATCAATCAATCCTTCGATATACGTATTCATCAAGACGTCATACCTCCCTTATAGCCGTTCGGATGCGCCCGATGCCAATCCCAAGCGTCTTGAATGATTCGTTTCACGTCAGTGCGCGATGGTTCCCATCCGAGGATGCGTTTCGCTTTCGCCGATGACGCGATGAGACGCGGCGGGTCACCTGGACGGCGCTCTTGTTCCACGGCCGGGATTGCATGACCGGTAACCGCCCGCGCTTCTTCAATCATCTCTTGGACAGAGAAACCGCTGTTCGAACCGAGGTTAAACACCTCGCTCGCCCCGCCTTCTTTCAAATAGTCGAGCGCCAAAACGTGCGCTTGAATCAAGTCCTCCACATGAATGTAATCCCGGATGCATGTCCCATCCACCGTCGGATAATCCGTCCCAAAAATAGAGATTGCCTCACGCTGACCGTTCGCGACTTGAAGAACGAGTGGCAGCAAGTGCGTCTCTGGATAGTGATCCTCACCGATGACACCGCCTGCGCGCGCACCGGCCACGTTGAAGTAACGGAGCGAGACGAATCGTAATCCATGCGCCGCCTCTGTCCAATGAATCATTCGCTCCATCGCAAGCTTCGTCTCCCCATAAGTCGACGTCGGTCTCGTCACCGCTTCCTCCGTAATCGGCATCACGTCTTGTTCACCGTATGTCGCTGCCGTCGACGAGAAAACGAGACGTTTTACGTCATGGGCCACCATCACCTCGAGCAAGCACTGCGTTCCATGGACGTTGTTGTCATAATATTTTAGCGGATTGGTCATCGACTCGCCGACGAGCGAGTTGGCAGCGAAATGGACGACTTGATCAATCGTTTCTGTCGCGAACACGTCGCTCAAGAAGCTGCGGTCTCGAATATCGCCTTCATAAAACCGCGCCTGCGGATGAACCGATTCCCGATGCCCCGTCTCCAGATTATCAATCACGACGACATCCTCGCCGCGATCCAATAATTGATATACAGCATGTGATCCGATATAACCGGCCCCACCAACGACTAATGTTGTCATCACACTTCCTCCTTCATCCCAAGCTTCATTTCATGCGCCCCTTCATCGATTGAGGCCACATAGAACGTCGGGGCATACCCGATTACTTCCGAATACCGTTCGGACACCGCCTGACGAAACGAATCAATTGCCTCATCGCGGACGAGGGCAATCGCACATCCTCCAAAACCGGCACCGGTCATCCGGGCCCCGATGGCCCCGTTCGCCCAAGCGGCCTCGACGAGCGTATCGAGCTCTTTCCCCGTCACTTCGTAATCATCTCGAAGCGAGACATGTGACGCATTCATGAGACGGCCGAAATCCTCGAGCCGATTCGCTTTTAACGCCACGAGCGCCTGGAGCGTCCGATCGTTTTCATAGACGGCGTGTCGAGCCCGTTTGACGAGCGTCTCGTCTTGAAGCAGAGAGACGTTCGACTCGAACGTGTCCGGTGTCACATCACCGAGCGACTGAATCGATAGCGTACGTTGCAACTGCTCGAGCGCCGTCTCACACTCGGCCCGACGTTCATTGTATTTCGAGTCGGCCAGCTCCCGTCGCTTGTTCGTATTCATGATGACGATTGAGAGACCATCCAAGTCGATGGGTGCATATTCACACGCAAGCGTGTCGCAATCGAGGAGCATCGCGTGACCTCGCTTGCCCATGCCGATGGCGAACTGATCCATAATCCCACTGTTGACACCAATGTACTCGTTCTCGGCCCGTTGCCCCAGCTTCACGAGCTCAAGTGGTTCAAGGTCGAGTCGCTCGATCACATTCAGTCCAAACGCCGTCGCCAGCTCGATTGATGCAGATGAAGACAATCCGGCACCGTTCGGAATGTTTCCGAAGAACCACATGTCGATGCCCGTGGTGATGGCCTGAGTCCGTTCCTGCAACAAATGAAGCATCGCTTTCGGATAGTTCGCCCAGTCATCTTCTTCCCGGAACGCTAAATCGCCTAGTCGACGTTCAATCACCCCTGCTTCAGGAAAGTTCTCTGAATAGAAGCGGACGACATCGTCTTCACGCTTCCGCATCAAGACGTACGTTCCGAACGTAATCGCAGCCGGAAAGACATGTCCCCCGTTGTAGTCCGTATGCTCGCCGATTAAATTGATTCGACCAGGTGCGAAAAAGAGATGCGTCGGTTCTGTCTCGAACGTTTTTTTATACGACGCAATCATTTGTTTTTGATTCATAGTAATCCTCCTCGGACGATTGAGTAAACGCTTTCACAACTCCATTCTCGTCATTATTTTACTAAAAGTCAATGTAATTTTACTAATTAAATTTGTCTAAATCGTTTATTATAGCCATTTAAAACGTTCATATTGCGACATAACCTCCTAGATGAGAATAATTTAATCGCCTGTATTAAATGAAATAAAAATAATAGTTAAATTTTTTAGTAAAAAATATGTTGCATTATTCATTAAAATTCGTTAAGTTTTATTTGAAAGCGGTTACACCATTATTGGAGGAGGATTCATATGAACATGAAAAAAATTGGAGCAGCGGCTTCAACGGGGTTGTTGGTCTTCTCTCTCGCAGCTTGTAGCGGGGGCGACTCTTCAAGTGATAGCGGGAAAACACAAATCAAGTTCATCAACGGTTTCACCGGCGGGGACGGTGCCTTCATGACGAAGATCGTGGACGGGTTCAACTCTAGCCAGGACGAGTTCGAGGTCGTCCAGTCGCAAGAGAAGGATCACTATACGAAATTTAAGTCAGGGAATTACGATTTGGTCGTCATCCACGAGACGAGCCTTGAGACGTACCAAAAAGATCAATTGATTCAAGACGCCGGCCCTTATATGGAAACAGCCGGATTAGCAGAAGATGACTTCAACGCGGCAGGTATCCAGTCGGGTACGGTCGAAGACAAACTGTTCGGGGTACCGCTCGACATTCACCCGCTCACGATGTTCTATAACGAAGAACTCGTCAGCGAAGCTCCGACGGATTACGAGCAACTGAAGGCACTCGGCGAAACGCTTCAAAGTGAGAACGAGAACCTGTATGCGTTTGGTCTCCCATCGACCGGATTGACGACGTTCTACTTCACGGCCGCCGCCGCGCAAAACGGCATCGACCTTGCGAAAGATGGATATCTCGACTTCACGCAGAGCGACTATGCCGATGCGCTCATGCAGTATCACGACATGGTCTTCAAAGACAACACGTCACCTGAAAAACTCGGCCTCGACGGTGAGTTCCAGGCGTTCATGAAGTCAGCGGATGAAGGGGCCAAACAAACGGCCGTCACGATGACCGGTCCTTGGTACTATCAAGCCGTGAAAGAGAAGTACGCGGACAACCTCGGCATCGGTGCCATGCCGACACTATTCGAAACGGCAGCGACGACGGGTAACGCCCATACAATCTCGGTCGCCGCTTCGGTCGAGGACGAAGAAGTGAAAGACGGTATCTCTGAGTTCTTGAAGTATCTCTACACACCAGAAAACTTGGCGAACTGGGCTGAATCTGGCCAGACACCATCACACCTTGCGACACTCGACTTGATCACGGAAGACCCAGAGAAATATGAGTTGGCTGCGAAGAACCAAGAGCAGCTCGACACATATGTGGCCGCACCGCGCGTCTATCAATTCGATGAGCAAATGCGTTACATGAACGAAGTCGTCTTCACGAAGTTGACGAGTGAACCAAATCTTACAAAAGATGCGCTCATGAGTGAGCTTGAAAAAGCGACGAAAGCCGCTAAACAGATTGCAGATACTCAATAAGCTGAAGGACACGAGGTCAGTGCAGGGTATCCTGCACTGATTTCTTATGAAGGAGGGTCTTCCCCGTGCATATGACGAACAAATCAAAGTGGCTTGGGTTCATCTTCGTTGTCCCATTCCTGGTAAGCTTCCTAGTCTTTTGGTTAATCCCGCTCTTATACGGCATTTGGATCAGTCTTCACGACTTCCGGTTGTCGGTCGGAAACAATGGATTCATCGGTTTGAAGAACTATGTCGACATCTTGACACCTGACACGATTTATAACCGAACGTTCATGACCTCGCTCAAAAACACCCTCATGTTCATCGTGCTGAGCGTACCGCCGCTCATCTTGATCAGTCTCGGTCTCGCCTTATTGATCGAGCACTTACCAAAAAAATTGAAGACGTTCTTCCGGACCGTCTTTTTCTTGTCCTACTCGATTTCAGTCACCGCCGTGTCCGCCATCTACTTGTGGCTCTTCGGCGCGAATGGTGGGTATATCAATAATATTTTGATGAAGGCCGGACTCATCTCGTCACCAATCAACTGGACGGGCGACCAACCGTATGCCTGGCTCGTCATCGTCATCGCGACCATCTGGTGGACGATTGGCTTCAACATGCTGTTGTTCGTCAACGCGCTCGACGAAGTCGACGGCACGCTTTACGAAGCCGCTGACTTGGACGGGGCCTCGGCTTGGAACAAATTCCGTTTCATCACGTTGCCAGAGATTCGAAACATCTCGATTTTCGTCATGATCACGACGGTCATCGCCTCATTCAACTTATACGGGCAATCGCTCCTCATCACACGAGGCGGACCTGAACAGTCGACGAGCTCACTCATCATGGGCATCAACACGACCGTCTTCGGCAACAACCAACTCGGTGTCGGATCGGCGATGGCGCTCCTCATGGGGGTCATCATGATGCTCATCACCGGCATCCAATATTGGATCTCGTATAAGAGTGACAAAGACAACCTCGCGAAACCGAGTCGTAAAGAGCGGAAACGCTTGAAGCGGGCCGTCAATGCCGGACCGACGAACGTCAATCAGCACCCTGCTGCCACAATCGATAAAAAGGAGCGAAAAATCACATGAGACAGAAACGAATCAAATCAGGCATTCTTGTTGCGGTCGCTTCTGTACTCGCCGTGCTCTTTCTCTTCCCGCTCGTTTGGATGGTGTTCACATCCTTTAAGACGCTGAGCGAATCACTTGCGAGTGCCTCACTTTTCCCACGTCAATGGACGCTTGAGAACTATGCCAGCATCTTCTCGGCCTCAGCCGACTCGAACATGGTCCAGTGGACAATCAACACGGCGATCGTCACGTTAATCGGTACCGTGCTCGTCATCTTCGTCGACGTCCTCGCGGCTTATGCGCTGGCTCGCCTCAACATCCCGTTCAAAAAAGTCATTCTCGGCATCGTCGTCGTCGCCTTGACCGTCCCGGGAATCGTCACGTTGTTCCCCGCCTTCTATCTGTTCAAGAGCGCGGACCTACTCGACACGTATGCTCCGCTCATCTTGCCGTACTCGGCTGGGACGCTCGGCGTGTTCTTGATTTACAACTTCTTGCGCTCGTTCCCGAAAGAACTCGAAGAAGCGGCTTATCTCGATGGCGCTTCGCAATGGCAAGTCTTGACGCAAGTCATCTTCCCCTCGATTAAACCCGTCGTCACGACGCTCGGGGTCGTCACGTTCCTTGCCATCTATAACGACTTCCTCTGGCCGTCACTCGTCACGAACAGTGACGAGATGAAGACGCTCACACTCGGGGTCGCCACGCTCGTTCAAGGCTCGAATTTCGTCAACCCGGCGGCCATGATGGCCTCGACCGTCGTCGCGACCGTACCGGCGCTGATTATCTTCCTCTGGGCGAACAAATACTTCGTCAAAGGCGTCACCAATTCTGGAATCAAGTGAGGCGATGTTGATGCAAGAGACACATCTTCCGGTTCAAACCGTGAAACGGACGGATCTTCATATGCGTGATCCGTTCGTTTTTTCGGATGAATCGACACAGACCTATTACTTATTCGGAACGACGTTCGCCGACGGCGTCGGCGACATCGAACCCGGCTTCCACGTCTACACGAGCAATAATCTCGAGGACTGGACCGGACCTTATCTCGCCTTCTCCCCGCCGGCCGGGTATTGGGGCGTCCGTCATTATTGGGCGCCCGAGGTCCATCGCGTCGACGACAGCTATTGGATGCTCGCGACGTGTAAAGGCGGGATTGGCGTCCATCGGGGCACGACGATTTTACAGGCCGCTCACCCTGGAGGACCGTATCACCCGCTCTATAACGAAGCGACCACACCTCGGGATGAAGAGGCGCTCGATGGGACGCTGTACGAGGAGGACGGGAGACGTTTTCTCGTCTACTGCCACGAATGGACCCAGCAATATTATGGGGAAATCAAGGCCATCGAACTTGATGCCGGGCGCCCCATCGGTCGACCGTTTCAAATCGTCCGCGCCGGTGATCAGTCGTGGATTCGAAAATTCAGTGACCCGCGCATCCAGAAGGAAGGTTATTTGACCGACGCCCCCTTCTTCTATAGAGCGGCGAACGGGCACCTGCTCATGTTTTGGTCGAGTTATGCCGACTCCCATGTGACCGGCGGTGCCGGAGGCTACACGGTCGCCGTCGTCCGTTCGACATCGGGCTCGATTTTCGGGCCATGGGCCGAGGACGAGACGCTCTTCCTCGACAAGGACGCCGGGCACTGCAGCCTGTTCCGCACGTTCTCAGGCGAACTGATGCTCTGTACGCATTCTCCGGACACGCCCCACGGGATGGAACGTCCGACGTTCTTTTCGTTAATCGAGACAAATGATGGACTGATGATTCAGTAACCAACAAAGGAGTAGACACTTATGACGATCACACACTTCCCTCGACCACAATTCATCCGGAACGACTGGCAGTCCCTCGACGGCGCCTGGCAATTCGCTTTCGACGATGACAATAAAGGACTCCAAGAACATTGGTTCAAAGGATACAACTTCCCACTCACCATCAACGTCCCGTTCGCCTATCAGACGGAACGAAGCGGTGTACACGACCCGAGCTTCCATGACGTCGTCTGGTACGAGCGGACGTTTGACGTGCCGAGCGATTGGAACGAGCGCGTCGTCTTACATTTCAACGCCGTCGATTACGAGACGGCCGTATATGTGAATGATCAATTGGTCGGCACGCACATCGGCGGGCAGACCCCGTTCTCGTTCGACATCACCGACGTCTTGAATCACGGAGAAGAACGCGTCTCCGTCCGGGTGTTCGACCCGTCCACGGATGAGACGATTCCACGTGGCAAACAGTTCTGGCAAGAAGCGCCCGACTCGATTTGGTATACGCGAACGACCGGAATATGGCAGAGTGTCTGGCTCGAGCATGTGCCACACGCCTCGCTCCAACGCGTCCGGATGACTCCTGACCTTGATCAAGGCGAGATTCGACTCGCCTATGACGTTTCGCCCGGCGCGGTCGGACTCACGCTTGAGACCGAGATTTCCTTCCAAGGCGAGCTCGTCAGCTCAGAGCAAACCCGACTCGTCTCGACGACCGGGAAGCGCGCCGTCAACGTCCTTGGCCTGCATATCTTCCATACGAATTTCCATCACGATGGTCGGACGTGGACCCCGGAGAACCCGAACTTGTTCGACATCGTGTTCCGACTAAAAGACGGCGAACGGACCGTCGACGAAGTGACGTCATATTTCGGGATGCGAAAAATCCATACCGAGGGCGGCATGTTCTATTTGAACAACAAGCCATATTACCAGAAGCTTGTCCTCGACCAAGGCTATTGGCGCGAGAGTTTGCTCACCCCACCGTCGGATGACGCGTTGAAACGTGATATCGAGCTCGCCAAAGAGATGGGCTTCAATGGCTGTCGGAAGCACCAAAAAGTCGAAGACCCGCGCTTCCTCTACTGGGCGGATCACCTCGGCTATCTCGTCTGGGGCGAATCGGCTGCATCCGCCTTCTATACAGAAGACGCGGCGGCACGTCTGACGAGAGAGTGGATCGAGATTGTTGAACGTGACTATAACCATCCGTCAATTGTGGCCTGGGTGCCACTCAATGAGAGCTGGGGCATCCCGCTCGTCCGATCTGATGCGATGCAACAGCATCACTCGCAGGCGATGTACCATTTGATTCACTCGATTGACGGCACACGTCCCGTTATCTCGAACGACGGTTGGGAACTGACCGTGACCGACCTTTGTGCCATCCATAACTATAATCATGGCCAAGCAGACGAGACGGAGAAATACGAGGTGTATAAGCAAGATCTCGCGACGATCGAGTCGCTCCTCACTTCGCAACCGGCCCGTCGTCGCATTTATGCGAACGGCTTCAGCCATCAAGGCGAACCGATCCTCTTGACCGAGTTCGGCGGGATCGGCTACAAAATCGGTGGCGACGCCGGCTGGGGCTACACGTCGGTCTCCGACGGCGAGACGTTCGTGAAGGACTACGCCCGCATCATGGACGCCGTCTACGCCTCCCGTGCGCTCCATGGCTACTGCTATACCCAACTGACAGATGTCGAACAAGAGATCAACGGATTGCTCACGTATGACCGGGAACCGAAAGTCCCGCTCGAGGCGATTCGCCAAATCAATGACCAGTGGCATCACGAAATCCGTTAATCCATTATAGGTGCCTCTCGGGGCACCTTTTCTTCTAAAGGAGGAGCTTATGAATCGAAAAACAATGTGGATTGTCGCCGCCCTTGTCGGTGCGATTGCCATTGCCCTCGTCGGGTGGTCGCTGACGAGAGCGGATCAATTGACCGAGAGTGATACGTTTAGGAATCCGATTTTACCGGACGGGGCCGATCCGTTCTTGTATGAGCATGACGGATCATACGTGTACACGCAGACGACCGGTAGCAACGTCACGCTATGGCGCACCGATGCCCCAACCGAGCTGGCGACAGCCGAATCGAAGGTCATCTGGCAACCGACGAAAGGCGAACGGGACATTTGGGCCCCAGAAATCCATTTCGTGAACGACCGCTGGTACGTCTATTATGCGGCCGTCATGCCGGGCGAGGTGCACAAGATGTATGTGCTCGAGTCGGCGACCGCGGACCCGTTCTCCGATTACACGGAAAAAGGTGTCATCGAGGACCCGTCCGGCAAGTGGGCCATCGATGGCACGATTCTCAAGAACGGCGATGACCTGTATTACGTCTGGTCGGGTTGGGAAGGCGACGTCAACGTCAGCCAATACCTGTATATCGCCGAAATGTCCGACCCGATGACGATTTCGAGCGAGCGGGTCGAGTTGTCTCGTCCGACCTATGACTGGGAGTCGCTCGGTGCCCCACCGTCAATCAACGAAGGGCCTCAAATCCTGATGAAAGAGGATCAAATCCATATCGTCTATTCAGCGAGTGGCAGTTGGACCGACTTTTACCAGCTCGGCCTATTGTCGGCGCCTAGTGATGCCGACTTGATGGATCCTGATACCTGGACCAAACAAGAAGAACCTGTATTCTCATCGAATGAAGACGTTTTCGGTCCCGGCCACGCCTCGTTCGTGACGTCCCCGGATGGAACGGAAGACTGGATTGTCTATCACGCCGCCCGCGCCGAAGGGAGCGGCTGGACACGGAACGTACGGATGCAACCATTCACCTGGGAGGACAACGTCCCAGTGTTCGGTGAACCGGTCTCGACGAACGAGACTCTCCCGCTCCCGTCAGGCCAGACAGGAACGCTCGCCGTCGATATGAACGAGACGATAACGTCTGACAGCCCATTAGACCTGCGACTCGACATTCCTGAGAGCGGACGTTATCAAGTTATCGCCTACATCGAAAACCAAGACGAGACCCCGCTCACACTCACGATTGATGACCAAGAAATTCGAGGTATGGCCCTCCAAAATGACGGGGTTGCGCCAACGCTCAACATGGTCGTATTCGATGCGATTGAGTTACAAAACGGCACCACAACATTTGAGTTCGCAAATAAAGTAGAAATTGATATCAAGCGAATCGAGCTTCGACGTCTTTAAGACAAAGCTACTTATTCACGCAGTAGCATCCATTTATTAATCACTAAAAGTCCCCATCTTTTTATACAAGATGAGGACTTTTTGCATTCTAACTAGTAACTTTCATAGCTTCAATTTTTTATTAAGGTTAAAAACTGTTTTTGAAATACGGTATGGAATCGTCTATCAATCACGTACTTGTGATCATTCCACAGACTCTTCCGGTTAATACTACACGGACCCCATCACGCCATACACCTACCCTCACAAAGAAGGAAACGGTATTCCCCCCGTCTAACAATTGGCCTTATCACACATAAGCCCGGGGATATCTCCGATAACATAGGGCGTAAGGTGACAGAGGCGTGAGACAACGGCGGAACAACGACTGAAAAGGGGGGAATAGCGTTTATACTCGGTCTAACCTAGGAATGAAGCAGAGCGCTCGGAAGAGAATCGACGATGAAAACAATTGACGAACAAATCCATGAGTGGGAGCCGATGATCCATTACGTCGTCCGACACTTGAACATCCACCCGAACGAGCAAGAAGACTGCGCCCAAATCGCACGCATCGCTTTGTGGGAAGCGTTGAATCGGGGGTGCACGTTATCAAAGACGTACTGTTTCCAACGGGTACGTGGGGCCATCTTAAATCACCAGCAAAAGAACGCCCGGCACTTGAAACATGAAATCGCGGCCGAACAGTTGCCCGAACAATGCATGACGTCCGAGCGACATCTCTTCGACTGGCTCGACGAAAAACGACTGAAACTGTCACCCCGCCACTTCGAACTTCTCTGTCACCTGATTGATGGAACCGAACAGACGCTGGCCTATTCCGCAAGTCGATTGCGAGCTTACAAGGCGGACGTTCAACGTGAACTGAGAGAAGACATCTATTCGAAGGAGTGAACAACATGGAACACATAACAATCAAACAGGCCATCTCCATTTATTTAGAGGACGTGGAATTCAGACAACGTAAATCACAAGACACTGTGAAAACGTACCGGAACACCTTGCGCCGATTCGAGCACATGATGGACGAGTCGAACGTGACCTTATTAAAAGACGTGGACGAAACCGCCCACGCCTATGCGTATCGAGATGAATTGGTGGACTGTGAGCGAGCGTTCAACACAATCAAGAAGTATGTAAGTGTGCTCAAAACGTTCATGGCCTACTCGGTTCACAAAGGCTGGATCACCAAGAACCCATTCGCACTCGTCAACGTATCCGGCGCCGAGGCGAGACGACAATCGATCATCCTCGGCCGCGAACAGCTGCATCAAATCTTGTATCATGCTGACAACGCGACCCTGTATAACATTTATATGATTGGGTGTGATGCCGGGCTACGAATCAGCGAGACGCTAAATTTAACGATTGAAGATGTCGCGTTCGAGACGAATGAATTGGTGATTCGACACGGCAAAGGCGATAAGATGCGCGAGGTACCGATGAGTGACCGTCTACGTGACGCACTACTGCGTTACATTCAATGGGAACGGCCGAAGACCGATACGGAGTCTACCTACTTGTTCATCATGCCGCGCGGCACGAAAGTCCGGGCGAACTACGTGAACGAGTATCTACAAAAAGTGTCGAATGAAAAGCTCGGCTTTGGCATCACGAGCCACGTATTACGGCACAGCTTTGCGACGGAGCTGTACAATGCAGGTGTCAACATCACCAAAATCAGTCGCTTGCTCGGCCACGCTTCGACGGAGACGACCGAACTATATCTGCACATTTCCAAAGAACAAAAACATGAGACGATTGAAGTGCTTAACAAGATGAACAGACAGATTGATCAAAATAAGTAAGGAGTATCATTAGTATTAAAATATGGCAGCACGAGGACTAGTCCCTGTGCTGCCATATGATTAGTCACGACTATACAAATCGCGCGTATAAACTTTGTCTGCCACATCTTCAAGCTCTGGATGTAGACGGTTTGTGACGATGACGTCGGCTGTCTCTTTGAACGTCTCAAAGTCATTGATGACAGGTGAATTGTAGAACGATTCTTCTTTTAGAACCGGCTCATAGATGACGACTTCGACACCTTTTGCCTTAATACGCTTCATGATTCCTTGGATTGATGAGGCTCGGAAGTTGTCCGAATCCGTCTTCATCGTTAAACGATAGACGCCGACACGCTTCGGATTTTGCTTCAAAATCGACTCAGCGACAAAATCTTTACGTGTACGGTTTGCCTCAACGATGGCCCCGATGATATTGTTTGGAACGTCCTCATAATTAGCAAGAAGCTGTTTCGTATCTTTCGGCAAGCAGTAACCACCGTAACCGAATGATGGGTTATTGTAGTGTGAACCGATTCGTGGATCGAGTCCCACACCTTCAATGATTTGCTTAGAGTCAAGACCACGCACTTCTGCGTACGTATCAAGTTCGTTGAAGAACGCGACACGCATCGCTAAATAGGTGTTCGAGAACAACTTGATGGCTTCCGCTTCAGTTGAATCAGTCAACAACATCGGAATATCGTCTTTGATGGCAGCGTCTTTTAACAAGTTTGCGAACACTTCAGCGCGCTTGGATTGTTCACCGACAACGATACGTGATGGATAAAGGTTATCGTGTAACGCTTGGCCCTCACGCAAGAATTCTGGCGAGAAAATGATGTTTTCCGTATCAAATCTTGCTTTGACCTCGTCTGTATACCCTACTGGGACCGTAGACTTTATGACCATGACAGCGTCTGGATTGATTGCGAGTACAGTAGCAATGACACTTTCAACGGTAGTTGTATTGAAATAGTTACGCACCGGGTCATAATCCGTAGGCGTTGCAATAACAACGTATTCTGCATCTTTGAACGCTGCCAGATTATCTGTTGTCGCAACTAAATTCAATTTTTTATTTTGTAAAAAATCTTCAATACCTTTATCGACAATTGGTGATTTCTTGGTATTAATTATGTTTATTCTTTCCTCTAGAATATCATATACAACAACTTCATTTTTTTGGGATAGTAGAACGGAAATCGACAAACCGACGTAACCTGCCCCTGCTACAGTTATCTTCATTAGAAATCCCCTTATAATTTAATATAATTTATAATATCATCAGATAATTCTTTAATTGAAGAAAACTTTTCGTATACTTTTACCGAATTTGATTCATAGTTGGTCAACTTTTCTACTAACTCTTCATATGTTTCGGCAACTTCAATAAATCCTTCTTTGAAAAATTGGTTGGTAATTTCGTACTGATGATTATCTACGTGTTCCTTAAATTCTTTTTTTCTAGGCACGACGATAACTTTTTTATGGAGTATTAACGATTCAACAATACTCGCAGTTCCGGCATGACATATAATAACATCAGCATTTTCGATCATTTTTCTCATCTCATCACTTTTCATAAAGTCTTTACCTACAATATCTTCAGAAGGTTTTAAAGACGATCCATATTGTATAAAAAAATCTTCATGACCATACAATACATTTTTATCAACACATATTCTTTCAACATAATTAATCAGTCTATTAAATTGAAAATTTTGGGTACCTGTAATTACGAATATCAATATAATTTCCCCTTATAAATCGCCTTAGGATATTTTCTAATTAATTCATCACTATCCCATTGCACATAGAATTTATTTGCAATGTGATATGCAATTTTACCAGTCAAAGTTAAGGAATGTACTTTTGAGAAACTTTCAATAAATATAATTTTCGATCCAATTAATCGCCCAATTATAAGAGCCGGAAGCGTAGCACCAGCACCAGTAGATATTACTACGTCCGGCTTGATGTCTATTAAACATTTAAAAGTAATTAAAGCGTTTTTAAAAGTATTATAAATAAAGCTTTGAATTTGGTTTCGGTCTTGCTGAACTAAATAATATTTATTTTCATTTCTTTCTGTATCTCTTTTTTCAGTTAGTATATAACTAGTAATATTAGAATGGTTAGAAATCACACTGTTTAAATTCTTTAATTGAGCATAATGTCCGCCAGTTGAGCTAACTAATAAAATTTTCTTATTATCCATTCTTAAGCCTCCATAACATTTTCCCATAATAAACAAACATAGAAAAAGATAAAATCGAATAGTAAAACCAAATATTAAAAAAATCTTTAAAGAATAAGATGATAAGTGTAAAAATTAAATTGATCCACAGAAAATCAGAAAATTCATTCTTTAGACTATAGTCCCCAAGTCTCAACAGCGATTTTTTTGAAATTATAATTAGGTATCTAATAAGTTTATATAACTCTAAAACAAGGCTTGTTAATATTGCCCCCATAATTCCCAACCAGGATATAAATATATAGTTGCATACAATTGAAATTATCAGCGCCTCAATTATTATTCTCCGGGATTCCAATTCTAATTTGGCAGAATAAACTATCTGATATAGAACAGCAGTAACTGGAACTAATAGAAGCAAATATATAGAATATCTTAAATATTCAGCTGCTATAATATATTCAGAGCCTGCAATAATCTCCAATATTTCTTCAGATTCAAATTGAACTACAATTATTACGGGTAGTGAAATAAATAAAATAAATTTTAAGTTGAGCTTTATTATTTTGAATATTCCTTTATAATCTTCTTCAGAAATCATCTTGTACATTCTTGGAGAATTCGCTAATAAAAACCCATTAATTATTGTAATTATCATTAAAGGAATTTTAGTTGCTACAGTAAAAAAACTTATAGCCGAAAAAGTAAGTAGCATATTTAAAATAATGATATTAGTTTGGTTTCCTAAAGAACTAATTAAAACATTTTGTAACGTAGTAGATGAATATCGAAAGTACATAATTACTTTTTCATAGCTAATTTTTTTAAAATTTCCAAGATTCAATATGCGAAACGTTAAAACAAATAGCGCAAAATCAATTAAGATGTTTATTATGAAGTAATAATAATAATTTTCAGGTTCTCTAATTAATAATATTATGCCAACTAAGCTCACAATTTTTGTAATCAAATTTCTGATGGTAATGAATTTAAAATTTTCATCCCCAACTATTATCCACAGGCTTGATAACGCTACTGTAATTATGGTTAGAGATGCTAGAAATATTTCCTGCTGGGAAAATTCTGTGCTGAGATTAAGGAAAACAACGCTTCCCATAAATCCTAAACAAGCAGTCAAAAAATTGAACACAAATAAATCCTTTTTAACATTACGAGCTTCTTTTTCATCTTTCAAAGCATTAGAATAAGTTCTTACAGAAAAAGCATAAGATCCGGAGGCATAGATGATACCAAACATTAAAGAAATATTAGTTAAATAATTTAATTTCCCATAATATTCTGGTCCAAGTATCCTTGATAAGTAAGGAAAAGTAATAAATGGTACTAGAACTAAAATTATTTGATTAATAAGCGAGAATAAAACATTCCTGTTCATGAATTATATAACCCATCATAGATATCATCTAAAGTAGTTCCATATGACGATACATAATATTTTTCTCGTTTGTCATTCTTATATAATGGTTTATTATTTAATTTTTTTAATAGTTCTTCTCGCCCCTTTTCATTATTGGAGTAAGGTGGTGATTGTAAATATGATTCAAATTTTTTTGCACCTTCATGTTCTAAAGAATATACAGGTACTTCAAGCAAAATTGCCTCTTCAATAACTAGTCCATAACTTTCAGATTTTGATACACTAATTAAACCGTTAGAAATTTTCATAAACTTATATGGATTGCTGGTAAAACCAATTAACTTAACATACTCGTGAAGACGATGTTCTGAAACAATTTCTAAAATATCGTTTTCAAGCTCACCTTCTCCAATAATTAAAAACTTTATGTTTAACTCATTTTTGTACTTTACGATTGTTTTTAAAAATTCAAGTATCCCTTTAATTTTTACCAATCGACCGATAATACAATAAACGTTGTATTCTTTGATCCAATCAAGTATTTTTTCATCAATTGGTTCTTTTGCTAGCAATTTTAGCTCTTTTTTGTCAATAAAATTATTGAGAACCCTTATTCTGCTTTCGGGAATTTTTAATACTTGCGTTGCACCATTTTTGATTGTCTCTGATACTAAAATGATGTCAGAAAAGGTACTATAATCATTTATTTCTTCAGCTTCATTTAGATAATATTGCTTACTCCAATGGTTGGTACAAAAATCACAATGTATCCAGGTAGATTTGTTCTCTCCATTATACGCACCTAAAAATTTGGTCGGTATTCCCTCCATAAAAGCAATATTCATTGTGTCATCCCCTCTTAAAGCGGGCGTATAAAACAATTTTAACCAAATAAAATAAAAACAATTACGCGGCAGAAATTTTATTATTTTAGGATTTAAAAACAGTTTTGATAACTTATTATCGGCCGTTATAAGTTTGCAACTATTACTTAAATTTTCAGTATAAGAAGATTTAACATCATTAAATAAATATAAAGTTACTTGGTCATTTTTATGATTTTTTAAACTATTATTAATAAGTGTTAATAGTGATTTTTCAGCCCCTCCTCTTCCTAAGCTCTCCATAAAAATATTATATTTCATTATATTATGTCCCATCCTTATCATATTATTTTATAATCGGAACTAGACAGTCAGAAACTACATGCTCCCAATGATATTTCTTTGGTACTATCTTTAAGTTATGATTATTTAAATGATTGTACTTAATTTTCTTCCTATCAAGATATATCTTTTTCAAAATTTGTTTAATCTCTACAATATCCTGATAATTTTTAATTATTGAGTAAAGCTCCTCTGATAACCCATTCAATATCTCTCTATTACTAGAAGTATTAGTTGCTATACAGTACAGAGAGTTAGTGAGGTATTCATAAGTTTTTGTCGGTGGTTGCAAATCATAATAATCTAGTTGAGGTATAAAAGAGACTCCCACCTGATTGTTTTCAAAAAAATAATCTAGCTGATCTGTGTACTTTGCCCCATGATAGTTAATATGTATATTCTTTTTATTTAAACTCTCAATAAATTTATTAAATATCAGTTGTTTATCATCATCCTCATATTTACCAACAATATTAAAAACAACTTTCGACCTTTCAGAATCATCTAGTTCATATTGAAATTTTTCAAACCCTCTTATAAAATTTTCAATACTTCTATTCTCTAATGTCCCTAAATATAAAATCGACAACTCTACTTGATCATAGTAATTCGTATTCTTATTTTTTTTATCTCTTCTGTAATCCCCACCTAATGGAATAATTTTGAATTTTTGCAACTTCAATTCTTTAGCTACATCGTTAGATATAGTAGTAATTTCATCACAGATTTCTAAATTCTTTTTTATTGTGTCTTTTTTTTTATTGTAAGTATAATAATCATCGATAATAGGAACACTTCTAACATCACCTATCACATAAAATCCTATTTTTTTTAATAAAATTACAATTGGTTTGAAACCCATCATGTAACTGATAAATATTTTACTAGGTCTATAGGTTAGAGAGTAATACAGAATATACAATACAAATAAAATATAATTAATAAATTTAGTAATAATATTATTACCTTTAAATTGATATGCACTAATCACGTTTGTTGGTAATTCTATTAACTTTTTATGTTGATATTTGCAAATCACTTTTACATTTATATCTTTTTTACAGTTTAAGTATTTTACGTAATTATACAAATCTGTAGCATATCCAAATTGTGTTGGAGAAATAAACAAGACGTCAGTTTTATTCATTTTATTTTTTACCTTCCTCACTTCGTAAAACTTCTAAAAATATAACCGCAGTATATCCAATAGGTAAATGACACCGTATATTCAAAATTACTTGAGTTGTAAAACAGTAATACAGTGTTAAACAAAGTTAAAAATAATAGTATTGAGAAATCTTCAGATTTTTTAACTAAATAAGAAAAACCATTTTTAAATATCATTATTGAAATTGGGAAATATAGTATTGTTAAATATAAAAATGTTCCAACTATACCAGATTCCACAAAGCTCCAACTAAAGAAAAAGTAGTGAAGTTTTAAAAACTCAAATTCTTTGAATAATGCTCCTTGAAATGTTGACGCATCTGAAGGGTTTAGAGATCCTATACCATAACCGAATAATTGATTTAAGAGAGAAGGTTCTAGGTAGTAATTTATTTGTTCGAAAAAATTAAATCTATTCACTGAATACATTGAATCATAACTTTGTTCGAATAAATAAAACCTTAAGTAATCCAAATCTGTGATTGGCTGTAAGGGATAAAGCTTTTCAAAGATAATTAATGATAAATAAGTTATAAACGAAACTATAACTAAATTAATTCCTTTTTTCATTAGTGATTTTTTTGAAGAGATTAAACTTAGAATTATCTCTATTACAATTATCGATGCAATTACGAACTTAACTTCTGCTAGCAATGAGTATAAAACAAAAGAAAGATAAAAGAGAATCTTTGAACTTAATCTAAAACTTTGGGATCTAAATTTCATAGCAGCATAAAGTGCTACATACAAATATATTAGAACACCAGTTGAAATGTTACCAAATAAACCCGTTAAATCATCGGGAGACGTTATAAAATTATATTGAATTAAGATAATTGGGGTGTTTATAATTACAAGACTTAAAAGTAACTTTTCTGCCCTAACAATTTTTTTGTTGTCAAGATAATAAATAGATGCTAAGAATAAAATTAAAAAACTATTTCTCTTAATCAAACTATAGAGTATTAACAGAAATTCATTTTGATAAATTGAATTGAACTGAGGTATTAAACTAAAAATTATACTCAATAAAACTAATCCTGACAGAACATAAAGATATTGTTTCATATTTAATGATTGAGTTTTACTTTTATTAACCCCAATAAACAAAAGGAGCAAGAAAGCGTAGAATATAGGGACGTATTGTAATATTGGAATGTAAATATTCCAACCACTCAACACAATAATTAATAAGTGTAAAGAAAACACATTTAAATAATTCAACTTTTTCATTGTATATAAAAATACAAAACTCATTGTTGTCAGCATATACAGTGTAAGAATAAAACTATACTCTAATTTTATGAAGATCGGAATTGTTAATACTATCATCATAAAAAATATAGCTATGCCCATATTTGGTAATGATCTATTTGATAAAGTATTCATTTTCACTTAATCCTTTTCATATGCAATGTGTGTTTAACACTTTTATACCAGTGATAACCAAGTTGCATTTTTCTTCTAAACTTAATTTCGCTATCCATATAAAAAGTACAATAATCTTTTAAATGTATTTTCTTTCTGAAACCATTTACTTGTTTTTCGTAAATTTCACACTCGGAACTTTTAAAAAGATGAGCTAAATCAATATACGTATTGATTTTATAGAAACTTAAAATTTTCATTTTCAAATCATATGTTAAATTTAAGTTTTCAATATAATTATTAAAAATTTGAAAAGCTTGTAATAAATCATGTTCTTTTTTTAAATCGTGATTATTGATAGACGATAATGAAGAACTTTGTTTGATGTATACGTAAAGTACTTCGGGAATATACAGTATATTTGTTGCAGATCCTATCCATTTAAACACATGTCTCGCATCTTCAAATTTCCCATTTTGATTTTCATCGAAATATAACTCTTCATCTTCATACATCTTTTTATTGATAATTTTAGTGACAGTATGTGATTTAAAGTGTACTTGTTTTGAATAATCTAACAGTCCTTCATTTGATTTTTTTATTGTCTTTTCATGATTTTTTAAAATTTCATCTATTTTATTGGTGTAAGGTTTTTTAATTTCCATGCCAAAAATAGCTATTGAAGAATTTGTTGCCACCATTTCTTCAATAGCATTTTTTATTTCAAAGATATAACTCTGTTTAATTGTATCTCCAGAGTCAATAAATACGATGTGGCTACCAAAACTATTTTCAATCAATTTATTTCTAGTTTTCAATAAACCTATATTATGACTATTGTATAGCAAATTAAAATTTTTCATTTCTAATTCAGATTTAATTTTTTCTAAGTTTTGTTTTGTTTCAGATTCCGATCCATCGTCCACTATAATTATTTCTGAATAACATTCATAATTATTTTCTTTAATTTGCTGTTTTAACTTTAGTAGTAATGCTTTTAAATCGTGGTGATCATTATATACTGGGATACAAATCGATAATTTAATCATTTTAAATCTCCTAAATACACTTCATTTATTATTTTATTCATCTGTACCTCAGAGCTATATTCAGTTATTGCTTTTTGATAATTAATATTACTTAAAGCTAATCGAATACTTTCATCATTTAAAATCTTATTTATTAAATAGGACATTCTATCTACATCTCCTGGAGAAATTAAATATTCTGAGAACTCCCCTAGCATATCTGGTATAGAGCCAATATGTGAAGCGATGACTGGAATTCCATATGCCATAGCTTCAATAATACAGACTGGCTGAGCTTCTCTATAAGATGGTAGAACTAAAAGACAGCACTCACTAAGTATTCTTTGTTTTTCTTCTTCATCGATCCAGTCTGCCAGTATAATTTGTGGATGATCTATATTTATAAATTGAGTAACCTTATTTCCTGCCAAAAAAAGTTTAGTACTTTTATTAAAATCACTAATTTTTAAAAATGCACTTATTAAATCTTCAAATCCTTTATCTTTGTGATAGTTTGCTAGCATCACAATTTTTTTTCCATTAGAGTTGTAAGGATTAATATTAGGAATTTCTAAAAAATTGTTAACTGTATACGTATTATTAAGCTTGATTTCTTCTACATAATACTGTGACCAGTATGCCCCTAACACTAAGACTCTCTTTGCACGACCAAGACTCCAATCAACATATTTTTTCAAAATGAAATTTAATGAATCATAAAAGGAAGGGAATTTTCCACCATGCATATGATATACAACTTTATTTTTAGGAATAGAATTTGCAATTAAAGATTTTCTCCAAAAACTCCCCTCGTATGAAGTATGAAGATGAACGGCGTCGAATTTTTTAAAATATACAAAGTAAATAATTTTAATGTATGAAATCAAAAATTTTAAAAATCCAATTATTTTTTTCCCTTTAAAATGTGTATCTATCTTTATAGTAGTATATTTCCCCTCTAAATAATTCAACTGATTTCTAATTATCGAAGTCATTCCACCAGAAACTATTTCTTCTGAACCAACAATCATAATTTTCATATATTACCTCTTTATTTAATATGCTCGATTGAAAAGAATTGATTTGAATGTCATTAGGATTATAATCACATCGTAACTAAATGAACGTTGTTCTATATATTTTATATCTAATTCCACCATTTCTTCGAATCCAACTGAGTTTCTAACAGTTGCTTGCCACAGTCCTGTACATCCCGGAACAACACTCAACCTTCTTAAATGAAAGGCAGTGTAAAGTGCCACTTCCCTTTCCAAAGGAGGTCTGGGTCCTACGAGAGACATATCTCCTTTAATTACATTCAATAACTGAGGAAGTTCATCGATACTATAAGATCTTATTACTTTCCCGACTTTGGTCACCCTTGGATCTTCTTTTAATTTAAACATTGCTCCTGATACATCATTTTTTATTAGTAATGTATTAAGTTTTGATTCTGCTTCTGGGACCATTGATCTAAACTTATACATCTTGAATTTCTTACCATTAACACCTATTCTAGTTTGCGAAAATATCACATTACCGCCATCTTCTATCTTAATCAATAATGCTACGCAAATAAAAACTGGCAATAATACTAATATTCCGATAAACGCTAGAGTAATATCGAATAATCTTTTTATTAATAAATAGGATGTTTTCTCTTCTACACTCCATAATTCCTTAGTTTTTATGTCTATATTAACAAATTCACTTGGATGTGTTTTTGCACTTTCTTTCATTTCAGTGTTGATCATTTTTTACCATTCCTTTTGCAACTAATTCTTCTAAAATCTCCATCACTGAAGGAGCTAGTTCTTCTCTCATTAGAGCAAATTCTAAAGTTGTTTTAATAAATCCTAGTTTTTCACCTACGTCATAACGCTTGCCCTCAAATTCATAGGCATATACGGATTCTTTCTGATTTAGCCTAGTAATGGCGTCAGTTAGTTGAATTTCCCCACCCGCCCCAGGGACTTGCGTTTCTAAAAAACTAAAAATTTGGGGTGTAAATAAATAGCGACCTAGAATTGCTAAATTAGAAGGTTCTGTTCCTGGTGCTGGTTTTTCTACAAAGGATTCAACTTTATGTAACCCACCTTCAAGTGACGCATGTGGATCGACAATTCCATACCGGTGAGTAACGTCACGAGAAACTGGTTGTACACCGATAATTGAACTCTCTGTCTTGTTGTATTGTTCAATCAACTGTTTTGTACAAGGGATTTCTGCCTGAACAATATCATCTCCAAGCATGACTACAAATGGTTCCTCCCCAACAAAAGCCTTCGCTTGAAGGACAGCATGACCAAGACCCATTGGTTTCGACTGACGAATAAAATGGATATTGATATTAGTCGTTTCTTCAACAAGTTTCAAAAATTCAGATTTACCTTTTTCAATCAACGTTTGCTCTAGCTCTGGAACCGAATCGAAATGATCTTCAATGGCTCGCTTGCCTTTACCTGTCACAATCAAAATATCTTCGATACCCGACTCAACTGCTTCTTCGATGATGTATTGAATTGTTGGCTTATCGACGATTGGTAACATTTCTTTTGGCATCGCTTTTGTCGCTGGCAAAAAACGTGTACCGAGACCTGCTGCCGGGATGACTGCTTTTTTCACTCGTTTAGTTGTCATTTATACCACTCCTTTATGGATAAATATATATTAAATGTATGATTCATAGAAAAAAGGATGTAAGTTACATCCTTTCAAAATTATAAATTAAGGGTATCACTTTCGACCTAATATAAGAACATGAGAGGAGTAAAATAAACCTAAAATCGTTCGACAGTTGTCGACAAAAGAATCATATTTTTAGATAAATTGTCAATATTTACTCTTTGATAATAAGTAAATTATTTTTTCCATTTCCCTCGCCAGTTTTTAGTCGGTAGTGTCGGCGGATCGATGAATACAAATTCATCCTTCATAATTGCTTCCGCGTTGACTACGTAACTCTCCCACTTCGCTTGACCAAACTCCTCTCGAACAACCGTTTCGACTTCAGTCCAATAAAATGTTCGGCGGCCTATACTATGGGCATCTGATGCGATTAAATGGCTGAGGCCGTTACGAAGGAAAGTCATTGCTAGCTCTTTAACATTTTGACCGAACTCTCCAGTCAAACTACTCGTCGTAATTTGCGAGAGCGCACCAGACGAGACGAAGTCCATCAATCGTTTTGGATTAGTAGCGAATTCTTTATTTCGCTCGGGATGAGCGATGACAGGCGTATAGCCTTCCGTTTGAAGGCCAAAGAAGAGCTGTTCGGCATAAGCCGGTACAGAGTCACTAGGGAACTCCACGAGGACATAACGCGATCCAGCAAGCGATAACGCTTTACCTTGCTCTAATGATTCCGCAAGGTCACCAAAGATTCGAATCTCTTGTCCGGCATATAAATCGAGGTTGATTCCTTCTTGTCGCAAAACATTTTGTAATTTTGTGACAGCATTCGCTACATCGAGCTGGCTAGTGTCAAACTGCGGGTGAAACGCGTGGGGGGTGACCACGATTGCGGTCACCCCTTCACTTACGGCGCGTTTCGCCATCTCAATCGCTTGCTCGACTGTTTCCGGACCGTCATCAACAGCCGGCAATAAGTGACAATGGATATCAATCATGGCACGCTCTCCTTTTATTCGTATGCATAATAGTAATAGTAATCGTCGCTACCTTGTGGTTCGCGTTTATTCAACACTACTCCGAGAATATGTGCTTCGGCGAGCGTCAATTGTTCTTTTGCTTTCACGACCATTTGACGGTCTGATTTGTCACAACCAACTACAAGGACTACACCATCAACCTTGCGAGCCAAGAGCCGAGTGTCAGCCACTTGCATCATAGGTGGAGCGTCTAAAATGATGATGTCATAATTTGCTCGAAGTTCTTCTAAAACTCGATCCATCATCTTTGATGACAATAACTCTGATGGATTTGGCGGAATCGGACCCGCTGCAATCAAATCCAGATTTTCAATTTGAGTCGAATGTGTCGCCTTTTCAACAGTCGTCTTTTTAGCCAACACAGTTGAGAGACCAATCCCATTTGATAGGCGGAATGTAAAGTGAGCTGTCGGGCGGCGCATATCGCAGTCGACAAGTAGGACTCGCTTTCCTTGTTGCGCGTAGACGACAGCTAGATTCGACGATGTCGTTGATTTGCCTTCGCCCGATGAAGCAGAAGTGATCACCATCGTTTGCAAGTCGTCGTCGACGGCTGTAAACTCTAAGTTTGTCCGGATTGTCCGATATTGCTCAGAAATTGGCGACTTCGGTTTGTGGACTGTGATTAATTCACGGCCCGTCTTATCGTACTTGATATGTTTACTTTTCTTCTTGCCGAACTTAAACATGGACTTGTTCACCTTTCACGTTAGCTTGACGATGTTGACGCATTTCAACTTTATCAATAATAGGAATTGACCCAAGAACAGGAAGTTCCAAAATGTTTTCGACATCCTGCTCTGTTTTAATACGACGATCTAATACAACTTTAAGGAATGCAAGTGCTACACCAATCATCAAACCGAGAACCGTTGCGATTGCTGTATTTAAAAGAATATTTGGACTGACTGGGAACATAGGAACAGATGCATTTGAAAGAACTTTGACGTTATCGACACTCATCAATTCTGGAACTTCTTTCGAAAAGACATCGCTTATCTCATTGGCAATATCTGTCGCAAGGACCGGGTTCGTATGCTCGACTTTTATGTTGATAACTTGTGAATTTTGTTCGCTATTGACTGTGATCAAGTTACTAATGCTATCAGGTGCTCCAATTACGTTTTCTTGAACCTGTTCTAAAATAGCTGGGCTTTGAATGATAACACGGTAGGTATTAACAAGTGTCACCGACGATTGGATTTGACTATTATCCAACGGCATATTCTCACCTTGTTTAGGCGCTACTAGTACTTGAGTTGACGCTTCATATGTCGGACTGATTAAGAACGAACTAACTAAAAAGGCGATAAGCGCCGCGATGATTGCTAAACTAGCGATGAGCCATTTGCTCCGTTTTAAGATGGAGAATAATTCTCCAAGGGAAATCGTTTCTTCTTTCATGCTCGTGTTTTCTCTCCTCTGTTCTTTAAAGTCACCACTGGAAAAATTCCGCAGATAATATTTAACAATGCCAATACCAAAACATTATAGCAAAAATCCTCACAGATGATGACCCATTTTTTAAAATTTGGTTTTTTTGGTATGTAAATCTGATAAACTTTGTTAGGAAGAACTTAACAAAAGGAGGAGACAATAGTGCACGTTAGTGAGCGCCTACTCCAGTTGTACGCAGACACGAATGCGTCAATACGTACAAAACTGCAAGAAACTATCAAACAAAATTTAGGGGACGGAAAATCGTTACGCATGTCCTTTGAAGAATTGACAGGTACGACGAATACAACGCTATCAAACGAGGAAAAATCAGCAATGGACTTTGCCGCTTGGATCAAAGACGGAAAAAAAGATGCCACGTTTCTTCCATACTATGTGTCTTTACTCGAGATGCATGACGCCGTGTTGAACAAAGAAGCGACAATTCCTCAATCGAATCCTGTTGACAAGACAACGGTCAACGAGACGTCAGTTGTTGTAAAAGCAGTCGTACCCGTTCCTCAACCAGTTGCAGTCGAAGATCCAAAAGGTAAAGAGAAATCACTCACCTCAAAACCA
This sequence comes from Exiguobacterium sp. s7, assembly GCF_018618195.1. Lineage (NCBI taxonomy): Bacteria > Bacillati > Bacillota > Bacilli > Caryophanales > Exiguobacterium > Exiguobacterium sp. s7. Next base: position 211,695 of record NZ_JACSLO010000004.1, on the reverse strand, counting down.
CGCTATATGCCAGAAGCTCCGGTTCCATCACGTGCCGAACGAGCAAAATATCAACGAACGATTGAACCAGCAAAACCACGTCGGAAATCAGGCAAATGGATTGGTGTCCTTTTCCTCCTCACTTTACTCATAGGAGGTGGCTATATCGGGTATCCATATGTAATGGACTTGTTGGAACCAAAGCCAGAGGCAAAAATTGTCGAGGAAACACCGAAGCCGGGTCCGGAACCGGTCGTCCAAGAGCCAGAAACGAACTACGTCTGGCTCGCCTCGAAGAACGTCAACCTCGTCTCGGAACCGAACGGCACGACCATCACCTATATAGGAGATATCGGCGACCGTTACGAGATTGTGAAGGAACTAGACGACCATGTCGAAGTGAATTTGGATGGAACGACAGCATGGGCCCCAATCGATTCGGTCACGACCGACTGGCCGACACGCGATTTGACGGATAGCGCTTTGCTTGACTGGGTGAACACAAATTTGAACAACGATTGGCTCGGTGAAGCGATTCCTGATTTCTTCGCCATGAATGAAGCCGCACTTACGGAGACGATCGGCGCGCCTTACGGTCGTGAGACAGATGCGTTGAATGCCTATGCGTTCTATAACGGTGGATTCTTCGTTATTCAACAGGACAAAGTACACGCCATCGATTGGACGAACACGCAAACGACGCGCGAGGCGTTCAGCCCGCTCGGCGAACCGGTGCTCGAGACAGACGATGCAGTCGTTTACGAGAGTGAGACGTATTCACTCCGCTTATTTGAAGGCACAAACGGACAGATCCGGGTGCGCTTGACAGAGAAGTAATCAATAGAGGATTTTTGGAAGGGGACATTCATATGAACACTATTTTAGTCACAGGCGGTGCCGGGTATATCGGCACTCATACCGTCTTACAGTTGCTTGAAACAGGTCACGACGTCATCGTCGTCGATAACTTGTCGAACAGCCGTCGTGAGGCGCTCGAGCGCGTTGAAACATTAACGGGGAAATCGGTCACGTTCTATCTCGGCGACATCCTCGACCGCGAACTACTCGAACAAATCTTTTTGACACATACGATTGACGCCGTCATCCACTTTGCCGGGCTGAAAGCCGTCGGCGAATCGGTATCAGAGCCGCTCCGCTACTATGAGAACAACGTCGTCGGCACGACCGTCCTTTTAGAAGTGATGAACGCGTTCGACGTGAAACGAATCGTCTTCAGCTCATCGGCGACCGTATACGGCATGCCGGAACGTACACCGATTGACGAGTCGTTCCCGCTCAGCGCGACGAATCCATACGGTCGGACGAAGCTGATGATTGAAGACATCATGCGCGATCTCGCTATCGCCGATCCTTCGTGGAGCATCACGCTCCTACGTTACTTCAATCCGATTGGCGCCCATGAGTCGGGCCAAATCGGTGAAGACCCGTTCGATATCCCGAACAACTTGATGCCATACATCACACAGGTTGCCGTCGGCCGCTTGAACGAACTGAGTGTCTTCGGTGACGATTATGATACACCAGACGGGACCGGTGTCCGTGACTACATCCACGTCGTCGACTTGGCCGAGGGTCACTTGAAGGCACTCGACTATGTCATGGACCACACTGGCGCCGAAGCGTTCAACTTAGGAACCGGGACCGGCTATAGCGTCCTCGACCTCGTGCATGCGTTCGAAGCAGAGAGTGGAAAAGCTGTTCCATACCAAGTAACGCCACGCCGTCCAGGCGATATCGCCATGTGCTTTGCTGATCCATCGAAGTCGAAACAGATGCTCGGCTGGGAAGCGAAACATGACGTCCGCGCCATGTGCCGCGACGCCTGGAACTGGCAATCGAACAATCCGAACGGTTACCGGGCATAAGAAAAACCCCTTACACGAGAACATCACTGTTCTTCGGTAAGGGGTTTTGTCATGTCAACTTCAATGATTTCAGGTTCCTTGCCTGGTGTGACGAGCACTCCGAAGTCGAGGACGGCAATCACGATTGCGATGCCGGCAAGTGCCCACGCTGCGTCGAATGTAAACTCACCGACGATTAAACCGAACAAGACGAACGCCGCGAACGTCAAATAATAGAACTTGCGCCATATCGTCCGGTACTCGATTGCAAACTCACGGTCCCACATGTAGAAAAATACGAAGCCCGCTAATGCAATGAACAACGTCGCGAACATCCAATACGAAAATGAATGGAACGTAAGGCTTAAGACATGCATAAATAGTGATTGATTCATCGGAATTCGCTCCTTAGGTGTATGTAGGATTTTGTCATGGAAATTCCTTCTATATCCATTCTCCTACCAAATGAATCGTGAGTCAATACACCTAAATCACACACTTTTAATTTGAATCAAAAGTCCTATTCAGATTTCACCCAAACAAACCCGTAGGCGTCGAGGTCAATCGTCTCGACCGGCTCACCTGTGAACAGGTTCGTCCCGCTCGTCCGCACGGTCACTGGTTCATTGCTGACGTTCGTATACAGCATAAGCGTCTCCTCTCCACCCTTCCGCTCAATCGTGAAGATGCGCTTATCAGACGTATCGATCCGCTGTTCGGCATACGGCGAGAACGCTGGATGCGTCCGTTTGACGTTCAACTGGCTGATGATACCAGAGAATACTTGCAGTCGATACGGGTCCGTCTTCAGCTCCTGGATGAGCGCGTCATGGTCGACCGGAGTCTGGACACCGAGCAGCGTCCGGTAATCAACGGTCGGTATGCCTTGGAGCGAGAACAAGATGCTGTGAGCCGCGAGAATCATGTCGACGCTCGGATCGATCAAGTTCTTTTCGAACGGGTCGCGTTCATGAATCGACAAGAAGTTGAAATACGTCTTGCCGTCCGTTGGCGACTCGATTCGATTCGCCCAGTCGGACAACTTCTTGGCATCTCCTTGCGCGAAGGCGAGCATCGTGTGCGACGCAAGGTCGAAGTGACAGATGGCGTCGGCAACGCTGATGTATGAGCCGAGTGCTTGGACATCTCCTTCATAGGCAAGAATCAACTGGCCGTGCGGTTTATAGTGATGGAGCACCGCATACCACAATTCGATGACGCGTTGAATGCTCTCCTCTGGCATGCCACGGAACGACTGAACGTGAACGCGCAGCTTCGTCGCGCCTTGGGCGAGCCGCTCGATAAAGACGTCCGTCTCCTCTAGTAGATTGAACTGTAACTCGTTATAGACGTCTGGCTCGGTGTCATACATAAGCTCAAACTCGTGCTTGAAGCGTCCGAGGTCCTCGTATAGCCGGATACGCGGATTGATGGCCGTATCGGTCGGCTTGGCCGGGTACGGGAACAACGAGACGAGATACAAGTCGCTGATCGACGCCTGGACGTGTTCTTTCAATAGGTCATGGAGTGCGTCCAAGTCCGGGCTCCCGTCCGTCGTGACAACGTTCGCGTCAATCATGAGCACACTCGTCTTCTCGCTCACACTCTCCCCGTCATGCCAATGATGACCGTCCCACTTCGTGAACAGCTCCTGCCAGTCCTCCCGTGTATGATCGTCCTCTAATTGATTGATGATCGGTTCAACAGTTTCCCAAAGCATGTGATCCCTCCTCAGTGTCTCTTTATCACTCCCACCGATACACGATTTTCAAACGCAAAAAAAGCCATACCATGAGGAATGGCTTAGTTCATCAAGCGCTGCAGCTCGGTTTGGACATCAGCGAGCGAGGCCGCATCCGGGTTCCAGTAATAAATACCGTCTGACTCCAGACCGCCCGACCCTTCGATGCGGAGCGTGCTGGCGTTACGGAACGCCTTCATATAGTCTGTCGACAACGTCACGAGCTCATTGAACTCGATGTTCGTCTTGGCCCGGTTACCGGCGACGTCTAACAGCTTCGTCACTTTGTCGACCGAGAAATCGGAACGCCCCTTCTCGACGATGGCCGCGACGACGGCACGTTGCCGCTCTTGGCGACCGAAGTCCCCGTTCGGGTCGTCATAACGCATCCGGGCGTATGACAACGCCGAGGCACCGTTCAAATCGACCTGTCCAATCGGATAGTTATAACCATCCGCGGAGAAGGCGAAGTCGTTCGTCACCGTGATACCGCCGAGCGCGTCGACCACCTCGGTGAACGCCTCCATGTCCGCCTCGACGACGTAATCGATCGGAATATCGAGTAACCCTTCGACCGTGTTCATCGCCATCTCGGCCCCACCGAACGCATAGGCATGGTTGATCTTATCGTTCATGCCTTTGCCAACGATCTCAGTCTTCGTATCGCGCGGGATGCTGAGCATCGCCCCTTCGTCCGTCGTCGGATTGAGCGTCATGACGATGATCGAGTCACTCCGTCCTTGCTCACCGTCACGGCGGTCAATCCCAAGTAACAACACCGACACCGATTCCTTCTGTTCGATCGTCTCGATTTGTTTCCGTTCCGGACTGATTTCGAGATTGTCGTTCACTTTCGTCACCGTCTCGTTGACGTCTCGGTACATCGACCAGACGAACAGACCACCAGCGACGAGGAAAATCGTCAAGACGCCTAGCGTGATCGCCAACACCTTTTTCCAGCGTGATTTCTTCTTATGTCTCGCCATGCGTGCACCTGCTTTCAAAATCGTTAGATATGGATATAATTCCCGCTTCACGTGTTGTATTATAGCACGTTGTCAAAAAATGCTAACCATATCTTTTCAATTTTTATGGAAAATGTGTCTTATAGCGGGTACGCCGCATATGGTCGGGCCAGGCCGCGTTGATTTCGGCCCCAAGCAGCATCGTCGCTGCCGTCAAGTAGAGCCAGATTTGCAGCAAGATGACGATACCGATTGTCCCGTACGTATCACCAAACATCGAGAATTGGTCGACGTAGACGCTATAGCCCGTCGACAGCATCTGCCAGGAGATGACAGCGAAGATGGCACCTGGAAGCGTCTCGATGAAACGGACGTGTTGCTGCGGGGCAATCTTATAGAACATGGAGAACGCAAAGATGAGAATGATCGTCGACAACGTATAGCGCGCTAAAGTCGCCAATCTGTCGAAGTCCTCGAGCCTTGGGAACCACGTGTACATGAGCTCGACGAACTCGCGGCCAAAGATATGGAACACAATCAAGATGACGGCACCGACGCTGAAGGCGATGAGCGTGAGCAAACCAATCAAACGACGGACGACATAGCTCCGGGCCTCCGTCTCCCCGTACGCGAACACGGTCAGCTTGACGAGGCGTGCCGTCCCGTTCGATGCCGACCAGACGGCGATGATGGCCCCGATGGAGACGAGGCCGGCATTGATGTTGCCGCTGACGTCATAGACGATCGACAGCATGTCGCGCACGCTCGAACCCGGGATGAGAATCTCAATCTGTTCGATCAACAAGGCGTCGTCGATGCCGAACCACGCCATGACGGCGAACAAGAGGACGAACGTCGGGAAGATGGCAAGAAACCAAAAGAACGCGAGCGTCGCGCTATAGTCGTTAATATGATGGTCCTTGAACCGATGGCGGACGTCGATGACGAGACGGATCAGGCGGTCGAGCACTCGAGTCACTCCTTTTCTTCTTATTATCGCACATATTAAAACGCCTCATCCGGTTGGATGAGGCGAAGCGTCACTGTTCCATCAATTGTCCGAGATACGACTTCACGTCTTCGAGTGAAGCGGCGTCCGGGTTCCAGTAGTAGATGCCGTCGCTTTCTTTCCCGCCCGTTCCTTCGAGGCGAAGGACGTCCTGGTTTTTGAAAGCAGCCATATAGTCGCTCGAGAGCGTCCGGATGTCTTTGAACGTCATGTTCGTCTTGGCATTGTTGCCGAGCACGTCGAGCATGTTGTTGAACTTCGAGATGGAGAAGTCGTCTTTGCCTTTATTGACGAGCGCCGTGATGACGTCACGTTGGCGCTCCTGGCGACCGAAATCCCCGCTCGGGTCGTCGTAGCGCATGCGTGTATACGCGAGCGCCTCTGAACCGTTAAGCGTAAGTGCACCCGGTTCGAACGTATGCTCACCTGATGTGAAGGCCAAGTTGTTCGTCACGTTGACGCCCCCGAGAAGGTCGACCGTGTCTTGGAAGCCCTTCATATCAACTTCGGCCACGTAATCGATCGGGATGTCGAGCAAGTTCTCGACCGTGTCGAGCGCCATTTCGGCTCCACCGAACGCGTAAGCGTGGTTGATCTTATCAGAAGTCTCTTTGCCGACGATCTCCGTCTTCGTGTCACGCGGGATGCTGAGCATCGCGCTTTGATCTGTGTTCGGGTTGAGCGTCATGACGATAATCGAGTCGCTGCGCCCTTGTTCATCGGCACGACGGTCGACGCCGAGAAGAAGGACCGAGATCGGCTTCTTATCGTTGATGGCTTCCGTCGTCATCCGTTCCGGGCTGAGGCCCGTCGACTCGTTCAACCGTTCGACGGTCGAATCGACTTGATTGTATAGATATGTAGCTACCCCGACTCCGATGAGCAGGAACAACCCTACTACGATTCCCGCGATGATCGCGATGCGTTTAGCGGGCGAACTCTTTCTACGGCGTTTCTTGACTCTCTTTTTCTTTTGCTCTTCCATGACATAACACCTTTCCTCGAACCCTTGAATGAAATAGACCAGGTTTTAGTTTAGCACGCAAAACATTGCGACTTTTTAAATTATTTGTAAAAAAGGTAAATGATTGCCGAATGATGTCGAAATATTCGTTCGTTTTTAAGTATCGGATTTCCCTCATGAATAGTTTAGTCTTCTGCCGATATTCCTTTGTAAGAGTACCACGCCTTGGTATAGCTGAAACCGTTCTCACTTTTCACTCATACGTATAAGGTCCCATTTTTCTGTTATAACTTTACTGAATTTATGTCGAATATACGTCGAATGTGTAATTTCTTAGGTCTGTTTCCTTATATTCAAAAACCTTCATGGGACAAATGGATGATTTTTTGTAATAATTGACTCATTCGTAATGTAAATGTAAATGAAAACCTATTAACTGGTCGGAGGAATCGGCAGATGCGTTATGTCGTCACGTGTTTTTTAGAGAAAAATGAGCTTTGTTCGTTTATCGTGTATGGAGGTTCGATTCATGAGGCATCGTCCACGTTCGAGAAGACGTTAAAGGTCGCGAGTCCTTTGAATGACTTCGTCAACTTGAGTGACGGGAAGCAAGTGAAGGTCGGGTCAATCCTCGCCTACCGCATCGATGAAGTGAAGCCACTCTTTTGAAGTCCATCCATTTCGGGTAACCCTTATAAGGAAACCAATACAACGAACGGGGTGAACCGATATGGAATTAGGGATGATCGGACTTGGGAAGATGGGGTTGAACTTGGCGCTCAACTTGACGGACAGTGGACACCATGTGCTCGGCTACGACCCGGGCAACGTGTCGACGAGCCAGTTCGAGACAAAACAGTCGCTCGAAGAAGTCATCGAAGGGCTGAAGGCACCGCGCGTCATCTGGGTGATGGTGCCGGCGGGCGACGTGACCGAGCACGTCTTGAACGACCTGCACGCCCTCTTGTCTCCGGGGGATATCGTCATCGACGGCGGGAACTCGAACTATAAAGAGTCGATGCGGCGAGCCGAGCAGTTCAAAGACAAGCTCATCTACTTCTTTGACGTCGGGACGAGTGGCGGCATGGAAGGGGCGCGACACGGCGCCTGTACGATGATCGGTGGGGATTTGGAGGCGTTCGGCAAAATCGAGGAGTTGTTCCACGACGTGTCGACGGACAACGGTTACTTGTACGCCGGACCGAGTGGCAGTGGTCACTTCTTGAAGATGATCCACAACGGCATCGAGTACGGGATGATGCAGGCAATCGCCGAAGGGTTCGAGATTCTTGAGAAGAGCCCGTTCGAATACGACCACGAGCAAGTCGCCCGCGTCTGGAACCACGGCTCGGTCGTCCGCTCGTGGCTAATGGAGCTGACCGAGAGCGCGTTCCATAAGGACGCGAAGCTCGACGAAATCAAAGGGGTCATGCATGCCTCAGGGGAAGGCAAGTGGACGGTCGAGACGGCGCTCGAGTACGGCGTGCCGGCTCCGGTCATCGCGATGTCGCTCATGATGCGGCAACGTTCGCTCGAAGAGGACACGTTCTCCGGGAAAGTCGTCGCCGCCCTTCGAAACGAGTTCGGTGGGCATGCGGTTGAGAAAAAATAGTGAGATCAAACTAGTACTCGCTCTGATCGTAAGCAAATCTTTTAAAGGCGCCTTCGAGCGTCTTTTTCGTGTTTGAATCGCTGATTGTAAAGAAAGAGCTCAGTCAACGATTCGACTGAAATCTTTCAGTTTTTTTGTGTGATATTTTCTAATGTGACAAATGTCTCTTTTATAAATTTTAAGGAAAATGTTACTACGAATGGAAAGTACAGCGATTAACCTCTTAAATATACTATAATCTGTAAAATTCTAACCTTTAAAATTAGCTTATGATGAAAGGAGCACTATATCTTGTGTTGAACAAGGAGTGGAAAAACATGTTGAAACTTCATGAATATCCGTTAAACGTCTCGAAAAATCTACACAAAGCCACAAGGGAAATCCTTTATCGCCAACAGACGAACGATTGGCGAGATGTCGATTACACCTTCAATCGAATCGCCGACCAAGCGCTTCGCATCAGTGAACAAGATCATCGTTTCCAATTCGAAGGAGAGACGATGCTGTATGGACCGATGACCATCCTCAAATTAACACGCACGTTCCCCGATGGTGGGGAGATATCGTTCCAAATGATGTATCAACAGGAAGTAGACGAGGCTTATTTTGTCATTCGCGTATTGGATTACATAAGTCGTTTGAAAACAGCCTGGTTGCCGCCTGGCTTTTTGTGCGCCGGACCGCATACTTATCAACACGTCCTCCAGTTCGAGCCTTGCTTAGTCGACGAGCATTTCATTGAACACGTCATCGATTATATGATGAAGCAGAAAACGTTGATCGAGAAACGCATCAAACGCTACGGAAAACCTGTGCATCCAAGCGACACTCGTCCATTCTTCGGTGAATAAGCATCAAAAAGGCGGCCTCGGCCGCCTTTCTCATTCCATTGTATTGCCTTCGGCCGGGATTGGCGTCTGCTTCAATAGGTTCGCGAAATGGTACAAGTTGTACGCCATGACGCGTCCATTCTTTTTCGTGAAGGCGTTGTCGCGCCCGGCATCGATGTACGAGTCACCCGGTCCGGCCTCGCCGACCCAGTACGCGTCGACGTTCGGGGGGACGGTGAAGCCGATATGTGACAGGCCATACAGGATCGAGGCACAGGCATGTTTCGCCCCGTCCTCATTCCCCGTCACGACGACACCGCCGACCTTGTTGTAGTAGATGGCCTGGCCTTTGTCGTTCGTCAAGGCGCTGCCCCCATACAACCGCTCGATGACTTGCGTCGCGACGCTGCTCTTCTCGCCGAGCCAAAGCGGTGTCCCGATGATAAGGATGTCGGCGGCTTTGACTTTCTCAAAAATCTGGGGCCATGCATCCCCGTCCCCTTCATCCTCGGTCACGCCGAACGCGACGTTGTAGTCGACGACGCGGACGATCTCCGAGTCGACCCCGAGCTTGTCGAAGTGCGGGATGATATCCTTCATCAATCCTTCCGTATGCGAGGTCGTGTCCCCGCCCTTCAAGGAACAGTTCAAGAATAAGGCTTTCATCGAATCCCTCCTTAAGTAATCAACAGTTTAATGTTCCCGGCCCGTAGAAAGATTAATCTCGTCGACACGCTTGCCTTCACATGGGAAAATTAGGATAGACCAGCTTCGGGAGGACTTGCCAATGACACGTTTCATTCATATTGCCGATTTACACCATGCGAGACATACCGGGAACGCCATCACGGCTGAACGGACGAGTTTTGCCATCCAAGCCGAGAAGCTCGCCCAGATCGCGGAAGTCATTCGACATGAAAACATCAAGGCGGTGCTCATCGCTGGTGACATCGAAGTGAGCGACCCGGAAGATTTCGTCCCGTATTTGAAGACGTGGACCGCCCTCGGTGCATCCGTCTATTTGGTATACGGGGACCATGACATCAATCGGCTCGCTTACGACGACTGTTGGCGTAAGATTGAGCACGTGCATAGTTTCCTTCGACCCGGTTATGTCTTCGATGAAGCGCTCGGTGCCGCGATTTATGGGCTCAGCTGTGAGACGAACCAGACCGGGTTGAAAGAGGATGTCGCAAGGACGCCGATGCGAGACGACCTGTACCCGAATATCTTCCTTGGTCACGGGGATCGACAACGATTTCCCGCATCTGTCGTCGCCCGGCTCGGGTTCAGCTATTACGCTCTCGGTCATCATCATCGCTATGAGGTCACTCGACGTGGCGGTGCCGACCTCGTCTATCCCGGTCATGTCTTCTCGGTGTGGGACGGATGCGGCAAGGCGTGGCCGACCGGCTATGTCATCGGGGAGGTCACTCCTTCAGGGATCACACACGAGTTTCGACCATTCACAGGTCCAGAGACGCGACGGCTCAGTTTCAATCCGTACATTCGGAACGGCTCACGCCTCTTGCTCACGCGCGACAATCTCGATAGAGTTTCCGAACAATGGGTCGAAGATGATCCGACCACGCTACGAGAACTTGTCCGCTCCACGTTGGCCACTTATCCCGATGACTATTTCGTCACACCGAGCCAATCGAAAGGTTACCCGACACGACGCCTCTCGATGACCGGAAGATTGCTGCTTGAAGATGACAATCGATTCGAAGAATTCTTCGCCCGTAGCTTCAAAGCGACGAAGACGACCCAATAAAAACGACCCAATAAAAACGACCCAATAAAAACGACCCCCGATGATTACATCGGGGGTCATTCCACAAACATATGTTCGTTTTATGGGACAGCGCAAACAGGCTCGTATATATTCGCTTTTTCTATTCTTAGCGTAGCAAATCCCGCAACATAAGTCTATTCTTTCTCGACTGGAATCCGTACAGTGAAGACAGGCCCACTGAAGGAGGACATTCATGGAAACATACCGCTGGGACCTCAACTTGAAGGTCCGCTTGTTCGGCGAAGGGATATTCAATCTGTTGTTTTGGATGTACTTTCCGTTCATCACCGTCTATTTCGCCCAGTCGCTCGGCGTCGAGCTGGCCGGTCTGCTCATGGCCGTGCCGCCGCTGTTCCTGTTAATCGGTAGTTTAATCGGTGGTTCGCTCGCGGACGAGATTGGACGCCGTCCCGTCATGCTGGTCGGGACGTTCGCGCAAGGATTCTTGTTCCTCGCCTTCGCCTTGTCGACGAACGCCTACGTCGATTACATCACCTATATCGGCATCGGCTTCATGGGCGCGATCTATAAACCGGCCAGCTCGGCCATGGTCGCCGACCTCGTGCCGACCGAACATTTACGGGACGTGTTCGCGACGTTCATGGCGTCGAACAATATCGGCGCCGTGCTCGGTCCAATCCTCGGGGCGGTCCTCTTCTTCGAGCATCGCCAGGCGCTCCTGTTCGGTTGTGCCTTCGTCCTGTTCGGATACGGGGTGCTGCTCGCGGCGCTCACCCATGAGACACGGCCGGGCTCGACCGGGAAGACGGTCGCCAAAACATTCCGCACTCAAGGGCGTTCGTATGCGACGATTCTGCGCGATCCGTTGTTCCGCCTCTATTTGATTGCCGGCGTATTCGCCTTGATTCCCATCATGCAGCTCGACGTGTATTTACCGGTCTATTTGATCGAACAGGCCCCGGCCACGTTCGATGTCTCGAACACGATCCTGTTCGGCTGGCTCGTCGCCTATAACGGCCTCTTGTTCGTCGTCTTCATCATTCCCGTCACACGCGTGTTCCGGGCGTGGGACGAACGACGCGTCTTCCTGTTGTCGACGTTTCTCGCCGGCTTCGGGACGTTCCTCATCGCTTTCTCGTCGAACGTCTGGTATTTGCTCATCGTCACGACCGTGTTCACATTCGGCGAGTTGATTCGCTCTCCGGTCAGCCAGAGCTTCGTCAGCCGCTACGCCCCGGCCGAGTCACGCGGACAATACCTCGCAGCCGATACGCTCCAAAACACGATCGGTAAATTCCTCGCACCAGTCACAGTACTCATCTCAGGTTTCGTCTCCCCGCTCGCCGTGTTCACGCTCATCTTGCTGTCGGCGCTCGTCGGGATGGCGCTGTATTCGAAATTATTCCAACGACTTACGCAACAAGACGGATGACCGCGGTCATCCGTCTTTCGCCTGTCCATCGAATAATTCCTCGCCCCGCTTCACCCGACCGTCGGGATACTTGTAAGCGACATGCTCGAGCGACAGCTTCGTCGGCGTATCGAGGCCGGCCGCGTCCGCTAGCTTCCATTTCGACCGAGTCGGGTCATATAGGTCCTCGTAGCGGTTCGGCTGGTTCAAAATCAAATCGACGATGAGACGGGCCGCCACGATGCCTTGGCTCATCCCCCATTTCGAGAAGCCGGTCGCGACAAACACATGCGGCGTATCGTTCGTCATCCGCCCGATGTATGGCACTTTGTCGAGCGTGATCAAATCTTGGGCCGACCAATGATGGGTGAACGTCTCGGTACCGAAATGCCGTGTCCCGAACTCGCCGAGCTTCTCGTAACAGGCCAACGTCTCTTCCTTATGGCCCGTCAAATGGTTCTCGCCCCCGAACATGGCCATCTTCGTGCCATTGTCGAGTTTGACGTGCCGGAGCGAACGGCTCGGCTTGTCGACGCTGATGAACATGCCTTCCGGGAACATGTCGACCTCGGCCGAGACGACGTATGAACGCTCGACTTCCATCTTCGCGAAATAGAGGCCTTTGAAGTCGTTGAACGGGAAGTGGGTCGCGACGACGACGTCATGTGCCTCGATCGTGTGGCCCGTGATTGTATCAAGTCGGTTCGGCGTCCCATATTCGATGCCGGTCACCCGGGTCATCTCATAGAATGTCCCACCGAGCTCGAGGAACCGGTCCATCAGCCCTTGTAAGTATTTGACCGGATGGAGTTGGAGCTGGTCGCGCATGACGGTCGCCTTCTTGACGTCGTATGGCAACAGACCGTTCACTTCGTCCGTGGCGTCACCGCCGTCGATCCCGAGTTGTTCATACGCCTCTTCTTCTTTCTCGAGCAGTTTCGCCGAGCTCGACGAGGAGAGAGAATACATATAGGCGTGCTGGCGCTCGAGGTCACAGTCGATGTTCAGTGTGTCGACTTGCTCCTCGAGGAAACGGAGCGCGTCCATATTAGCCTCATAATAGAGCCGCGCCTTGTCCTCCCCGAGCGATTTGACGAGCTCCGTATAAACGACGCCGTGCTGGGCCGAGACTTTGGCCGTCGTGTAACCAGTCGTGCCCGTCGCGAAACGGGCCGCTTCGACCAAGACGACTTGCTTCCCTCGTTCGGCCAACTGCAATGCGGCGAGTACGCCGACGATGCCAGCCCCGACCACGGCAACCTCTGTCTTGACGTCTTCGTTGAGCGGTTTCAGCGTCTTTACCTCGACGTCGCGCCAAAACGATTTCGGAAAATCTTGTAACATACGTGTCCCTCCTCCAAGAAAATCCAACTGTTTCGAATGCATGGATGAATTACCCTTCATTCGAGAACGAGAAACAAAAAAAGAGACCTGGCTCAGGTCTCTTGGTCGCTCGGGATGACAATCTCATCGAACTGTTGGTCACGGCAAAGGGTGATGGCCTGCATCGCAAGCTGGTAGTCCACTTCCGGCAATGTGATCAGCTCGGTCGGGAGCACCCACTCCTTGTTGTTGTACAGATGGATGACGAGTTTGACGAGAATGAAATCCTGTTTCTCGAACGTGTTGTCGTCGATAATATTGGCCGTACTGATTTTACCTTGCTCAAGATCCATATACGGCAACAATAGATTCCGCACCCGCTCATTCCCGGCGATCACGTAAAGGGCGGAGAAATACTCTTTCTTGACGTCTCCGGGATTAATGAGGCGCTGGGCCAACTGTTTGAACACGTCGTAGTGCTCGGTCGTCAAGAAGTTAAGGTTATTCATGTCTGTCGTTCCTCTCTGTGTAAGCGAAAATCAATCTGTTTATACTAATTCCACCCTTTTACACTTTATAATCCTCTGACAATGTTTATACCCCACCTGTATCTGCCAAATCTTTTCAAAATTTTAGGTTTTTATTTATTTTGATAGTGGAACTATATCTTTGTCGTTCATTCACCAGTTGTTCAAAAAAGGATGAGTTCCATGTTTCGTCATCAGAAGGAATTGCAGTTCGAAGTGAAAGTCGATCGTCCCGACCCACAGCTCGCCCGGCAAATCCAAGAGGTGCTCGGCGGTCAGTTCGGGGAAATGACCGTCATGATGCAGTACTTGTTCCAAGGCTTCAACTGCCGCGGAGAAGAAAAGTATAAGGACATGCTCATGGACATCGGGACCGAGGAAATTGGCCACGTCGAGATGCTCTGTGCCCTCATCTCGCAACTGCTCGACGGGGCGTCACCGGACGACCAGGCCGATGCGGCGAAAGACCCGGCGACGGCAGCCATCCTTGGCGGGATGAACCCCCAGCATTTGATTGTCAGCGAGCTCGGCGGACTGCCGACGAACTCGAATGGGGTGCCGTGGAACGGATCGTATATCGTCGCGAGCGGGAACTTGCTCGCCGACATGCGCTCGAACTTACACGCCGAGACGCAAGGCCGGCTCCAAGTCGCCCGTCTGTATCATATGACGAAAGACGAAGGCGTCCGGAAATTGTTCCGCAAGATGCTCGCCCGTGACCGCTACCACCAGTACCAATGGATGGCGGCCATCGATGAGCTCGAAGAGAAGAACGGCGTCATCGTGCCAGCAAGTTTCCCAGCGAAAGACGAGAAAGAAGCAGAGAAACATGGCCTCGAGTTCTGGGACTTGTCGGAAGGCAATGAGTCGAGCCAAGGCAAATGGGCGACGGGCAGCGCGCCGGACGGTGCCGGCGATTTCGTCTATTTGAGCGACCCGGCCCCGCAAGGCCAGAAGCCGGTCATGGACATCCCGGACAAGACGCTGCATCACGATTTGGACGATCCGGGCAGTGTCGAGAAAATCGTCAAAAAAGTGACAGACCAAATCAAAGGCAAATAAGAAAAAGGCTGGCCCGAGGGTCAGCCTTTTCACATGCGCCGGAGCGAGATGGCTTCACGCATCTTCTGGAGCGATTCTCTCCCCTCTTCCCCGCGCCGCATCATGACGACGGTGAACAAGGCGTCGATCAGACTGAGCTCGGCGATTCGCGAGGCGAGCGCCTCAGAACGGAATTCTGTCTCTTGCGACACCGTATAGAGGGCGACGTCACACAGCTTCGACAGCGGTGACTTCGCATAGTTCGTGATGGCGATCGTCGGCACCCCGCGCTCGTTCAACACTTTCGCCACGTCGAGCGTATCTTTCGAGGCACCCGAGTGTGAGATGAGGACGGCGACGTCATCTTCCGTCAGCTGAGATGCCGACATGAGCTGCATGTGCGACTCGAGGTTCGCCGTGACGAACAGACCGCTCCGGACGAACTTATGATAGGCGTCGAGCGCGATGACGGCCGAGCCCCCGCTCCCGAAGAACTCGATGCGCTTCGCCGACAGCAGCAGGGCGACCGATTTGTCGAGCGAGGCTGCGTCCAAGATTTGCCGTGTCGCCTCGAGCGTCTTTACGTTCGAGGTGAAAATTTTCTCGGCGATCTCATGTGGCGTGTCTTCGTTCGAGATGTCTTCATGGATGTCTTGGAGCGGCGCGACGACGTCGGTGGCGAGCGCGATCTTCAGCGCCTGATAGCCTTTGAAGCCGACGCGCTGACAGAAACGGAACACGGTCGACTCGGCGACGTCGAGGTCGTCAGCGACTTGGTTGATCGTATGGTGGATGATGCGTTCGGGCTGTTTCAAGATATAGTCGGCGATGCGTTGCTCTTTCTTGCTCAGTGTCGTATAGGCCCCACGGATGCGGGCCAGGCCGTTCATCGATTCCATGTGTCTCACCCTTTTTCTTTTTACGATACCGTTTCGAAAAAAATTCCGCAATCAAAGACTGACCTTCAATTTTATTTTCAAAGAAGTATTGATGTTGATTTGAAAAGGGAAAAAATTATTTCTAACGAATAACTGTATGTATTCTTACATAATTCAAGAATCAGGAGGTCGATTTGTGTTAGCTGAGATTAAAGGAAAAGTCAGTCGTACCGGTTCAAACTTATCAGAACGCTTAGAAGACAATTTAACAGGCAATGTCTTCGGTGCTCTACGCTATCTTCCCTTTTCAGACGGACTTGGAAAAGTATTAGCGAATTCAGTTCAATCATCGAACGTCGAATCAATCATTAAAGAAGTCACTGACGACTTTTGGGCAAATAAGATTGAATTTTGGCCATATGACCAAGAAGGTGAGCTAGATGCTCTACTCACTTTTGATGACACCATTATCGGAATTGAGGTGAAATTTATTAGCGGCCTCTCTTCAGTGGATGATGCTGACGATGGCTCGTATACATTAAGTAAACACCAACTCGCAAGGGAATCTCGGATTGTTGCACGTAAAGGCACTAACAAGGAGAAGGTGCTTCTCTTCATTGCGGATCGACAAATGTGTAAGGCTGTAAAAGATGATATTGGAGATTCCAAAGAGTCCAATAGAAAGTTAATTGAAAACGGAGTCGAATTAGGGTTCATTTCTTGGCAAGATTTTTTGCATGAATTAAAACAATTAAATGGATTAGATCAGTTTCAACAGATTATCATCCAAGATTTAATCGAGTTGTTGACGAGAAAAGGGTTTGAGGACTTTATCAATATGGACATCAACGGAGCACCATTCATCCATTCAGACCAATTATTCAACTTCAACATTTCAACCAATAAAGTAACAATCGATTTTAAAAACGATACCCTAATCAACAAGGAGCTATATTATGAATT
This sequence comes from Exiguobacterium sp. s7, assembly GCF_018618195.1. Taxonomy (NCBI): domain Bacteria; kingdom Bacillati; phylum Bacillota; class Bacilli; order Caryophanales; genus Exiguobacterium; species Exiguobacterium sp. s7. The sequence continues at coordinate 194,831 of NZ_JACSLO010000004.1, read as the reverse complement.
CAACTGAGAACGTAAGAAACGCCTTCCATGTCGTTTATAACACATACGAGAACATACATAAATTAATGGACTACACGAAAACTATTGCCCCGGAGAAAAGTCATTACGTCAGTGTCGTCGATAAGTTTCTACGCTACAAATCAGACAATGATTTTGCTGGTTGGTTCATCGGTGATTTCATTCTTATCTTTCAAAACAAAGACCACAATGAGTTCGAAAATGAATGGCGGGACGGACCGTTATATGTCATGGAGATTGAGTTGTATGATGAGGAATTAGAGTTGAAAGAAAGTCAGCTTCCTTGTATTCGATTGTCCAAATTTGTATATGACAATGAAACGATGCAGGGCTGGGGGAAAGGGTGCTCTCCATCAAACCATTGGAGATTCTATTATCCATTACGCAATGCTGATTTGATGAACATTGAGTTGGACAATGGTTATTCTCGTATCACTCCCATTAATCAAGAAAGTAGCGATCGTCATTACTGGGGCGTGCAACATATCGTCAGTAAACAAATCCCTTTGATGGATGTCACGGCTGATAATGTCGTGGACAAAATATTCAAGACGTTCGATTCCCTTTAACCCCCCGTTTTTCATATGTTTGACCGTCCCTCTCAATCATGAAGCGGGACGGTTTTTCGTTTATATGATTTCAATGTCTGCTGATAATAGGTTTATCTTTCTAATGTGCCAAACTATTGACCCACCGGGGAAAATATTCCCTTCACGTCAAGACAAATATGCTATGCTAGGAAAGCTCATTTTTGAGAGACTGTCCGTTTTCGTCCATTTGTCCCGATATTATTAAAGAAAGGTTTGGTCCCCATCGAACACCATCTCCATAGTACATACAGTCTTCCCCTCGTCTTGTTATCCATCGCCGTCGCCGTCTTCTCGGCCTTCGTCTCGCTCGATATTAGCAGTCGGCTCAAGTATGCCGAACGGGTCTCGCGCCTCCGTTGGGTGAGCGCCGGTGCCCTCAGTCTCGGGCTCGGCATTTGGGCGATGCATTTCATCGGGATGTTGGCATTCCATTTAGAGGCCGACGTATCCTACCATATCGGTATCGTCATCGCCTCGATTATTCCAGCCATCGTCTCGTCCGGGTTCGCCTTCTATATCGTCAGCCTGCAGACGGCGCAACCGCGCGACCTCGTCGTCAGCGCCGTCTTCATCAGCATCGGCATCGTGTCGATGCATTACGTCGGCATGGAAGCGATGCAGATGAACGCTGTATTGACGTACGACCCGGTCATGTGGCTGTTATCGGCCGTCGTCGCGTTCATTGCCTCGCTCGTCGGACTGTACCTCTTGTTCTCACTCCCGGACGTGTCACGGTTCCATTGGCGGAGACTCGTCTGCTCGCTCTTGATCGGGCTCGCCGTCTCGGGGATGCACTACATCGGCATGGGCGCGGCCGAATTCACCCCGCTCGCGAAGCCACAAGCGTTGACCGGCTTCTCGATGGACAGCACGCTCCTCGCCTTCTGGATCGGCGGCAGTGTCACGACGCTGTTCGTGCTGATGCTGATTTCGCTTCGCAATGAGAAGCAGCTTGAGCGTCAGTCCATCGAACTCGAAACGAAGTTCCAGTCCGTCATCGAGTCGGCGAACGATGCCATCATCGTCGCAGATGCCGAACGTCGCATCGTGCAATGGAACCACGGGGCTGAGCGCCTATTCGGATATGCTGCAAGCGAGGTGCTCGAGGAATCGATCACGCTCATCATGCCCGAGCGCTTTAAAGTCGCACACGAACAAGGCATGAAACGCTATCGCGAGACGCGCGAAGCAAACGTCATCGGCCGTACGGTCGAGCTCGTCGGCTTGCGAAAAGACGGGACCGAGTTCCCGTTCGAGATGTCGCTCGGGACGTGGGAGACAGAGGCGGGTCTCTTCTTTAGCAGCATCATCCGAGATATTAGTGAACGGAAGCAAATCGAAGAACAAATTAACGACCTCGTCTATTTGGACACGCTGACCGGCCTACCGAACCGACGCCTGTTCAACGACCGGCTCGACGCCTTGCTTTCCCAAGGCAGCGAGTCGACATTCTCGTTGTTTTACATTGACCTCGACAACTTCAAGGTCATCAACGATCGATTCGGCCACTCATCAGGCGACGTCTTCTTGCGCCAAGTGACGGACCGGCTGTTGACGACGATCAATAAGAGCGACACGCTCGCCCGTCTCGGCGGGGACGAGTTCGTCATCCTGTCGCCGAACACCGGCAGCAACTTAGCCGCCCACCGCGCCCAACAGATTACGAACGCGTTGAACCAACCGTTCTTGCTCGAAAGTGAGGACGTGTTCACGAGCCTATCGATTGGCATCAGCCTCTATCCGTCCGACGGGCGGACGGCCGATGACTTGTTGAAGAACGCCGACATCGCCATGTATCGGGCGAAAGAGGACGGCAAGAACGGCTTCCAGTTCTTCACGAAAGACATGAACGAGTCTGTCGCGCGCAAGTCACAGCTCGCGATGGCGCTCCGGAAAGGCATCGGCCGCGGCGAGTTCTCGATTCATTATCAGCCGCAAGTGCACCTCGAGACCGAGGTGCTCATCGGTGTCGAGGCACTCGTGCGTTGGACACACCCCGAGCTCGGCATGATTTCCCCGGCCGAGTTCATCCCGATCGCCGAGGAGACCGGCAGCATTCATCGTCTCGGCGAGTACGTCTTGAACGAGGCTTGCCGACAGAACAAGGCGTGGCAGGATGCGGGCGTCGAACCGTTTCGCGTCGCCGTCAACATCTCGGCGCTCCAGTTCGCGCAAAAAGATTTGCCGGACATTGTCAGCCAGGCGCTCGAGGCGAGCGGGCTCGCACCGGAATACCTCGAGCTCGAGTTGACCGAGACCGTCATCCAGAGCGCGCAAAGTGCCATCGAGACGATGGAGGAACTCGTCGCCCTCGGCGTCCACTTGTCGATCGACGACTTCGGCACCGGCTACTCGTCTCTCAGCTACTTGAAGCTGTTCCCGATCGACACGCTGAAAATCGACCAACACTTCACGAAGAACATCGAGACCGATTCGAAGGACGCCGCCCTCGTCAAGACGATTATCCGGATGGCGCACGAGCTCGGTCTGAACGTCATCGCCGAAGGGGTCGAGACGAAAGCACAAGTCGCCTTCCTCAAGGCCGAGGATTGCAACCAGGCGCAAGGCTACTATTACAACAAGCCGATGCCGGCCGAAGAGCTCGACTCGTTCCTGTATCCATATAAGAAAAGTGTCTGACCCTCGTCCCGCCTACTCGTTAGGTCGGGACGCTTTTTTTTGTTATTCGAAAAAAATTCCGTCATTCGACTTGTAAATCGAATTTAATTTGATATTATAGTGGAGAGATGGAAAAAAATTCGATTTAGAGGTGACGATATGCAAATCGGTTTGATTGGATTAGGCAAGATGGGATACAACTTGGCGCTCAACTTGAGCGACCACGGTCACAACGTCGTCGGGACGGACGCCGGGAACGTCGAGGCTACATCGAAGTTTGAGATCGTGCCGACGCTTGAGGACGTCGTCAACTCGCTCGAGACGCCACGCGTCGTCTGGGCGATGGTGCCGGCCGGTGACATCACTGAGGCCGTACTGGCAGAACTGCTTGAAAAACTCGAACCGGGTGACATCGTCATCGATGGCGGCAACTCGAACTACAAGCTGTCGGTCGTACGCGCCGAACAGTTCAGTGCCAAAGGCATCGCCTTCTTCGACTGCGGGACGAGCGGCGGCACGGAAGGTGCCCGCAACGGCGCCTGCACGATGGTCGGTGGTGACGCCGACGCCTGGCCGACGATCGAGCCGATCTTCAAGGACCTCTCGGTCGAGAATGGCTACTTGTACACAGGACCGGCTGGCAGCGGCCACTTCTTGAAGATGATTCATAACGGTATCGAGTACGGAATGATGCAGGCGATCGCCGAAGGGTTCGACATCTTGGAGAAGAGCCCGTTCGATTACGACTACGAGCAAGTCGCCCGCGTCTGGAACCACGGTTCAGTCGTCCGCTCATGGCTCATGGAGTTGACGGAAAACGCGTTCTCGAAAGACGCGAAGCTCGACGACATCCGCGGCGTCATGCATTCCTCAGGGGAAGGAAAATGGACGGTCGAGACGGCGCTCGAGTTACAGGCGGCGGCCCCGGTCATCGCCATGTCGCTCATGATGCGCTATCGCTCGCTCGAGGACGACACGTTCTCAGGGAAAGTCGTCGCCGCGCTCCGCAACGAGTTCGGGGGCCACGCGGTCGTCAAGAAATAACCGCAAGGAAAAGGTCAGGGGTGGCCTTTTCCTTTGTAAATATTTGTAAACGGTTACACATACGGTAAAGGGGGAAATACATATGTCGGGTTCGACACTCATTTTAATCGCAGTCGCAGGAATTTTCTTGCTCTTATTCTTAGTCATGCGGACGAAGCTTCACGCCTTCGTCTCACTTCTCCTCGTCAGTCTACTCGTCGGGGTCGCGGCCGGTATGCCGCTCGGGGACGTCATCGCCTCGATCCAGAACGGGATGGGCGGAACGCTCGGCTTCGTCGCCGTCGTCGTCGGTCTCGGTGCTATGTTCGGTAAGATGTTAGAAGTCTCGGGTGGTGCGGAACGCCTCGCCCAGACGCTCGTCAATAAGTTTGGAGAAGACAAGGCGCAATGGGCACTTGCCCTCACCGGCTTTATCGTCGCCGTCCCGGTCTTCTTCGACGTCGGCTTTATCATTCTCGTTCCAATCGTTTATGGCCTCGCCAAAAAGACGGGCCGCTCGCTCTTGTACTACGGGATTCCGCTCCTCGCGGGTCTCGCCGTCACGCACAGCTTCATCCCGCCGACGCCGGGTCCGATTGCCGTCGCCAACTTGATTGGTGCCGAGCTCGGCTGGGTCATCTTGTTCGGGGTCATCGCAGGGATTCCGGCAACAATTCTCGCCGGGCCAATCTTTGCGAAGTATATCGCCAAGAAAATTCACGTCACTATCCCGGACTATATGGAGTTCGAAGAGATTGATACGTCGAAAGAACTGCCGAGCTTCAAGATGATTGTCTCGCTCATCTCGATTCCGCTCGTGTTGATTCTCGCCAACACGTTGTCCGCCGTCTTGCTTGAAGAAGGCAACGGCATCCGCACGTTCTTCACGTTCATGGGTCACCCGTTCGTCGCCTTGACGCTCGCGACGCTGCTCACGTTCATCTTCCTCGGCACACGCCGCGGCTATACGCGTGACGAAGTGCAAGAGATTGCGACGAAAGCACTCGAACCGGCCGGGATTATCATCCTTGTCACGGGTGCCGGTGGCGTGTTCAAACAAGTGTTGATCGACTCAGGTGTCGGTGACGTGCTCGGAGAAATGATGGCCGGTTCAGCACTCCCGGCGATTGTGCTCGCCTTCTTGATTGCGGCCGTCGTCCGTGTCGCCCAAGGTTCGGCGACCGTCTCGATGGTCACGGCGGCAGGACTCATCACGCCGCTTCTCGAACTTCAAAATATCACCGGTGCCGCGCTCGGCCTCATCGTTATCTCAATCGCCTCGGGTGCGACGGTACTCTCGCACGTCAACGACTCAGGTTTCTGGCTCGTCAACCGCTACTTCGGGTTGGACGTGAAAGACACGCTCAAGTCGTGGACCGTCATGGAAACGATTATCGGATTGACCGGCTTCGCGGTCGTCTTCTTGATCAGCTTGTTTATCATTTAAGTTAGGAAGTGATGTGTGTGTACACGATTGGCGTCGATATCGGGACGACGAGCACGAAAGCCGTCCTGTTCCATAACCAGCAACAACTCGCGGTACATAACGTGTTGTACCCGCTTCTCACCCCGGACACGGAGACGGCCGAGCAAGACCCGGTCGTCATCTACGGGGCCGTGCTCGAGGCGATTTCCGCCGTCCGCGCCAAAGCCGACGGTCCGGTCCGCTTCGCCTCGTTCAGTTCGGCGATGCACAGCCTGATTGCGCTCGATGCTTCAGGTCGCCCGCTCACCCACAGCATCACGTGGGCCGACAGCCGGGCCAACCCGTATACGCAAGAAATTAAACGCGACTTCGATGCGAGTGCGCTCCATATGCGTACCGGCACACCGGTCCATCCGATGGCACCGTTATCGAAGCTGCGTTGGTTAAAAGCCGAGCATCCGGACGTGTTCAACCACGTGGCCAAGTTCGTCTCCATTAAAGAGTACGTCTTCTATCGCCTGACCGGGCGCTTCGTCATCGACCACTCGATTGCCTCGGCGACAGGGCTGTTCAATTTGAAAAACTGTGACTGGGATGCGGAGGCGCTCGACGTCGCGGGGGTCACGCCCGAGCAACTGTCTGAGCTCGTGCCGACGACGGAGATTTTAACGCTTAAATCGGATGTTGTTGAGACGCTCGGTTGGGACTTCCCGCTCGTCATTGGGGCGAGTGACGGTGTGTTATCCAACCTCGGGGTCGGGGCGTTCGAACAAGGCGTCGTCGCCGTCACGATCGGGACGAGCGGTGCCATCCGCTCAGTCGTCCGCGAACCGGTCGAGGACCCGAAAGGCCGCATCTTCTGTTACGCCTTGACCGACAAGCATTGGGTCATCGGTGGGCCGGTCAATAACGGCGGCATCATCTTGCGCTGGCTCCGCGACGAGTTCGCGGCGAGCGAGGTCGAGACGGCGAAACGGCTCGGGATGGACGCGTATGATGTGTTGACGCGTATCGCCGAGACGGTCAAGCCTGGCTCGGACGGTCTATTGTTCCATCCGTACTTGATGGGGGAACGGGCTCCGCTCTGGGACTCGAACGCACGCGGCTCGTTCTTCGGCTTGAGTATCCACCATAAGCGCGAGCACTTCATCCGCTCGGTGTTAGAAGGTGTCATCTTCAACTTGTATACGGTCATGCTGGCGCTCGACGAATTGACGGGCGCGCCGAACCGGATTCACGCGACGGGTGGGTTCGCCCAGTCGAGCCTGTGGCGTCAGATGATGGCCGACATTTTCGATACGCCGGTCGTCGTGCCGGAGAGCCACGAGAGCTCGTGTCTCGGTGCGGTCATGCTCGGCGAGTATGCGTTCGGGGACATCGACGACTTCACGGCCGTACCGCAAGTGACGCACGAACATACGCCGAATCATGAAGCGACCACGATTTACCGGGAGTTGCTGCCGATTTATATCCGGCTCTCTCGTCATCTCGCGGAAGAGTATGAAGCGATTGCCGCGTTCCAACGGAAGCATGTATGAGAAAAGACCAAGTTCATTGCGAACTTGGTCTTTCGTCATTTGAGGGGTGGCCTTTCTTTCCTGATTCTCGAGGACGGCCCGTACCTTGAAATCGCCCGTGTACTGGATTAGTCGCTCCTAGACCGACTCGAAGTTCGGATTTGACTCGAGCTGCCTAATCTGATGTTCGTTGAAAATGATTTTACTCATGGATGAGTTCCGCCGTCTGAATAAATAGGCTCGTTATATAAATTCGATTGCACGCAAAAAAACCTGAATGCGCACTTTTTATCAAGTGTCTATCATTCAGGCTTCAGTTCAAAAAAAAACGAATTAGCACCTATTGAACTAGCATTATTTTGAGTAAAGAGAAATGTAGCGGACACGGTAGTTCGAATCATAGAATACATACATCGGTAATTTGTTGTTGATTTTATATTCAGCTACTTCTTCAATATAATATCCGCTTAATTTTTTCCCTGCTTTTGTAAATTTAAAAGTTTCCCAATAGTCCCCATTAGAATTCCGTGGTTTTCCGAACACTTTCTGAAACTCGTACTTCGTAATATCGCGTTTTTGAAGAGACGGCGACATGGTGATAATGTTAATTTTTTGAGGTTTGGAACTTGAAGTGAACATGAACTCGCCTTGGTGACGACCTTTATATCCAAAGCCCCAATCGCTTTCAAACGTTCCAGCTGAACCTTTCACCTTTGCATAATCACCATACAGTTTATGAGGACTTCCAACGAAAGTCCCTCTCCCCATCTGAGCTTTCTGTGATAATAGCCAACTATAATCAGATGGACGCGGATCCGGTAACACAGTAACCGTGCGTTTAGCCGTTAGTCCTTCGTAAGTGGCTTTTAACGTAACGGTTCCTTTACTTTTTGCAACAATTTTTCCGTCTTTAACGTAAGCGATTTGAGGCTTGTCCGTGGTCCAGACAACTCCTTTTTTCACACTAGTTGTTTTTCCAGATGCTACTTTAACCATGAGCGACGTATTATACGTAGTCCCTGCTGTCAATTTCTGAAGAGTAGATGGAATATAAGCTGATATTGAACGTTCCATGAATCCATTTGCCAAGTACACATATGTATAGTCCCAATCTGTCGCTAACACATATTTTGCGCTCGCGGTTAAATCAATTGATTTGCCTCCAAAGTCTGTATTCATGTAAATCTTTTTTAAATCAAACGTATAGGGTGTGTTATTGATGGTGACGAATTGTCCGCTCGATTCAATATCTGCAATCGTTGCTTGTACTTGTAACGAATGAATAGGTTTGTCATATGAATTTGCTCCGAAACTACTGACCATTTTGTCTCCAACGACGACAACTTTGTCATTTTGACTTATTGAGATGTCATTGACATCGGTCCATTCATGGACGAATTCGCCTTCATGCGTGTATAATCGACCACTGTTTTGATTTTCAACAAGAATGTAATGCTCTGAGGTCGTTACGTTGCCGGACTCGGCTCCACGCATCCATTTTACTTCATTTGTTGTCATGTCGTAGGCCGTTAACTTTTCATCACCAGATAGAATCAATACGGAACTGTTCGGAAGAAAATCTCCGCCGCCTTCAAAGCTTTCCATCATTGACGGGCCAAATTCAATTTTTTCAATTTCCTCTTTTACTTCACCAAACGTATTAAACGATCGAATACCGTATGACCACATCAATACGACATGAGACTCGTCATCAGATACGGCCAACTTTGAGTATGAGCTATACGTTTCATAATCACGTAACAGTGTTCCAGTCTTTAAATCATACAAAACAAGTCCATCTCTATCACCAATACCATAAAGTTTGTCTCCCACCACTTTGAACTCGTCAGTGATTGCCTGTGATAATTTGCTAACATTTGGTGTTGTCACTGCTGCGTCGACTTGCATCAATCCACTGATTGACATTAAAACCCCTAGAATAAATGCTAATATTTTCTTCATAAATACCCTCTTTTCTACAAATTCCCAACATTGTCCATCATATAATGTTTTTTAGTAGGGAGGTGGTGTTTTTTTAACGAAGGGGTAATTATTTCAAATTGACGCTCGACGAATTGAAGGGCGCGCCGAACCTGATTCACGCGACGGGTGGGTTCGCCCAGTCAAGCCTGTGGCACCAGTTGATGGCCGACATTTTCGATACGCCGGTCGTTGTTCCGGAAAGCCACGAGAGCTCGTGTCTCGGTGCGGTCATGCTCGGCGAGTACGCGTTCGGCGACATCGACGACTTCACGGCCGTGCCGCAAGTGACGCATGAGCATGCGCCAAATCATGAAGCGACCACGATTTACCGGGAGCTGCTGCCGATTTATATCCGGCTCTCTCGTCATCTCGCGGAAGAGTATGAAGCGATTGCCGCGTTCCAACGGAAGCATGTATAAGAAGAGGCCGAGTTCATCGTGAACTCGGCCTTTCGTTTACCGCTCGTACGTCACCATGACGAACTGTCCCGACGCGCGTTGGCTCGTCAGTTTCAACTTCGTCTCTTTCGTGCCTTCCGGGAAGAGCGGAATCCCTTCGCCTAATACGACCGGCGCGATGGCAATCTCATAGCTGTCGATCAAGTCGTGCTCCATCGCCGCCTTGATGACCTCTCCTCCCCCAACGAGCCAGATGTCCCCGTCAATGTCTTGCTTCAATCGTTCGACGAGCTGCTCGATCGGCTCATCCGTGAATGTGACGTGCTCGGCTTCTCGGTCCGGGCTGCGTGTCAAAATGTAGTTCGGGATGTTGTCGTAAGGGTAACCGTCCGGCTCAAGCACGAGCACTTCCTCGTACGTCTTCCGTCCCATGATGACGGCACCGACCGTTTGGAAGAAGTCGGCGTAGCCGTTGTCCCCTTCCCCTTCGACCGCGAACAACCACTCGAGTTGGTCGTTCGTTCGCGCAATCTTTCCATCTAAACTTGTCGCGATATATAAGACGACGTTTGCCATGATGAATTCCTCCTTGATTCGTGATACATTCAGCTTACTTGATAAACACGACAAAACTTGACGGGAATGGATAATATGAAAAAACGACATTTACAGTTGATTCGATTGTTGAATCGCGGGCGCCGGTTCACGGCAGACGAGCTATCCGCTGAAACAGGCGCCTCAGTCCGAACGATTCAGCGCGACATGCTGACGCTCGAGAAAATCGGCTATCCGATTTGGAGCGTCCCCGGCACGGGTGGCGGTTATGAGATGTTGCCGAACCGATTGCTCCCGCCGCTCCAACTTCGGGAGCAAGAAGCGGTCGCACTCTACCTGACGCTCAAATGGATGGAACAGATTCCGGACGTTCCGTTCGGGGAGTTACGCGACTCGTTGTCCGACTGGTACGTGAACGAATTGCCGCACGATCTTGAGACGAAAATTGCTCGGCTCGAGAAGAACATTCTTTGGCTCGGGAACAAGACCGCACCACCCGCCCCGTTCACGAAAGACGTTTTTCTGGCGGTCGAACAGAGACAAAAAATCGAGCTGACGTACGCAACAACGAAAGGATCACGTACGTTCACGATCGCCCCGTGCGGGATGGCGCTCCTCGATTTAAAGTGGTATGTGTATGGCCTCTCTGATTATGGACTGCGTCAATATCGGATTGACCGGATTGAAGCGATGCGTCTACTCGATGAGACATTCGAAGCGGACGATTTGGCAACGCTCCTCAAGACAAGTGACGAACGAATCGGGGTGACCGTTCGACTCGAGCTCACGCCGCTCGGCCGCCGTCTACTTGAAGACGTATTACCCGATATCGATAGGAAGAATGAGTGGGACGTGCCAGAAGCCGAGCTTCCGTTCTTGTCCCGACAATTACTCGCCGCCGGAGCGGAAGTCGAGGTCGTCGAGCCGATTGAACTGCGGGAGATGATGCGGGAGCAGGCGGAGCGGTTATGGAACCGGTATCGTTAATCAAATCGATGCTTTGTCCTCATGTAAGAATTGTCTTTATATAGTAATATGACTCCATATTGCTACATGTAAAGGAGCGTTCGCATGACCAAGCTATCGTTTTCAAAATTATTCGTCTCAATCAGTGTCATCTCATTGTTCGCTATCATGGTGTACCTTAACGTCTCGACGCTCGAACTGAACGAGACGATCGGTTCAGGGATGTTCTACTTGAAAGGCTATTATGAGGAAGGCAACATGATCGTCATTGAGCAAGGGATTGGCGTCATCACGCTGCCGCTCGCTATCGGTCTCGTCGCTTCGACACTCATCAAAGGCGCTCAATTTTATCGTGCCTCGTCGGTTACGAACTAACCTTCTCATCTCGGACAAAGAGCCCAACCGTAAATCGGTTGAGCTCTTTTTTCAATTCGCTTGGTCCATCTCTTTATGCAGTTTGAGCAACTCATTCTTGTACAAATCCGAGAGTCCTCCAAAGATGGCCTGGATGTTATTTTTCACTTTCACGACCCCGGCTGCCCCGAGTGCCTTCAACTCGTCCTCATCGATTTGGGACACATCTTTCAATTCGACACGAAGACGTGTGAAACAGGCATCGATATCGATGATGTTGTCACGGCCACCGAGCGCCTCTTGAATGGCAAGTGCCGTCGTTTGGATTGATGTCTTTCCTGATTTCTTTTCATTGTAGTCTTTGCGGGTAAACAGTTTCGTCTCTTGTCCCCCTCGGCCCGGCGTCGCCAAGTTCCATTTTTTTAACAAAATTAGGCGAGAATTCTCCCTCCTCTAAGTGTCTCGGGGCGAAGCCCAGCGTAGGTGGGAGATGAATCGCCCGTCTTGTCGAGATTGTATGTTCTTGATACAATCAGTGTAACCAATCAAAAGGACTGATATATGAATGAAAATGGATACAAACAAACATTCAGTCTTTCTTCTGAATTACCACCTCGTCCTGGTGGTCAAATATAGACGCAAGGTGATTGACGAAGACGTCTCGGAGTTCGCGAGACAGACGTTCGAACGGATCGGCGCGTCATACCATATCACACTGACCGAATGGAATCATGACGGCGACCATATCCATGTGTTGTTCAAAGCCCACCCGAACACAGAGATGTCGAAGTTTCTGAACGCCTACAAGAGCGCCAGCAGCCGACTGATCAAACGAGACTTTCCGCACGTCAAGAGACGACTATGGAAAGAAATGTTCTGGTCTCGAAGCTACTGCCTCGTGACGACCGGCGGTGCGACGATCGACGTCATCAGGCAATACATCGAAAAACAAGGAGAGGAGTGATCACTTTGCTGAAGGCGTACAAGTTTCGACTATACCCGACAAAGCCACAACGAGAACACTTCATGAAGACGTTCGGTTGCGTCCGTTTCGTCTACAACAAGATGCTCGAGGAACGGATCCGGTTATATGAAGAGTCGAGGCTGAACCCTGACGCGAAGCAGAAGCTCCCGACCCCGGCGAAGTACAAGCCCGAGTTCCCTTTCTTGAAAGAGGTCGACAGTCTATCCCTGGCGAACGCCCAGATGGACTTGAACAAGGCGTATGCCAACTTCTTCCGCGACAAGTCTGTCGGGTTCCCGAAGTTCAAATCGAAGCACGGCGACCGCGCCTCCTACACGACCAACAATCAGAACGGGAGCGTCCGGATCGAGGACGGGAAGGTGAGACTCCCTAAGGTGGGGTTCGTGCGGTTCAAACAACATCGTCCTTTCGAGGGGATCATCAAGTCCGCGACGGTCTCGATGACGAAGACGGGCAAGTTCTTCATCTCCATCCTTGTCAATCAAGGCGAGGAAAAATGGGTTCCTGCCAAGAACAAGATCGGGATCGATCTCGGTTTGGAACACTTTGCTATCGTGACAAATGACGAGATGGTTTCTGAGAAGATTGACAATCCTCGCTTCCTTCGTAAGTCGGAAGAGAAGGTCAAGAAGGCGCAGCGTGCCCTGTCGCGTAAGAAGACCGGAAGCAAGAATCGAGAGAAGGCCAAGCTGATCCTCGCCAAGAAACATGAGAAAATCGTAAACCAACGCAAAGACTTCCTTCACAAACTGTCGAAACGAATCGTTGACGAGAACCAAGTCATCGTCGTGGAGACGCTGAAGTCGCAAAATATGATGAAGAACCACAAGGTCGCGAAATCAATCGCAGACGTCAGTTGGTACGAGTTCGTCCGACAGTTAGAATACAAGTGCAAGTTCTACGGACGGACGCTCATCAAGGCCGACCAATGGTACGCATCGACACAAATCTGCTCTTCCTGCGGTGAAAAAGGCGAGAAGAAAACAGTGGATGTACGCGAATGGACGTGTACGTGTGGCGCTCATCATGACCGCGACATCAATGCGAGCATCAACCTGTTGATGTTGGCAGACTGAAATACCTTCAGGGTGGGAACCACCCGACGAGCTTGGTAAACAATCGTGGCTAGTAGAAGTACGGTCTTCCCAAGAAGCTCCCACTTCAATTTGCGAAGCGAATAAGTGGTGAGTAGTTCACTCGCGAACGTGAAGATGCCGTAATAGACGAAGAAGAATCCGGCCCCAACGACGAGGTTCATCCACCAGCGCGGCGTCCCTGGCAACACATTCGGCGATTTGGGCGAGGAAAATATATTGGTCCCCGCTCACAATCGAACCGTCAACCGTCGCCGTGCCGCCAAGTGACGTCCATAAGAACGGTGCGTACCAGATGTGATGTAATCCGGTCGGAATCAATAACCGTTCGAGCATTCCGTATAACCCGACGTAAGCCGGATTCGTCGCATCACTCGCGATGACATTCGCCATCGCTGTGAGGCCGGTCTGAATCGGCGGCCAAATGAGCATCATAAAGAAACCGAGCAAGATGGAGAAGAATACCATGACGATACCGACCGAACGATCTCCAGCGAAAAAGCCGAGCATCTCTGGTGGGTTGAACGTGTGGAATTTTTTATACACCCAGACCGCAAGCAAGCCGACCGCGATTCCACCGAGCACACCCGTCTCAAGTGACGGGATACCGAGCAACATGCCGTACTCCCCGCTCTCAGCCGCCATTTCCGGTGTGATCCCAAGGGCAATCGAGATCGTCGTGTTCATGATGACGTAGCCGACGAGTGCGGCAAGTGCCGCAATTCCCGACCCGCCGGACAGACCAACCGCGACGCCAATCGCAAAGATGATTGGCAAGTTGGCGAAGATACTCAACCCGATTTGAAGCATCCCGGCACTGATCGCTTCGACCGTCCCGTTCTGTAAAAACGTCCAACTTTCTGCAAGCGGACCTGTTAGCGCCGCGCCGAGACCAAGTAAAATACCGGCCGCCGGCAAGAGCGCGACTGGTACCATGAGCGCCTTCCCGAATTTTTGAAATACCCCGAACCATTGACTCATTTGATTCATTCCTCGTGTGTAAGCGTTATCAATTCTCAAAACGAACAAAGGGGAGTGACTCCCCTTCGTCTTTAGCGTGCGACCGTCTCCCGTTGTTTGAGGGCCGGCCAATAGTTTTCGTTCTCGTTAATCAAATCGTCAAGGATTTGACGGGCGACCGGCGCATCGACGACGGTCCGGTTGAGCGTGAGTGCCTGGAGTGCCTTTTCATAGCTGTTCTCGAAATAGGCGTCGACGACGAGCTGTTCGTAGGCGAGCTGCCCTTCAATCATCCCTTTGTAGAAGCGAGGAATGTGTCCGACAGCGAACGGTTTCGGTCCACGGTTCGTGAGCATCGCCGGCACTTCGACCATCGCATCATCCGGCAAGTTAGCGATGATGCCGTCGTTCTTCACCATGACGATGAAGATGTCGCCATTGTTGTAGGCGAGTGACGCTGCGACGCGAATCATGTAGCAACCGTGGATGTCGACTTCAAGATGCACGTTCTCTAGCGAGTCGTCAGCGATGATTTGATCGCACATCGAGAAGACACGTTGTTGGCGGCCGTTGATGACTTGACGGGCCCGCGTGTTCTCTACGTCTTCCTTCTCCGCCATGTCGGACGGATACAAATAATACTGAAGGTACGTATTCGGCAAGTATTCCGGGAAGTCGGTGAGCATCTTCTCGACTTGCTTGAACGTCTTGATCCAAGATGGGTCGTTTGCGATCTCTGAGTCTTCTGGGATAAACCCGTCCTCTAAGATGGCGCGCTTGATGTCTTCCGTCAATTCGTTGCCTTCTTTGTCATAGATGCCTGTGAACCAACCGAAGTGGTTGAGGCCGAAGTATTCCGGCACGAGATCCCAAATTTCTTTGCCGAGAATCTTCGCGTAGCTCACCATGATTGCGGCCGGCATGTCACAGATATTCAAAATCTTTTTGTCATTCGGGTAGGCACGCTTCAACGCCTCGGCGACGATTGCGGCCGGGTTCGTATAATTTAAGATCCAACCGTCCGGTGAGCCTTGGCGGATGTCTGCGACGAGATCAATCATGTCCCCAATCGACCGCATCCCGTACGACATCCCACCCGGTCCACACGTCTCTTGTCCAACCACGCCGTGACGGAGCGGAATCTGTTCATCTTTCTCGCGCATCTCCAGGCCGCCCGTTCGAATTTGAACGAAGAAGAAGTCCTTGTCGCGGAAGGCGTATTCTTTGTCCGTCGTATACTCGAACAGCTCGAGCTCTGGGTAATCCTCACGCAAGATGATTTCAGTCGCTTTGGCGACACGCTCCTGGCGCTCACCATCCGTATCGTAAAACGTGATTGAACGTAGTGGGAAGTGAGCCTTCTCTTCGATCAAGCTCATAATCATACCGATTGTGTACGTGCTGCCGCCACCGACGACGACGAGGCGTTGTCCTTGTTTCATGTGTGCGTTCCCCTTTCGAATACATATCTTATTGATTACAATACAAATTTAATACATATTATTTTAAACGTCAACAATATTTTTGAAAACATTTTACTTTGTGTATACTAGAAGTATGAATTCAGGTCGAAATCGGAGGGTCAGTCATGAAAGCAAAATCACCGCTCTACCAACAAGTCGCCCACAAAATGCGCACGTTTATCGAGTCCGGCACGTGGGCGCCCGGTGAGGCGATTCCGACCGAGGCTCAACTCGTCGAAGAGTTCAGCGTCAGTCGAGTGACTGTCCGGCAGGCGGTCAAATTGCTCCAAGAGGAAGGTCTCTTATGGAAACGACAGGGCAGCGGCACATACGTCCAGTCCGAAAAGATTGAACACAACATGTACGAATTAAAAAGCTTCACGGAAGACATGAAACGAGAAGGGAAAGAAGTGACGAACAAAGTACTCACCTTCACGTTGCAGCCACCGAGTGAGAAAGTGCGAGAGGCACTCGAACTCGAAGATGGCGAGCTCGTCTTCTACGTGAGGCGCCAACGATTCGCAGACGGCGAACCGCTCATCGTCGAGGACACATACTTGCCGCTAAAGCTGTTCCCCGACTTGACGTACGAAGTGATGTCGCAATCGAAGTACGCCTATATCGAAGAAGTCAAACAGTTCAAGATTGCGGACAGCGTCCAAGAGTTCATCCCGGTGCTCCCGACAAAAGAGATTGCCGAGATGCTCGGAGTGAGTGAACGAACGCCCGTACTCAAAGTCGAACTCTATTCGTTTCTTATGGATGGCAGTCGGTTTGAGTTCACAGAAACGTATTTCAAGAGTGAAGAATACCGCTTCATCATCCGCGCCGGACGAAGACATTAAAAAGGACCTGTGAATCAAACGATTCACAGGTCCTTCGTCAGTTAATGACAATCGACAACTTATAATTGACGTACTTACTGAGCCCGTCCAAAAAGGCGTTCAGCTCTTGGTTCGACGGGAATCGGCATTCCAAGACGTAACAGCCGTCCCCGCTCACCTTGTAGTTATTGCGGACGTACGGCCGGTGTTCCTCGAGGAACATGAGATACGGGTCGTGGAATGTGCTCGACGTAAAGATGGTGATCATCGCGTGGACCGGTAGCCCGAGCTTGTCCTCGTTCACGCGAATCGTATATCCTTCAATGATGCCGAGGTCTTCGAGCTTCTTGACGCGCGTCGCCGTCGCCTGTCCGGTCAAGTGTACGTGTGCCCCGAGCTCTTTCATCGTTATCCGGCTGTTCGCCTGTAACGCCTCGATGATGAGGCGATCTGTTGGATCGAGCATAGGTGACTCCTTTCACGATTCAAGCCAATCCGTCCAAACACTTGATTCGTGTTATGTATGAAAAGACGGCTGCTTGGTAGACTGTACATACATTATAGCTAAAAGGAGAGATTTTTCTATGCACGTACAACTGATCCGTAATGCCACACTCCGCGTCGAATACGCCGGGAAAACGTTCCTCATCGACCCGTTCCTCGGGGAGAAGGGTGCCTATCCCCCGTTCCCGAACTCGGAACGGCAAGACGCTAATCCATTGGCCGACCTGCCAATCGCGATTGACGACATTCTGACAGGCGTCGACGCCGTCATCTTGACCCACTTGCATCTCGACCACTACGACGAGGTCGCGAAACAAGTTCTGCCGAAAGCGATCCCGCTCTTCGTGCAAAACGAGGACGATTTGACTGTCATCGAAGGCGACGGCTTCACGAACGTGACCGTGTTGAGCGACACGACAGCATTCGAAGGAATCAGCCTCACGAAGACAGCAGGAGAGCACGGTCGCGGTCCGATTTTAGAAATGGCCGGTTACGTGTGCGGTGTCGTCTTCACCCATCCTTCGGAACAGACGCTCTATGTCGCCGGGGACACGGTTTGGTATGACGAAGTCGCCAAGACGATTCAAACGCATCAACCAGCAGTCATCGTCGTCAACGCCGGGGACAACCAATTCGTCGAAGGCGGGTCGCTCGTCATGAACGAACAGGACGTCCGCCATGTGCATGAGGCGGCTCCAGCCGCGACGATTATCGCGGTCCATATGGAAGCGGTCAATCATTGGAAGTTGTCGCGTCCTGACTTACGTGCTTATGCGACATCACACAGCTTCGCCGATCAACTCATCGTTCCAGAAGACGGCGAGACGATTTCACGATAACGATACGATGCCCCTGACCTTCCACGTCAGGGGCATTTTTAGCTTCATTTTTGACTCCTGTTTGTGGTATTCTATGCTTCATACCGATGCCATGTCACCCGTTTTTTGCCTCGAGGGAGTTTTGTTAGAATGAAGAAACGCGTCATTTTACTCATGTCCATCTTTTTGTTAATCAGCTCCCTATCTCAGGCGGCGATCCCGAAACCGAAAGCTTATAACGACCGCAGTCTCATCTATTTGACGCTCGATGACGGGCCGAATCGGAAGACGGGAGCGTTGCTCGACGTCTTGAAAAAGCATCGGGTCAAAGCGACCTTCTTCATCCTCGGGAAAAATATCAAGGGAAATGAGCATCTCATCCGACGCATCGTCGCCGAAGGCCATCTCATCGCCTTGCATGGGATGACACATGTGCGTGAGGAGTTTTATGCGTCGCCGATGACGGCCGTGCGTCAAATGAAGGACGTGCAACGCCTCATCTACGAAATGACGGGGATCCATACGAACATGGCCCGCACGATTTATGGTAGTGACGCCGGGATGACGCCTGCGCACTGGAAAGCGATGGACGAGGCCGGTTTTGAGATTTGGGACTGGAACGTCGGCAGTCTCGATCACATCTATAAGAAAGACAACGCGCCAATCGAGCAACGTGTGTTCAATCGGCTCGAGGCGAACTATGAAATGAATATCGCCTCGATCATCTTGGCACACGATCACTCGATGACACCGCAAGCGCTCGATACGATTATCCGCTATGCGAAAGAACGCGACTATGAGTTTCGGACGCTAGAAGGCGTGCATCCCGCGTATAACTTTTTCAATCCGTGGGAACCGAATGAATGAAAAATGCTGAGTCCCTGTGGACCCAGCATTTTTGTTTACATCTCTAACTCTGTGAATGCGAGCGGGACGAGCTCTTCCAACGTCACTTCTTTCACGTCCGCGTTGCCGTTCGTGAGCAACACTTTGAAGTCTGGGTCGCCGAACTCGACGAGCACTTGCCGGCAGATGCTGCATGGCGGCAAGAAGTCGACCGTGTCACCTGACACCGCGACGGCTTCGAAATCCCCTTTTTTATAACCTTGCGCGACCGCTGTGAAGATGGCCGTACGCTCGGCACAGTTCGTCGCACCGAACGAGACGTTCTCGACGTTGACGCCGTCGATGACCGTACCGTCCTTCATGAGAAGCGCTGCTCCGACGCGGAAGTTTGAATACGGCGAGTAGGCGTTCTCTTTCACTTGGCGGGCACGCTCGACTAATTGTTGTTGGTTCATGGGATCATGTTCCTCTCTGACTCATAATGAACTGATGCCAGTTCCCGGCCTCTCTTTTTTGGGCAGGATTTTTAGCATACACCTCAAACAACAGAGAAGTCAATGAAATTTTGAAAGCGGTCACAACGTTTGATCAGTTTTGAAACGTCAGCTCGACCGTCCCGCTCCCGAGTAGCGGTGCAAGCGTGGAGAAGTCCTCGACCCGACCGATGCGCGTATACGCATAACTCGTCTCGACGTCTTTATAAAACAAGACGAGACAGTCATCTCCATACAGCATGACATCCCCGGCCCGAATCGAGCCGACACGTTCCGGGTTCGTCGGCAACGGTTCATCAAAATAGAAATACTTCTCGTTCAGATGCAAATCCTGCATCGACAGCGTGAGTGGCAGACGGGCTCGGAGCGCCTCGGCTGTCGGATTGTCCTCGAAACGTACTGAAGCGGTTATCGTTTCCACTTGTGACGTCACTCCTTCCTGATTCTCCGGCTTCCTCACCGTGTCGTCCCCACACCCAGCAAGAAACAACATGGAAGCGACCAATCCGAGCCGGATGACGTTCATGACGTCTGAACGACACGGGCCGGTGTCCCGGCGACCGTCACATTGTCCGGGACGTCTTTCGTCACTGTCGCGTTGGCCGCGACGATGGCGTTCTCGCCGATGGTGACACCCGGCAAAATCGTCGCCCCGGCCCCGATCCAGGCGTTCCGTTTCACGCGAATCGGCTTCGTGATCAAGCCGCGCCGTTCGGTCGGGTCGGTCGGATGGTTGACCGTCAGCAACTTGGCGAACGGGCCGATCAAGACATGGTCCTCGATGTCGATTCCGCCGAGATCGGTGAACATGACACCGCGGTTGATGAAGATGTCTGTCCCGAGCGTGATGTGTTTCCCGAAATCGGTATAGAACGGTGGCAGCACCGTGACCGAGTCCGCGACGTCTTGCCCGAGCAGCTCCGAGAGCGTCCGCTGGAACTCGTCTTTCGGCAAGTACTGATAATTCAGGCGCATGAGTGTCGGCTCGATGGCTCGTTGAATATGATGAATCTCTTTAAAGACGGCTTCTCCCGCAGTGATCGTTCGGCCAGACACGCGTTCTCTCAATCCGCTACCCATCATCACACCTGTTGTTTCGTCGGACGGATGATGAGGTTGCTGACAGAGACCCGGTCCGGTGTGTCGATGGCGTAGACGACCGCTTCAGCCACGTCCTCGCTCGTCAATCCCCACTCGGTTTGCGCCTCATGGAGCGCCTGGGCGGCTTGTTTGTCACTGATCGTGTTGTACAGTTCGGTCTGGACGGCTCCCGGTGAGATGATCGTCGATTTGACGTTGTTCTCCCGCTGTTCTTGGCGCAAGCCTTCCATGATGGCGCGGACCGCAAACTTCGTCCCGCAGTAGACTGCTGACTCCGGATAGACAACGTGGCCGGCCACCGAATCCGTCGCGATGATATGACCCGACTGTTGACGTTCCATGATTGGAAGCACGGCGGCAATCCCGTTCAACACCCCGGTCACGTTCACATCGAGCATGGCCTGCCATTCGTCACGGCGCCCGTCGACGAGGGGCGCGGTCGGCATGATGCCAGCGTTATTGAACAAGACATCGATTGTCCCGAACGTGTCGAGTGCCGTCTTCACCACCGCCTCAACAGCTGCGTAGTCCGTGACATCGGCTTGCTGGATGACGATATCGGCCTCGGGATGCTTCGCTTGGATGGCTTCCAACCGGTCGAGACGACGAGCGGCGAGCACAAGTTTCGCACCCCGTTCGGCCAATAGATGGGCCGTCGCTTCGCCGATCCCGCTCGACGCCCCCATGATGATAACAACTTTATTGATGGTCATAATCCATTCCTCCTTTGATTGACTTCAGTATAGGAAGGGACAAGCGTCATGTCTAATGCTACTATTTGATTAAGAACCATAACGAAAACGCATGGAGGGATGATATGGAGCTACAACAACTACGGTACTTCCTCGCCGTCGCGAGCGAAAAGAACATCACGCGCGCGGCCGAACATTTACGACTGTCGCAACCCGCACTGTCCCGGCAAATCCATCAACTCGAGGACAGTCTCGGCGGACCGTTGTTCGAGCGGAGCCAAGGCGGCGTCACGCTGACGGAACGAGGCTACTATTTGGCCGAACACGCCAAAGAGATGGTCCGTCTGGCCGATAAGATCTCGGTCAATTTGAACACGGCGACGCCCGTCAGCGGAGAACTGTACATCGGCGGTGGTGAGACGGAGACGCTCACCTCGGTCATCGAGACGTTCCGACAGATGAAACAGCTTCATCCCGACGTCAAGTTACGCCTGTATAGCGGCAACGGGGACGATGTGATCGACAAGTTGGACCGGGGCATCCTCGACTTCGGGGTCGTCATCGAGCCGATCAATCTGGCCACGTACGCCTCGCGCGAGCTCCACCACGTCGACCGTTGGGGCATCTTGACGCGCCGTGACAGCCCGGTCGGACAGAAGCGTGCCATCGAGACTGGGGATCTTCTCGACTTGCCGCTCATCTTGTCAGAGCAATCGCTCGTCGACCGGCATTTGTCGGCCCGGCTCGGCGTCGATTTGACTGAAACGGACGTCGTCGCGACGTACAACCTGCTCTATAACGCCTCGCTCCTCGTCCGGGAAGGCATCGGCCACGCGCTCTGCCTCGACGGGATCATCAACACGCAAGGGACCGAGTTGGTGTTCGTCCCGCTCCATCCCCCGCTCACGTCTTCCGTCCATTTGATTTGGAAGAGCGGGAGTCGCCTGTCGAACGTCGCCTCAACATTTTTAGAGCTGTTCGATGAACGGGAAACGGCCACCTAAACACGGCGGCCGGAATCGAGGCGCAATATGTGCGCCAACTGCTCGTTCATCTCGTCCGGGGTGGCCGCGAAGTCGCGTTCGGCCCAATGGATGATCATCCCGACGATGGCGTTCGCTTGATACGAACAGAACAACGCATGGTCAATCTCGTCTTGCTTGTGCGCCGCCGTGTCGCGGAGGAGCAACTTGCGCACTTCGTCGAACAACATGTAATAGTACGCGAGCGGTACGTTTTTCGAGAAGACGATGCGATAGAAGTCGACGTACGTCTGGACGTGGTGAAAGATGCGGATCGTCGACGGCTCGAGTTCACGCGGATTGAGCAACTTCACATGACGATACGGCTCCTCGTACGACTTGGCGAGGTCGGCCGTGATCTCTTGGAAGTACTCCTCGAACACGTCCTCGACCCGGGCATAGTGCAAATAAAACGTGCCCCGATTGACATTTGCCACACGACAAAGTGCTGAAATCGTCACTTGTTCGAGCGAATGATTCTTCAATAATTCGACGAGCGCCTCATGGAGCGCTCGTTTTGTTTTGATGACGCGCAAGTCCGCCTTCATGATTCGCACATTCCTCTCAACAGTTATGGCCTAAAGTGTTGATTACTCAACAGAACGTCTCTTTTTTGATGATTGTAAGCGATTTCTATCGTTCATTATAATAGTTATTGAACACATGTTCAATTAAAGGAGGAGACAGTCATGCGGTTATCGGGGAAAGTGGCGATTGTCACAGGTGCAGCATCAGGAATGGGGAAAGCCATTGCAGAACTATATGCGAAGGAAGGAGCCCGTGTCGTCGTCTCAGATATGAATTTTGACGGGGCACAGGCCGTCGTCGAGGGGATTTCAGGCGAAGCGTTCGCCATCCAGACGGACGTCACATCTGAAGAAGCGTTGCAGCAGTTGTTCGACGAGACGGTGAAGACGTTCGGTCAGGTCGACATCCTCGTCAACAACGCCGGCATCATGGACGGGATGGAGCCGGTCGGTGAGATCTCGAACGACCGTTGGGAGAAAATCTTTGCCGTCAACACGGTGTCGGTCATGAAATCGATGCGCATCGCCGTCGACTTGTTCACGAAGCAAGGTCACGGCGTCATCGTCAACAACATCTCGGCCGGGGGCTTGTACGGCGCTCGGGCCGGAGCGGCCTATACGGCGTCGAAACACGCCGTCGTCGGATTGACGAAGAACACGGCGTTCATGTATGCCGATCAAAACATCCGTTGTAACGGAATCGCACCGGGCGCGGTCGCGACGAACATCGGCTCGACGATGACGAACATGAGCCAGGCCGGGTTCGGTCGCCAGCAACTCGGGATGGCCATCAACCCACGCATCGGACAACCGGAAGAGATCGCTCAACTCGCCCTCTTCCTCGGCTCGGACGAATCGAGTTTCATCAACGGTCAAGTCGTCGCCATCGATGGTGGTTGGACCGCCTACTAAACCAAAAAATGAGCCATATCCGACGCCGGATGTGGCTCATTTCTCGTTATAGCTCCCCTCTCCGGTTCATCCGGATCAAGAGATAAATCAAATACGGCGCCCCGACCATGCCGGTGATGACACCGACCGGGTAGCGGGCCGTGAAGGCGAACTGACCGATGAGATCGGCCGCGAGCACCAAGATGACCCCGACGAGTGCCGCCGGAATGATCGTCGAACGCCCGTCCCCGACGAGCCGCTTCGCAATCGGTCCTGCCAAGAACGCGACGAAGGCGATCGGTCCGGTCGTCGCCGTCGCGAGCGCCAGCATGAGCACCGAGGCGACAATGAGCAGCACGCGCGTCTGGTTCGTCTTGACACCGAGCGACGTCGCCGTCATCTCCCCGAGCTCTAAAATCTGGAGCTGTCGACTGAGCCGGAGGATGACCGGCAGACAGAGCGCGACCGCGATCATGAGCGGCGGGAGCGTCTCCATCTTCACTCCGTTTAAGCTGCCGCTCAACCAGCGCATCGCCGTCCCGACATCGTTTTGGCGGCTGATGAGCAGCAGATAATTGATGACCGCCGTCAGCATCGCTTGAATCCCGATGCCGACTAAGACGAGCCGGCCGATTGAGAAGGCGGCGCCTTTCGACAAGAAGTAGATGGCGAGGACGGTCAACAGCCCGCCGATAATCGAGATGATAGAGACGAACGTATCGCTCGCCTGTAAGACGACGATGCCGAACACGGCCGCCGCACTCGACCCGGTCGTGATGCCGATGACGTTCGGGTTGGCGAGCGGGTTACGGAGCATCGTCTGGAACACCGTCCCGGCGATCCCGAACGCAAGTCCGGCGAAGACGCCGGCGAGCATGCGCGGCAGACGAATTGTGCCGACGGCGAACGAGGCGCCCGGTACTTGTTCCCCGAACAAGACACGGATGACGTCTGCGACCGGATAAATCGTGTTGCCGAGCATGAGCATCGTCGCGCTCAACGTAAGGGCCAGCGCGAACAAGACGAGCGTCACGAAGACGGTCCGTTGCCGACGCTTGCGACTGTTATGGATGATGGGTTGAATCGATTGGTTCGTCATACGCCACGCACCTTCACTTTCATCGTCAAGGCGATCAAGATTGGTGCCCCAACGAACGCCGTGACAATCCCGACTTCGAGTTCCCCGGGACTACCGAGCAAACGTCCTGCCACGTCAGCGAACGTCAATAAAATCGCGCCGGTGAGTGCCGACATCGGGATGATATACCGTTCATCCGCTCCGATGACCAAGCGGACGAGATGCGGCGCCAAGAGACCGATAAAGCCGATTGGTCCAGCCAGTGCCGTCGCCGCCCCGCACAAGATGACGCCGGCGAATGAGGCAATCAATTTCAACGTGCCGATGCGGACACCAAGACCTGTGGCGAGATCTTCCCCGAGCGCCAAGATGTTGAGGGACGGTGCCGCCAAGATGGCGATAATGATACCGCCGATAAAGAATGGCAGGAACGTCATAATCGAATCCATTGTCCCGGCCCCGACGCTACCGACCTGCCAGAACCGGAACTGGTCCATGACGTTCGAGCGCGGAATCATGATGGCCATGACGAGTGACGACAAGGCCGCACTCGTCGCCGCGCCGGCCAAGACGAGTTTGAGTGGCGTCGAACCGCCCCGACCGAGCGACCCGATCCCGAACACGAACGCCGCCGTCAAGAGCGCCCCGGCGAGCGCGAACCAGATATAGTCGCTCGCGGTCGAGATGTTGAAGAAGGCAATCCCGACGACGACGAACAGCGCCGCTCCTGTGTTGACTCCGAGAATGCTCGGGTCGGCGATCGGGTTGCGCGTCACCGACTGCATCAATGCGCCCGAGACACCGAGTGCTGCCCCGCACATGAAACTGAA
Source organism: Exiguobacterium sp. s7 (assembly GCF_018618195.1). Taxonomy (NCBI): domain Bacteria; kingdom Bacillati; phylum Bacillota; class Bacilli; order Caryophanales; genus Exiguobacterium; species Exiguobacterium sp. s7. The sequence goes on along the minus strand of NZ_JACSLO010000004.1, from coordinate 169,253 downwards.
CACCGTCCGAACGACCCGCTGCCGGACGATATCCGCTTCATACGACTGAACAGCCGGACGGAATAAACCGTCAAGCAGTTCATCCCATCCGACTGTCCGTGAGCCGAAAGCAAGCGAAGCGAGCATACAGACGACGAGAAGGACGAGCGACCCTACGAGGAGGAGCCCGAACCGTTTCGGCGTGTGTAACTTCTTCGGCATATTCATTTGATTACTCGACTTTCGCGAGTGCTTCTGACACGAGTTTCACATAGTCGTCAATCGTATATTCGATCGAGAGTGGTGATGGTGTCCCAGCAGCCGCGAGCGGCGTGTTATCTTCGATCATGACGACCGAACCGCGTTTGATGGCCGGCACTTTGCTGTAGAGCGGGTCAGCTTGAAGTGCTTTCAACGTCTCTTCGTTCCCGTAGGCGACGAAGATGTCGACGTCGTTCAAGATGTCAGCGTTCTCTGAGCTGAGCTCGAGGTAGAAGCTGTTCTCATCTTTGATTTGGCTTGTGATGTTCTCAGGGTACTCCATGCCGAGTTCTTCGATGAAAGCACCGCGTGGGTCACCAGTCGTGTAGATGTAGAACTTCGAGAGATCGCCTGGGCTGAGCGCGACGAATGCCGCTTTCTTCCCTTTCATCTCCGGTACTTCAGCTGCCTTGTCGGCGATGAGTTTCTCTGTGTCTTCAATCAACTGTTTGCCTTCTTCTTCCATGCCCATGGCCATTGAGTCGTAACGAACCGTGTCCTGCCATGATGACACCCAAGGCGTCTCTTGGTATGCGACGACCGGTGCGATTTCTGTCAACGTGTCGTAATCTTCTTGCGTGATGCCTGAGTAGGCAGCAAGAATGACGTCCGGCTGTGAGTCGGCGATCGCTTCGAAGTCGAGACCGTCCGTATCTTGGTAGATGTTCGGGTTTTCTTCACCGAGGTCTTTCAACTTGTCAGCCGTCCACGGCAACATGCCGCTGCCGTCTTGGACACCGTAGTTCGCAGCCGAGAAACCGACTGGTACGACGTCAAGCGCGAGCGCCACGTCTTGGTTCGACCAACCGACCGTTGCGACGCGTTCTGGCTTCTTGTCGATGACCGTCTCGCCTAACGCGTGTTTGATTGTGATTGGATAGCCTTCTGCCGTTTCAGCAGATTCATCTGTCGTGGCTGCATCTTCATTGTTCGAGCCGCATCCTGCGAGCACGAGCACGAAAGCAGACATGATGATGAACATATGTAGCATTTTCTTGTAGCTGTTCATGTCCTAGTCCCCTTTTTCTGTATGACAACGTTTTACGCCGACATTGATAATCATTATCAGTTATGAGTATAGGATGAATCGAGTGGCGCTGTCAATCTGAACTTCAAGATATTTAAGGAAAAATAGAAAAAAGCCCTCTTCTCTCAAGTGGTAAGATGCGGGCTAATTTCATAACGTTTGATTGGCCAAGTTGATCAGTTGTTGGACCGGCAAGCGGGTCTCGTCGTCGAGTTCCACGGAGTTGCCATCGAGGTAGTAGATGATTCTTGCAGTGAAACCGTTTTTGTTAATCCACCATAACCCTTGTGACGTCGATTCAGATTCATCAAAGAAAGCAGCCGTCCCGTCTGCGAGCTCGTATTGGTCCCCGTATGACGAAAGATCGTCCACGTCTTCAGGTTCATCGACGACTTTATCGACAATATAATGTAGCTCTTGTGACGTCTCTTCGTTTACATAATGAAACACGAAACTATGAAGGTAATGCGGCACTTGAATGTCGACTTCTGTGTAACGCCGAGTGATTTCAAACGGAAACACAATCGGTTCTTCAAACGTGTGTTCAATCGGTGGGTTTGGTGGGTCAGGCCAATCCGTCGTTAATTCAAACAACGCTAAAATGACAATCAGCCAACCTAGTAACCTTATCAATCGTTTCATGTTCATCTGTCTCCGCTCAATTCATAAGTAATTTGCGTTCTACACTCATGATACGACCCATTTAACCACAACTTACAGAGCGTTTTGTTGTGAAAGGTCAATTGTATATATTTATAACAAAACCGTACCTACTCTTTATGAGATCGGCACGGTTCTTTAGTTCATTGTTCAGTCCATACATCTTTCAATTGCCACACGTTGCACGTTTTGACGTTGACACTTCCACCTTCGGCATAGAACGATAACCCAAGACTCGTCGGATCGGGATAGATCGGGCTTGTCATCACCGTCGTCCCAGCGTCGGCGAACACTTCCACCGAAAACCGGTCGAGGAAAATCCGTAACTGGAGCACATCCCCTTCCACGTCGACCTCAGCCGTTCTGATTCCATCGACGCCCGTCCCTGACTTCGTTCGATCGAGTGTCAATTGGCGGGTTTGAGGCGAGAAGCGGATGACGGTCTCTTCTGAGCCATCTTCACTCCGACGTAACTTGATACCGAACGTATCTGCTGTGACATCACTTAATGAGAACTCAACCTCTAGCTCAAGCAACTCCCCCGCCACATCCATGACGATTTCAGTCTCTTCAATCGTCGTCAACTGGACGTCCAGCCATTTAGAACACAAGACTTTCAGATCCTCGACCGGCTCCATCTTGATGCGCCCGTTCTCAGACCGTGAAAGGACACGTGGTAACGTCAACGCCCCGGCCCAGCCATGTTCTTTCGTCGGCATCTCCGATTCCCACATGTCCATCCAGCCGATGGCGATGCGGCGCCCTTTGTCATCGAGCAACGTCTGGACGGCATAGAAATCATGATCGTGGTCGAGCTCTTGGAAATCACCTCGCTCAAACGTGTTCGTTTCATATTCGAACGAACCGGTCACGCAACCCGTTTGGAACAAGTTCTGATACCGGTCCCCTTCTGGTTTCATCCCTTGCGGTGAAAATAAGAGGATATGCTCACCGTCGAGTTCAAAGAAAACAGGACACTCCCACATGTAGCCTTCCGTCCCATCACTTTCTCCGAGAACGCCGAGATACTGCCATTCCTGTGAACTACTCACCACTTAGTTGCTTCGCAACTTGAAGTGGGAGCTTCTTGGGAAGACCGTGCTCTTACCAGCCACGGTTATGGACCAAGCTCGTCGGGCAGTCCCTGCCCTGGGATGTTTCGGTCGGCGAGGCGCAACAGGTTGAGGCTCGCGTTGACGTCGCGGTCATGGTATGCCCCGCACGCGCCGCATGTCCACTCGCGGACGTCTAGCTCCTTCCTTCCGCCGTTCTCGCCACAGGCCGAACAGACTTGGGTCGAGGCGAACCACGGGTCGGCCTTGATCAGCGTCCGTCCATAGAGCCTAGCCTTATATTCTAGTTGGCGGACGAACTCGCCCCATCCGACGTCCCCGATCGATTTCGCCAGGCGGCGGTCCTGCATCATCTCCCTCGGCTTCAGCGTCTCGACCACGACGACTTGGTTCTCGTCGACGATGCGTCGCGACAGCTTGTGGAGGAAGTCGTGCCGTCGGTTCCGTACCTTTTCATGCTTTTTCGCCAGCAGGAGCCGCGCCTTCTCGCGGTTCCTGCTACCGGGCTTCTTGCGGGAGAGCGCGCGCTGCGCCCGTTTCAGCCGTGCCTCGGCCTGTCGCAGGTGGCGCGGGTTCGCGATCTTCTCCGTGACGAGAGCGTCGTTCGTCATGACGGCAAAGTGTTCCAACCCGAGGTCGATCCCGACCTTGTGCTCGGCCGGCACCCATGGCTCGTCGCCCTGCTCGACGAGGAGCGACACGAAGAACGTGCCCGTCTTCGTCATCGACACGGTCGCGGAGCGGATCTCGCCGTCGAAGATTCGGTGCTGTGTGAAGCGGACGAACCCGACCTTCGGCAGACGGACCTTTCCCGCCTCGATGCGGATTGTGCCGTGCTGGTTGTTCGTCGTGTAGGACGCGCGCGATTTTCGTCTCGACTTGAACACCGGGAAGGCAGCCGTCCCGGCGAAGAACTTCGTGAACGCCGCGTCGAGGTGCAGCTTCGCGTTCGCGAGCGCGAGGCTGTCCGCCTCGGCGAGGAACGGGAACAGGGGCTTGTAGGAGGCCGGTGTCGGCGGTTTCTGCCTCGGCCCGCCGCTCGCCTTCGCCTCCTCGTGGATGGCGATGCGGTCCTCGAGCAGCTTGTTGTAGATGAACCGGGCGCAGCCGATCGTCCGGACCAGGAACTCGGCCTGTGCCGCCGTCGGGTGGAGCCGGTATTTGTAGCCCTTCAGCATGTCGCCCCTCCTCTCGGCCGATGATCGTGATTAACGCCTTCCTCATCCGATACCCGCGACGGGGGAAGGGAAATCTGACAGAATCACGAACTTCCGTTCGTCATATCTGTCACAGGGGCAGCCCGAGGATCTGGGACCAGGCGATTCATCTCCCACCTACGCTGGGCTTCGCCCGAGACTCTCAGAGGTGGGAGAATTCTCGCCAAATTTAGTTAAATGAATGAAATCAAGGACGCTTCTTCCGCATCACATCCGCGATTGGACACCCTGCCTGTTCGAGTTCCGAGACGATACGCTTATAATCCGTTTCGTTTCGATTCTGACTCAGCTTGAACGCCGCCTGCATCTCCGAAATGTCGATGCGGAACCCGACGACGCCATATTTCTGCCGTTGCACCGACTCGGACAGTTCCTCCCAGACGACGGCGTGCTCCCGGTCCCCTTCATGGTCTTGAAGCAGTCGAGCCAAGTCTTCATCGAGTTGGTCCGCATTTAAAATGGTGGCCTGTCCGTATGCATGGACGGCCTGATAGTTCCATGTCGATACGTCCTCATGTCCGTACCACGACGCCGACACATAGGCGTCCGGGCCTTGGACGATCAAGAGGACGGTCTGGTCTTCAATCGTTTGCCACTGTGGATTGTTTTTGGCGATGTGTGTCGTGAACCAGACGCGGCCCTCTTCCTCATGGAAACGGAGTGGCACGTGCGTCGCGATCGGTTTTTGGCCATCATACGTGACGATGGTGCCAAACGGATGGGCCTTTAGAAATGCGTGCACTTCTTTCGGATCGTTCACAGCGTAAAGTTTTGGGACGTACATCGTATTCCTCCTATCTTGTTCGTTCATCAACTGACTGGCCCATTCCGTATAATTCACGCCAACTAGGGTAAAGAGTAGATGACGCTACATCATACAGGAGGGATTTTATGAAACCGCAGATTAAAGCATTCGTGTTCGATGTATATGGGACCTTGTTCGATGTGCATTCCGTCAAGACGGCGTGTGACGAACAGTTCCCCGGAAAAGGGGACCAAATCAGCCAGTCGTGGCGGACGAAACAGCTCGACTACTTCTTTACCCGCCACATCATGGGACGTTATGAGGACTTCTCTGTCGTCACGCGCGACGCGCTCCGGTATGCATTGTCGGCGGCCGAAGTGACGTGGACGACCGAGACGGAGGATGCGTTGATTGCCACGTACGCCGACCTGTCACCATATGAAGAGGTCGCGGATGTCTTGCACCAGCTGCATCATAAACAGACTATCGTTCTCTCGAACGGGACGGACGCGATGCTCGAGGCGCTCATCCACAACGCCGGGTTCACCGACCTGTTCGACGAGCTCGTCAGCATCGACGGTATCAAACAAGCCAAGCCGTCACCGGCCGCCTACATGCATTGGTTCAAGAACAGCGGGTTGAAGCGGGACGAGGTGCTGTTCCTGTCCTCGAACGGATGGGACATCGCCGGTGCGAAGAACTTCGGGTTCCATACGGCTTGGATCAACCGCGACGGCAAACCGGTCGATATGCCCGACCTGGCCCCTGACGCCGTCTATGAGGACTTGTCCGGGATACTGGAATGGGTCACGGACGAAGCGGCTTGGCCATAATCAAATCGACTTGGGCGTCATCGCCCATATAAAACGTGTGTGCCCCGGTCTGGACGAAGCCGTGCTTTCGGTAAAAGGCGAGTGCCTTATGGTTATGTTCCCACACACCGAGCCAGATTTCACGTTTGTTCAGCTCACCCGCGCACGTGATGGCCTGGTCATACAACGCCTTCCCGACGCCGCTCCCTTGGAAGGTGCGTCGCACATAGATCCGTTCGAGTTCGAACGCCTCCTCGCCCATGGCCTCGGTCTGGGCGTTGTTGGCGTTCACTTTTAAGTAACCAGCCACTTCCCCGTCAAGTATGGCGAAGAAGAACTGTGAGTCTGGATTCGAAAGTTCTTCTTTGAGTTGCGCCACGTTGTACGCCCGCTCGAGATACGCCGCCAGATGCACCGGGTCGTTCTCGGCCTCGAACGTCTCCGTGAACGTCTCGATGCTGATAGTGCGAAGTGCTTCGACGTCTTCGATTGTGCAAGCTTTGATGGTGATCATGTTCGTTCCCCCTAGTAGTCTCGTTTCTTCCCTTTCTTCACGGCATCCCAGTCCCCTTCGATATTGTGGCGGACCCGCTTCAACAGCCGGAGCAGCTGCTCGGCTTCCTGGTCGCTCAGCCCGGCGAGCGCGACGTTAGTCGAATGCTCATGCTCGCGGATGATGACCGGATACAGCGCCTTGCCCCGTTCAGTCGGGACGAGCCGTTTGATTTTCTTGTTGTGCGGGTCGTCCTGCTTCGTGATCAACCCGTTCGTTTCCAACTTTTGAACCGCCCGCGCCGCCGTCGTCCGATCGACTTTAATTAATTCGGCGAGCTTCTCTTGAATGATGCCCGGCTCCTCACAAATCCGGACCAAATATAAATATTGCCCTTTCGTCAGCTCGAGTTCTTTGAACTCGATATTGCTGATCGAGTCGAGGGAGCGGGCGATCATCCCGATTTCACGCAACTGGTCTCTCATATAGTCCTCCTGATTGTTGTGTTTGCAATATGTTATGTTTAGTATAATGCATTTAGTTGCATTTGCAACAAAAAGTATTTTGGGTATGAACTTTGATTATGTGAGAAAATGGAGGTATCATTCCACGAAACGAGGGGATCTCATGGCACACCGCATTTACACGACGAGCTTTGCGAGCGTCTATCCGCTTTACGTCGCGAAAGCCGAACGGAAAGGCCGGACGAAAGACGAAGTCGATACGATTATCCGCTGGTTGACGGGCTATGACGAGGCCGGACTCGAGCGCCAACTCGCTGCCGAGGTCGACTTTGACACATTCTTCACCGCTGCGCCCAAGATGAACGAAGACCGCGCCCTCATCAAAGGCGTCGTCTGCGGCGTCCGCGTCGAGAATGTCGAGGAGCCGCTCATGCGCGAGATTCGCTATTTGGACAAACTCGTCGATGAACTGGCCAAAGGCAAGGCGATGGCGAAGATTTTACGAGGAGGCGACGTCTGATGGACTATACGACACTCGTCGACGACAAGCGGCTCGACGCTTTCATCCGTTTAATTGACGTCATCGATGCGAACTTACCGGCCGGGTTCGAGAAGACGACCGACGGGAACGGCATCCATTATGTCGTCCCGCTATCGACGTATCCGTCCGGGTATCACGTCACGCCGGGCACCCCGCTCCCGTTCTTGAGCGTCATCGCCCAGAAGAACCATGTCGCCGTGTATCATATGGGCGTCTATAGCGACCCGGAACTGCTCCGCTGGTTCGAGGAGTCATACGCCGCCCAAGTGCCGACGAAATTGAACATGGGCAAGAGCTGTATCCGCTTCGGCAACGTCAAACATATCCCGTACGAGTTGATTGGCGAGCTCGTCTCGAAGATGACGCCGGAGCAATGGATTACGGCTTACGAATCACGCTAAACAGGCAGGTCGAATTGTTTCGACCTGCCTTTCATCATGCATGGAACATATCTCATTCATTCATTTCGAGCGTGATAATCCGATCATGACGATTAGCCACATCTAAATCGTGCGTCACGGTGATAATAGTCGTATTAAATTCATTGTTCATTTCAAACAATAGATCGATGATTTTTTCTTTGTTTTTTGAATCTAATGACGCCTTCGGTTCATCTGATAAGATGATTTGGGGATTCATCATGATTGCTCTCGCAAAAACAGCTCTAGACCGTTGGCCACCCGAACACTCATGCGGTTTCTTTTTCAAAATCGACTCAATCCCAATCTTCTGAACAATTCGTTCAAAGTGTTCTTGAGCGTTTCGGTCTTTTTCGATGTTGGCATACATGAGAGGTAACTTGATATTATCCTCGATGGTTAACGAATGAATAAGCGCGGAATCTTGAAGCACAAACCCAATCTTTTGATTGCGCCACTCTGCCAGTTTGTTTCGTGACAACTCATTAACCACTGAACCAAACAGCTCGTAGCTTCCTTCGTATTGTGTATCGAGCAATCCGAGAATATTAAGCAACGACGTTTTTCCGACCCCAGACTCCCCGATGATCGAAACTTTTTCCCCAGTTTGAACTTCCAACTCAAAATCATTCAAGATTGAAAAACCTTTCTGTTTGAACGTTTTGTTCTGGATTTCTAACTTCATGATACGATTCATTCTAAAACCCCCACCGAGATTGGAATCTTTTTTATTTTCCGTAATGTCAGTTCCACAATCGTTAACCCAATCACCAGATTGATTAAAAGAACTACCAGTAAAGCAAACCAATCCATACTGATTAAACCAAATAGCCCGTACGTGGCAAAAATGGCATCTTTTCTAATCCAATAGCCGTATCGATTGAACGCGATAATCACAAATAGCATGGCTAGATTCAATGTAAACAACATTCCGAAGTAACTATAAAAAATCGTTCTCAGTTTGGAATAACTTAATCCGACCAATAAGTTGAGTGTAAAATCTTTAATCATCAACCGAACACTCGTCAAACTGGTCCACGTTGCTAGACTAACAAGGATGACAAGCAGAACGAAGGTGATGGCACAGATGATTTTTATCGAGTTCGCATAATACGCCTCAAAGTAATCAAAGTTTTCTTGTTGACTAAAAAAGTTAAGTTTCAGACCTATATTTTCTTGTACGTATTCGTTCAATTCCGCGGCTTCCTCTTTTGTCGAATCGAGTAGCACCAGATCCATCAACCCGTTCACATGAAGGTCAATGTTCGCTCGTTGAATAAATTGTTCGTTCACGGGGACGAGAATCGCAAAGTTAAAATAGTTCTTTGAATTGGGCGCATAGAAATTCGACCGGTGCGTATTCTTCTCCAAAACTCCTTGAACGTTTAAATTGACCGCTTGTTGGGTGACCGGATCTGTCATTTTTATCGTTGAACCGACAGGATATGTCGAGGCCAGACCGGCCCCTATTAAAACCGAGATTTGGTCGGTGTCCAATTGATAATCGAATTTCAAATGGTTCCCTTGCGGTAAATTTAATTGGTTGATTTGATACGCCTTTTCATTGATATAACTGACAGACACTTCCATGTTCTGTTCGTTAGGTAATGAAGTGGCAAACCCATCGGCTTGAAAAGCGTATGTATAGTTGTCGTTTAAATAGTCGTATAGCTTTTGTGTAGCTTCGACATCGATTCCATCAAACTTCGCTTCCTGATCAGGGTCTAGGTTCGCAATGAAATTGCCTGCTTGATTAAACACACCGATATCTTGATAACCTTGAAACGTTGAAATAATGGAACGCGCGGCAATAAAAGAAAGAGAGTTGGCAAGAAACAGCAAGGCGACCGTACTCAGCACCAAAATCCATCGCTTCAAAAATATTTTAGTGATAAAAAAGTGTAAGATTTTCATTCGTTCGTCACCTGCCCCGCACTCACTAGTATGTATATAGTAAAAATAAAGACTAAGTAGAGATTGCTCGTTACAATCACATTTAAATAAAAGCCGAATAAAAGCGACGCTACAAAGCTAATCATCAATATCGTTAAACTATTTAAAATGTATCGTTTGACCATCCCTTCCCGTGTATCACCTACAAGGATGCGGCAGGATATTTCTGTCTTCTTTCGATTTAGAAATTGATAATGAAACACAATCATCATAAATGTAAGGGAAATACTTATAATCAGTCGATAGTCTACAATACTGTCTATAAAGGCCTCTAAAAGAGAAGCAATTTCTACGTTCGAAGTTTGCACATAAACCAATGCCAAATTTGAAGCAAAGCACATGAGATAGATGGCAAACGCCTCTAGCGCGTCACTCAATCTAAATAACGAATATTTCATAAGCCACCCCTTACCATAGAGAATGAACACGAGCCAATTTTACATAATTTATATTTAAAAGGGAACGGAAGGAAATAATGTGCTAGCTCAATTTACGACATACGCAAAAACAGGCAGGTCGATGGCGACCTGCCTGTTCGTTACACGTTAAATCGTTTTGTCATTTGACGCATCTCGTCTGCCATGTTCGACAGCTCTTGGGCCGAAGCCGTGATTTCTTCCATCGACGCCATCTGTTCTTCCGTCGCCGCCGAGGTGTTCTCGGTGTCGGTCGCCGTCGTCTCCGTGATGCCTTGAATCTCGTTCACCGATCGTAAAATCTCGGTCGCACCGGCCGCCATCTCTTGGACAGAGCCTGACACTTCCTCGACTTTTTGACCGACTTCTTCGATCGCCCGCTTGATGTCCTCGAACGCGACGCCCGCCTGTTGGACGTTCGTGACGCTGTGGCCCATCTCGCTCTCGACAACATGCATCGTCTGGACGGCTTGTTTCGTCTCTGTCTGCGTATCTCCAATCAAACCAGAGATTCGTTTCGTCGCAATCGCCGACTCTTCAGCAAGTTTCCGAACTTCTGAGGCAACGACGGCGAATCCACGTCCTTGGTCGCCGGCCCGGGCCGCTTCGATGGCCGCGTTTAAGGCGAGCAAGTTCGTCTGTTCGGCGATGCCGGAGATCGTACCGGTGATGCTGCCGATTTCTTGGGAGCGGACGTCGAGTTGGCCGATGACCGTCTGCAACGCCTTCACTTTTTCGTTCATCGCCTCAAGCTGGGACTCGAGCGTCTCAATCAACTCGTTGCCGGTCCCGACTTTTTGAAGTGCCCCATCCGACAGTTCAGTCATATGCTGGGCACTGTCCGAGACGTGATGAATCCCGTTCGTCAGTTCGGTGAGCGTACTGCTCGATTCCTTCACACGCGTCAATTGACGGACCGAACCGGATGCAATCTCTTCCATCGTGACGGCGACCATCTCGGTCGCTTTTGTCGTCTCTTCGACGTTCGATTTCAAATCGTCCGATGACGTCGCGACGCGACCGGCTGTCGCCGTGACATTGCCGATCAAGTCGCGAAGACTATCTTTCATCTCGTTAAATGAGTTGGCGAGCGAACCAATCTCGTCACGCGACGTGTACGTGCTGTCGACCGTCAAATCACCGGCTCCGGCACGGCTCATGAGTCCATTCAACTCACGGACCGGACGGACGATGAGGCGCGTGATGTAGACGCCGAGCCCGATTGAGATGAGTGCCCCGATGGCGACAAGCGCCCAGAACAACGTGACCGATTCCGTCCGCTCGTTCTGCATCGTCGTGCTTGCCGTCTCGGCTTCTTGATTGATGCCGTCCATGACGACCGTTGCCGTCTCGACCAAGTCTTGACGGACCGGTCGCAAGTCACTCATATAGATGCGGTACGCCGCCGTGTTCTCATTCCGAAGCACCGGCTGAAGCACGAGCTCGGTCCCTTCGAGATAGGCTGCAATCTCGGCATTCAAGTCTTCGACTCGACCTTGCATCTCGGCATCTGTTGAGGCGAACGTCTCGTTGAACAGTTCGAGGTTCGTCCCGATGCTGTCACGCCGTTCCTCGATACTTGCCTCTAGTTCTTCATTTCGAGACGCATCCGTCGTCAGCATCAATTCGAGCAAATACCCGTCCAAGGCACGGTTATCCGTCCGGATTTGACCGAGGGCGCGAATCGGCAATAACCGATCTTCATAAATCGATTCTCCCGCATCGGCCATGCGTCCCATGAAGACGTGGCTGAGTGCTGCGACGAGAACGAGTGTCGCGATGAATACGCTGATCAGTACTGTCAGTTTTTTAGACATCTTCAAATTTTTCACGATGATCCCTCCCTACCTGATTTATCGTAGGAAAGAGGCTTGAAATGAAGTGACTTTACACATGCGTTGACCTATGTTTCCATTTTCTGATAGGTCAAGCGCTTAATTCGCACATTGGGCACCGATTTGTAAGCTGGTTCACCTTCATTCAGACGAAAAATGCGCTACGATAAATAAAAGACTGATCGATACGAAAGGAATGATTCCCGTGCCACGCCCGCTCAAACTTAGTCTCATGCTCATTGTGTTCGGGAGTATCTTCTACATCACTCATTTCCACTATGAACTCCGTCCGTCTGACGTCCGTGACAGCGTCCTGTCGTTCGGCTGGTGGGGTCCTGTCGTCTTTTTCCTCATCTATGCAATCGGACCAATCATCTTCTTGCCGACGTCGGTGCTGTCACTCGGGGCCGGTCTCGCCTTCGGGGTTTGGCCCGGTGTCCTCTACATCTTGTTCGGGGCGACGGCGGCGGCCGTGACCGGTTACGTCATGGCCCGACTGTTCGGCAGGTCCGTGCTCAAGGTCGAGAGCTATCCGTGGTCGGAGAAGCTGTTCACACAGATGGAGCAACGCGGCTTCCTATACGTATTCGTCTTGCGGCTCATCCCGCTCGTCAGCTTCGATTTGCTCAGTTACGCGGGCGGAATTGCTAAGGTCCGGTTCCGGTCGTTTATCCTCGCGACCGTCCTAGGCATGATTCCCGGGACACTCGCCTACAGTTTTCTCGGAGCGAGTCTCGCCTCGGGAAGCATCACTTTGGTCGTCATCGCCGCCCTCGTCTTCGTCACGTTGATTGGTGTCACTTATTATTTCCGGGAACCCGTCAAACGGTGGCTCGGGCTCACGTCAGACTAGAGAAGCGCATCCGCTTCTCTTTTTTTTGCTTCGGCGTGTAAAAACGATAAACATTCGTGCCAATCGGACGATACTCTAGTAGCTATATCGACCTATTATCAGGAGGAATCTGCATGAGTTCTGAAAAACGCAATCAATTGATGCTCGTCACCACGTTCGTCATCGTCTTGACGTCTGTCATCGTCCATCTGCTCCACCGCTTCACGGATTTTGCCTATACGTACACCGTGCTCCGAAACGGTGCCGTCGGCTACGCATATCCCATCGCGACATGGGTCCTGTTTGCAGTCCCAATCGTACTATTGATCGCCATGGTCGTCAGCCAGCGCGTAAAACCACATCTTTTCCCGTACTTGATGATGCTGACGCTCACGTTCGCGAGCATCTCGACCGTCGCCGGTGGGCAAGGGCTCGTCGAATATCATTTCTCGATTTTCGTCGTCTTGGCGATTTTGTCGTTCATGCGCCGCATCGATTTGATCGTCTACAGTACGGTCATCTTCGCCGTGCAACATCTCGCTGGATATTTCTTGGTTCCTGAAATCATTTGTGGAACAGCGGATTATCCGTTCAGCCTGTTGCTCGTCCATGCGATCTATCTCATCCTACTGAGCGCCGTGCTCATCGCGCAAATCCACTTCCGTAACCTCGAGTCGTCGCGTGTCAAAGTACAGGAAGATGAGACGCGCCGTCTGTTACAGCAGGCCGTCACCGACGCCAGTCAACTCGTCATGACATTGAAGACACATGCGACCGAACTCGAGACGGCAGCCAACCAGTCGCTCCAGTCCGGGGAACAAATCGCCGTCACCGTCGATCCGATCGTCGCCCACGCGACCGAGCAAGAGACGTCGATGAACCACGGGGCCGAGGAGATTCAATCGATTCGCTCCCTCACGGCGCTCATCCAAGAACGGATGGCCCAAACAGCTGCCGCTTCGTCACGGATTGCGGCCGACGCCATCGCCGGGGACGGCGACATGCGACGGATGGAGGCGAAAGTCGAAGAAATCATTAGCGAATCGGAACGACTCGAACGCGTGGTCACGACGATGTCGAACCGATCGACCGAAATTCAAGCCATCCTGCAGCACGTCGAGACAATCAGCGACCAGACGAACATGCTGGCTTTGAACGCCTCGATTGAAGCCGCACGGGCGGGTGATGCCGGTCGTGGTTTCGCCGTCGTCGCTTCTGAGGTCGGCAAGCTCGCCGTCCAGTCCCGAGATTATGCAGCCGAGATGACCCGCGTTCTCGGTGGACTGATGGACGATACGATCGTCGTCCGCGATTCGGCACAGTTATTCAAACGCGCGACCGAGAACTGTCAAACCGTCTCGGCCGATGTGACGGCCGTGTTCCATCGCCTGACCGAAGACGTCTCTGAAATCGACGGTCAAATCAGTTCGATTCAAGAGACACGTCAACGCGTGACGTCTCAGATGGAGACGCTCGAGGCGCGCCTTGCGACGACGAAACGAGCGGCGAGCGAACTGCAGCAACAAATTCAGCACGTCGCCGCCGCGACCGAAGAACAAGTCGCCATCCAAAAAGAGTTGAGCCACATGTCGGACCGCCTCGCCTCGACCGCGAGCACGTTAGAAGACGTGACCGGTCAGCTCGAAGCCCGAGCGAACTAAAAAACAGACCGCGAATGTGGATTCGCGGTCTGTTTTTATGAATGGCTGAAGAATGAAATTTTTGCAGTCGACCGAATGATGAGTACCGATATGAGCATGAGGATGGCCGCGATTCTAAAGCCCGTATCCCCGATGACATTGAATTCATATCTCAGCCCGAACAATAATCCTAATCCTAAGACGACGCCGATTAAGAACATCATGTTTTTCATGTAATCGATCCTTCCTATGTACATCTATGATTATCCATTTATTGTTAGTATAACGGATGGGGATGACGTGTTCACAAATATGTGAAGACAAATCACTAATATTCATCAAAAAACGTCACGTTCTCAATCATCGAAAACGTGACGTCACTATTATCGTTTATAACGTTGATACGAGCTTTTGAAGCGCCTCTTTGAGCGGTGTCACCGGACGACCGAGCACCAACTCGAAATCATTCGACTCGACCTCGAGCGAGCCGTTGCGGATGCTGTCTTGAATGCCGACGACGATCGGAATCGCTCCTTCCGGCACCCCGGCGCCGCGCATGACGCCAGCATAAGCGTCAGTACTCACTTCTTGAAGGGTCACTTCACGCCCGAGCACTTCACTGAGCGCCTCGACGAGTTCGGCTTGCGTATAGAGCGGACCTGACAATTCGAAGATGTCTTGTTCGAAATCGTCCGCCATCAGGACGTTCGCAATCGCTTCAGCGTAATCTTCTTGTAGCGCCCAACCGACCTTCCCGTCACGGGCTGCCGTCACCCAAGGTGCGCCGGCAAGCACTCCTTGAATGCTACCAAGTTCGTTTTCTAAGTACCAGTTGTTGCGCAAGAACGCGTGAGGGATTCCCGTCCGCTCGATTGCGCCTTCCGTCTCGACATGTGGCGGGGCCATCAAGTTTTGGCTGTCTGTCGCGTCGGCGAGACTCGTATAGGCGATGAACGATACGCCTGCGCGTTCGGCCGCCTCGACAGCGTTCGCATGTTGACGGATGCGCGTGTCGTTGTCCCCGTCCGCCGAGATGATGAGCAATCGTTCGACACCTTTGAACGCTTCATCGAGCGTATCAGGCTTGTCGAAGTCGCCGTGTCGCACATCGACACCTTTCGCTTTCAGTGCTTCCGCTTTCTCCGGATTGCGGACGCTGACCGCGAGTTCACTTGCGGGTACCGACTTGAGTAACACATCGACAATTTTCGAACCGAGTTTCCCGGTTGCACCTGTGACTAAGTATTTCATAAATCATTTCCTCCTTTTAACCTGTAATTAAATCGGTTACATGTAATCATCATAGTTACAGCATCTTCGTTTGTCAATTGTTTGTTCCCTGTTATACTGAAGATGTAACCAATTCACTTACATGACTTGTGCAGAAAGGTGGTAGCCTATGTCCATCAGTAGCCGTTTCGCGGTCGGCATTCATATCTTGACGTTGATCGAGGTCAATCAGGACGGCGTCACCTCGTCTGACTTTTTGGCCGGCAGTGTCAACACGAACCCGGCTTTGATCCGAAAAATCATGGCGATGTTGAAGAAGGCCGACTTGATTGAAGTGAAGCCTGGCGTCGCCGGAGCCAAACTGACGAAAGACTTGACCGAGATTTCGCTCTATGACGTCTATCGCGCTGTCAGTGTCGTCGAGGAGAACGAGCTGTTCAGTATCCATGACAACCCGAACCCGGCGTGTCCTGTCGGCCAACATATCCAAGCGACGATCGAGCCGATTTTCATCCATGCCCAATCGGCGATGGAATCGGTATTGAAGCATGTGACCCTCGCCGATGTCGTGAACGATGTCGCGACGAAAAGCCAAGCAACCTGAAGAGAGGTTGCTTGGCTTTTTTTCAGATGAGTCGATACTTTTTGAAGCTATTCGCAAGCCCGTCTTGGTCACAGGCGTCCGTCACATCGTCGGCGACACGCTTGACCTCGGGTTTGGCATTGCCCATGGCGACACCGACCTCGACGTATTCGAGCATCTCGATGTCGTTCAACCCGTCCCCGTAGGCGAACGTCTGCGCTCGCTCGAGACCTAGATGTTCGAGCAACGTCGCAATCGCCGTCGCTTTGTTGACGCCCGGGATGGAGAGCTCCCCGCTGTTAGCCCCGAATACAGCGACCGTGCTCGGGATGACGGTGAAGCGGGATGCGAACTCTTGTTGGATGACGTCGAGCGGGACGGATGAGCCGAGGAACGAGATTTTGTTCACGTCGGGACGGACGAGGTCGACCCCTTCCATCATCGCGTCATGGAACGGCTTCAAGCCGCGCTCGATCGTCGCACTCGCCTCCGGATTGTTCGCCATCAACTCGTCAATCATCGTCGCCACCCGTGCCTTAGCGTTGCCGCCGGCGAACAGGCCGTCGTTCGACTCAAGATAGAAATCGATGCCGTGTTCCGTAAAGAAGGAGATGAGGTGGCTCAAATCATCGACGGAGACTTGTTGATGGTACAACACTTCTTCCTCGAGTTCGATGTAGCCCCCGGCTGCCCCGATGATGCCGTCAAAGCCGACGTCGAGAATGTCCGAAAACAGCTCCGCCTTCGAGCGCCCGGTCGACAAGAAGACGAGATGGCCGTTCTGTCGCGCCTGTCGGACGGCCTCCTTTGCCGATTCCGGGATGTTGCCGTGGTCATCGACGAGCGTGCCGTCGACGTCTAGAAAGATGATGTGTCGCATAATATCCTCCTTTTTTTGTCCTGAACACAAGAAAAACCTAAACCAGACGCAACACGTGCGCCCAGTTTAGGTTTTGCCTGGCAATCCAGTAACAATCCTAATGTATGTCGTTTTCCCCTCAAGCATACCGCTCGCGCATTTCGTTTGTCAAAGCTGTCGTTGTTGCCGCACGTCGGCCCGTGGCGACAGCCCGAACAACCGGGCATACTCGCGGCTGAACTGCGATTGACTCTCGTAGCCGACTTGGAACGCCGCCTCGCCCACGTCCGTCGCCTGCATGAGCAACAGCCGTCTCGCCTCTTGGAGCCGTAACTGTTTTTGGAATTGGAGCGGGCTCATCGCCGTCACTTCCTTGAAATGACGGTGGAGCGTCGAGACGCTCATATTGGCGACGCGGGCCAACTCTTCACTCCGAATCGTCTCGTTGAAGTTCGCGATGATGTGGTCGATGACGCGTTTGATCCGGAACGCCTGACTCCCCTCGAACGCCAACTGCCGCAGCATCTCCCCGTTCGACCCTTGCGCCACCCAATACAGGAGTTCGCGCTTATAAAGCGGCGCGAGTGCCACATGATCCGGTGTATCGACGAGACGGGCGAGACGGAGCGCGACATCGAACAACGCCTCGTCGGCATCGGCGATATACATGCCTCGTTTCGGTTCACGCGGCTCAGTCAGCTCGACGTGCCCGACGGCATCGATCAAGTCGTCAATCGTCAACTCGAGTTTCAACGCCACGTATGGGACGTCTGCGCTCGCTTTCGTCACTTGTCCCGTCACAGGCAAGTCGACCGAGACAACGAGGTAATGTCCGCCCTCGTAGACGAGCCGTTCGTCACCGAACAACATCTCTTTCCCCCCCTGCAGGATTAGGCAAAATGACGGTTCATTGACGCGTGTGATCGGTTCGGTCACCATCGATTCATGAATGAACGTCATCGCCGGGACGATCGTCGGATGCACCCCGTCCCCCGGTATGTGTCGTGTGATGACGTCAATCAGTTGCAGTCGTGTCTCGATGTCGTTCACCCTCCCTCTGGATTCTCCCCTTCAGTATACGGTAGATTGTTTTCTTGGACGAGCCCTGTCCAACCTGTTGAGAGGATTAGGCAAAAACACGACATGAACGCGCTAACGCTCGCCCTGCTTCCCGCGTCATACTGATGGCAAAGGAGGGGAATCGACATGGAAAAGACGTATCACGTGGCGGTCGAACGCGGCTTCGCGACATTGCTCACCCGTTGTGCGCATTTCGCACTTGCCCATAACGTGGCGATTCGGCTCGATTCATTCCGACTCGACCCGACGCCGGAGGCACTTGTCGAGGCGCTGGCGCTTCCGATCGGCACCCATACCGAATTACGATTGACCGTCAACGATGACAGCACCGTGGATGAGTTCGAACGGTTCCTCTCCACGTATCAACTTTGAAGGAGGCATTTTCATGGAATACGTAAAACTTGGCAATACGGGACTCGATGTCTCAAGGCTCTGTCTCGGCTGTATGGGCTTTGGCGACGCGAACCGATGGATTCATGACTGGGTACTCGATGAGGCGGCGACCCGTCCGATCATCAAACAAGCACTCGACCTCGGTATCAACTTCTTTGACACGGCAAACATCTACTCGAAAGGCACGAGCGAGGAATACGTCGGACGTGCGCTTCGGGATTATGCGAACCGGGACGAGATCGTACTCGCAACAAAAGTTCACGGTCGAATGCACGACGGTCCGAACGGCGGCGGCTTGTCGAGGAAGGCGATTCTGTCGGAAATCGACCATAGCTTGAAACGGCTCGGCGCCGATTACGTCGATCTGTATATCATCCACCGTTGGGACTATGACACACCGATCGAAGAGACGATGGAGGCGCTCCATGACGTCGTCAAATCCGGGAAGGCCCGCTATATCGGTGCATCGGCGATGTACGCCTGGCAGTTCCAAAAAGCGCTCCACGTGGCGGAACGGAACAACTGGACCCGGTTCGTGTCGATGCAAAATCACTTGAACTTGATTTATCGGGAAGAAGAACGTGAAATGTTGCCGCTTTGTCGGGAAGAGAAAATTGGGGTCACACCGTACAGTCCGCTCGCCTCAGGACGTCTGACCCGCGACCTATCGACCGTGACCCACCGCTCCGAGACGGACGTGATTCAACGTTCGAAGTATGACGCGACGATGGACGCCGACCGGCTCATCATCGAGCGGGTCGCCGCCATCGCTGAGACGCGGGGGATCACTCGTACCCAAGTCGCCCTCGCCTGGCTCCTTCAAAAAGACACGGTCACGTCTCCAATCATTGGCGCCACGAAGGCACATCATTTGGACGAAGCCGCCCGTGCATTGACCGTCACGCTAACGGCGGACGAGATTGCTTCACTCGAAGAACCGTACGTGCCGCATGCGGTCGTCGGTGCGTTATGATCAATATCACTTTGATTTTTTCCGAGCTAACAATATGCGAAAATAAGTTCTTTCGACCTTAAAAGTTTATTCTTCTTCAAAATTGGTTAACACTTTACTAAAGACCTGATACGAGGAGGAATTAGACTTATGTCTGATCACAAACAAAACGGTAAGTATGACCACATCATTGACCAAGTTGCAGCCAAGGCGAAAGAAATAACTGGGAAAATGAATGATGACAAATCGACTCATCAACGCAACGACGGCCATTCCGACTCTTTAGCGGACAAAGTCAAAGGCGTTCTGAATCAATTCCAAAAGCCTAAAAAGTGAGGAATCGGGACTGGAACAAAGCAATCCGTTTTCAAGAGCACTAATTTCTGTACAGACGAGACCACCTTGAGCGAATCGCTAAGGAGACGTGCTAGCCTCTCAAGTGAATCATATCTCGAATGTAGATGAACCGGACGTCTAGCCAACAAACTAAACCGAGGCGCTCGCCTCGGTTTTTTTCTTATGTATACTGGAGGAAAACGCTTTAGGAGGACTCATGCAATATTCCACACTTGAATTAACCGAAGCGAAACGACAAATCGATTCAATCCTCCACAAACTGAACGAGACGGTGAAAACGCTCGAAGCGAAAGACGAACCCGCCCGTTACAAGGCGCAACTGACGCTCGCCAAACGTCGCATTCAGGCGTTGACGATTGCCGTCGACTTGATTGAGACACAACTCCCTACCGACACATGACAAAAGCGGCCGATCACTCGGCCGCTGTTGTTTGCGCTTCGGCTTCTTCAGCCGCCTTCGCTTCCTCTTCTTCTTGTTCTAGCTCTTCGATCAATCGCTTCATCTCGGCGATTTCTCGTTCTTGCGCTTTGATGATCTCTTCTGACAACTGTTTCACGCGCGGGTCTTCGATTTCCGCCCGTTCGCTCGTCAAAATGGCGATGGAGTGGTGCGGGATCATCGCTCGCATCCAACTGACGTCATCGACCGTCGTCTGGCTCCGGACGAGCCATAACGACAAGCCGAAGACGAGCGCGCTCACGCCCAAGATGATGGCGTTCAGCTTCTTGTTCTTGTACATGCCCCACATGAACAGCAACATGACGAACGCCATGACCGAGCCCATGATGAGCGCCATGTACAGACGCGTCTGACTGAAGAAGATGTGGTCGAGTTGGAACACGTTCAAATACATGAGCCAGTACATGAGGAACGTCGACACAAGAATCATCACTCCGAATTTCGCATAAGGTTTCATTGTTCTCTCCTGCCTTTCTATTTATTTGCTTCTACGTATTCCTTTGCCTATTCTTTTTTCGTTAAAACCCCATGATTCATCTAGTCGAGCGAGCGTTCCTACCATTTCACTTCTTTTTCACAAACAGGGGCTATACTGTCAAAATGGACTTTGCCGACAAAGGAGACATCAAGACGTGTTAAAAAACCTGCAAGACCTGTTGACAGAGCTGAAACAGCTTGTGACATGGACGTATTTAGACAATCCTGCCGAAACGATGATTGAAGGCATTTCCTTCTCCTCCAAAGAAATTAAACAAAATTTTTTATTCGTCTGTATATCAGGGTATCGACGTGACGGCCATGACTACGTGAACGAGGCAATCCACAACGGGGCCGTGGCCATCATCGCCGAACGTCCGATCGAGGCCCGGGTGCCTGTCATCTACTGTAAAGATACGAAACATGCATTAGCTGAACTCGCCAGTGCGTTCTATGACCATCCATCGACGCGACTCCGTCTTCATGGCGTCACCGGGACGAACGGAAAAACGACGACGACCGCCCTGGCACATCAACTGTTCGACCAACTCGGCATATCCGCCGGCTTGATCGGCACACTCGGTATCACCTATTCCGGTCAGACGTTCGAGACACCGAACACGACACCCGATTCGCTAACCATCCACCGCCACCTCCACACCATGATCGAGGCCGGCGTGACGGATTGTCTGATCGAGGTATCTTCCCAATCCATCGCGGAGAGACGTATCGCGAACTTGTCATTCGAGACGACCTCGTTTCTCAATCTGTCGCACGACCATTTGGATTACCACGGCACGATGGAGACGTATGCGTACACGAAAGCCCAATTGTTCGCGCAATTATCGGATGTGGGTTGCGGCATCGTCAATGGTGACGACCCGTATCATGAGCTCATGCGGTCCGTCGCACCACCTCACGCGAGGTGGTTCAGGTTCAGCCGTCATTCGTCTGTAGCCGATTTAACCGGTCAGACGGAAGCTGACCGTTTTATCGTTCGTATGGACGGAGAGACGGCGTTGTCTGCGCCCCCGTTCCTAGAAGACTATAACCTCGACAACACGTTATGTGCGATCAGTATCGTCCTTCAAACGGGTGTCTCTTTAAAAGAGATTGTCCCTCACCTCTCGAACTTAACCTTGCCGAGCGGGCGACTCGAGAAAGTGTCGGGCATCACGACACCCGTCTATATCGACTACGGACATACTCCGGATGCCATTGAAAAAGTCGTGACATCGCTAACGGCCCGTCATTCTCGTGTGCTCGTGTTACTCAGCGCCGCCGGTGAGCGAGACCGGATGAAACGTCGGATGATGACCGACGTGGTCGCTGTTTCAGGCGCCGACTTCATCTTGACCGTCCATGACCCGCGCCATGAAAATCCCCAGCAAATCCTCGACGATTTAGCGGATGGACAGTCTGCCGAACTTGCCCATTTCGACAAGCGCGAAGAAGCCATCCGTTTCTTCTGTGAGCGGATGGTAGACTATGACTGTGGGGTCCTGTTCGGGAAAGGACATGACCACGTCGAGCGCATCGAAGACCTCCTCGTGCCGTTCGACGAATCGGAGCTTGTCCGACAGTTCTTTACAAGGAGAACGTAGCACGACTCTCGAAATTGGTAGGAACGATGGACGAAAACAAAAGGAGGACAACAGATGAACATCTTGATTGTCGATGACGAAGTAAAAATGAGACGGCTCCTTCGCTTATTCCTCGAAGGGGACGGCTACACTTGCATCGAGGCCGCGGACGGACGAGAAGCCATGGAGCTGCTATCTGAACGTCCGGACTTGGTCATGTTGGATATCATGATGCCCGGTGTCGACGGGATCACGTTGTGTCGCCAAATCAAAGCACTCGACGCCGAACTACCTGTCGTCTTATTGACGGCCCGCTCGGATAGCGAGACGACGATCCGCGGATTGGACGCCGGGGCTGACGACTATGTCACGAAACCGTTCGAAGGCAACGTGTTGTTGGCCCGGATTCGCGCAGTGTTACGACGGAGCCGCGTCACGAATGTGAATTATGGACAATTGCGCTATGAAGAAGCGAGCGGACGCATCCTGTATCAAGAACAAGAAGTCGTCATGACGCCGAAAGCGACGGCCATCTTAAAGTTGTTTCTGCAACATCCGAACCGGTTGTACAACCGGATGGATTTATATGACTTGGTATGGCCTTATTCGTCCGAATCGGACCCGCGCACGGTCGACGCCCATATCCGTATGATTCGCGACAAACTCGGCGAGGCCGGCTTCCCGATTGACGATTATTTGAAGACGGTGTGGGGACGCGGCTATCGCTGGACCGAGGAGCGGTCGGACTCATGACGTTCCGACGCAACAGCCTCCCGTTCCGAATCAGCCTGATTTTTTTGTTGACGACATTGCTGATTGAAGGTGTCTTGTTCTTACTGCTTTACCACACGTTGCTCGGTGAGCGCGTCGTCGAAGAAATCGATCGCCTCGAGTCGCGGGCCGAGAGTCATGCGAACGTACTCTCGATGAGCTTTGATGCCGAGACGATTGGTCATGTCGCGACGATGGAAAGTGAGACCGATACGAAAGTCGCCATCACCGCTCCCGACCATTCGATTTTGCAGACGTCCAATCGCTTTCCCGACCCGCTCGCGACGCTCGTTCAAGATGAAGCGAGCCGAGAGGACGTGAATGAAACGATCGTGCTCGAAAATGATTGGGAGAACGAACCGTATCTCGCGGTGCGGACCCCGATTGACGCCATGGAAGACGACACCCGCTTCGGATATGTGTATATGTTTCTCCCGACCGAGATCATTCACGAGATCAGCCATCGCCTCCAACTCCGATTTCTCTACATCACAGGGATCGCGCTCGTCATCACCGTTTTGACGTTCGTTTTGCTGAGCCGTTTGATTTCAAATCCGATTCAGCTGTTGCGCCGAGCCACCGAGAACGTACTGACGAATCCTGAAACGTTGACGCTTCCGACGACTCGAGAAGACGAGATCGGGGAACTTGCCCGCTCGATTGAAGCGATGTCGCTCGAACTCGTTCGTCTTCGTAAAGAGCGCAATCAATTTTTATCCGACCTCGCCCATGAGATCAAGACGCCGCTCACGTATCTGCAAGGCTATGCCGAGATCGCGTCAAAACCACAAACACCAGGACCGTTAAAAGAACAGTCGATTCAAACGATTCTTGAGGAGAGCCAAGCGCTGACGGAACTCGTCGAAAATGCGTTCCAACTCGCCCAGTTGGATGAGAACACGTTCACGTTGCATCGCGAAACCGTGTCTGCAGGTGAGTTATGCGAAGATTTACGCAGAGTGCTCGATACGATGTTCCGGGTGACGCCGATCGCTTTCAAAACTCAGACCGATTGCGGCGCAACAGACATCATCCTTCAGTTGGACCGAAGTCGAATCTTACAAGTGTTCCGTTCCATCGCCCACAATGCGATTGAACACAGCGAGGCACGCCACGTCCGATTTGATATGCAGCTTGCGAATGAGTCGCTTCATTTCACCATTCAAGATGACGGGAAAGGCATCCCACAAGATGACCTGCCTTACATCTTCGATCGTCTGTATCGGGTCGAAAAATCACGTTCCCGTCGGACAGGAGGCAGTGGCCTCGGACTCGCCATCGCCCATCAAATCATTCGCCTGCATGAAGGCACGTTGACCGTCGCCTCCGACCAATCCGGGACGACGTTTACCATCACGCTTCCGCTCCACTAAAAATGGCCGGCCCCTGACTCAGGCGCCGACCATTTTTTCAGTTCACACTTCCCGCTTTTAACAGTTGCGTCCATCCCTCGTCTTCGAAGACGTACACACTGTTATCCGACGTCGCCAGCAACAATCGTTCTGCTTCCATCACGAGTTCAATCGGGACGTTGTCAGCGTTCATAGTCGGCAAGTCGATGGACGTCTCCGTCTCGTCGGTCAAATCCGAGACCACAAGATCGAACGAGGTACCTGTTTTAGCGATATACGCCAGTTGTCCTTTTGCCGCGGCCATCGTGACGATGTTTCCTTGATCATCGAACGGCTCGAACGTATCTCCCCCGTCATCTGAAACGAGGATGCCATCTGGGCCATAGACGAAGACGCGTTTCGGTTCGCTCGCATCGGCCGTGATACCGGCGATGCCACGACCTTCGATCCCGTCCATCTTCATCGGCTCAAACGAGACACCACCGTCGAGCGAACGATAAAATCCTGGCGCGAGCTCTTTTGTCGCTTGTTCTAAATAGACGTAAATACTTTCTGTTTCATAGCCTACGCTCATATAGTGAAAATCGGCCTCGCCCTCTAGCGAACGAATCTCGAGCGTCTCGCCTTTCTCGGTTCCACGGACGACGCCGAGCGGATTCTTATACGGCGAATCCTGCGCCGGGTGACCGCTCGCGTAAAAGCCGTCGGCGACGAGCTCGAAGCCCATATAGTCATGCCGGTTCGACGACAACTCGTACCAGCCGTCTTCCCTGAATTCCATCAGTCCCGTATGCGTCGCGATGACCGGGCGTCCGTCTTGCCAAAAACCGGCACCGTGAATATGGGAAACTTCGGTGCCTGCTGCTGTCGCTTCCCAGCGGTCTGTCGTCTGTTCGGTTGTCGATTTCTCTTTCTCAACAACCGGTGCAGTGGTCTGATCCTCTGTCGGATCCGCACCGCACGAGGCAAGTAATACGGTCGTCACGAACATCGGTACGAATAGCTTTCGTTTCATTCTATTCCCTCCATTTTTAGCATCCTACTCATTATAGAGACTAAAGATGAAAGAATTGTTAAAGTTTGAGCGTCCGCGCATTGAGCGCGACGATGACCGTACTGAGGCTCATGAGCACCGCACCGACGGCCGGGGACAAGATGATGCCGAGCGGTGCCAACACGCCCGCTGCGAGCGGGATGGCGACGATGTTGTAGCCGGCGGCCCACCAGAGATTCTGAATCATCTTGTTGTACGTGTTGCGAGACAAGTCGAGAATCGATAGCACGTCTTTCGGGTTGCTCCGGACAAGGACGATATCGGCCGTCTCGACGGCGACGTCGGTCCCGCTCCCGATGGCGATCCCGACATCCGCTTGGGCCAAGGCCGGTGCGTCGTTAATGCCGTCCCCGACCATCGCCACTTTGCTGCCATCGGCTTGGACGGTTTGGACTTGCCGTGATTTATCATCCGGTAGCACTTCTGCGTACACTTCATTGATGTGAAGTTGCGAGGCGACCCAGTTCGCCACTTTCCGGTTATCCCCGGTGAGCATAATCGAGCGGACACCGCGCTCTCTCAACGCTCGGACCGTCTCTTTCGCCTCATCGCGAACCATGTCCGCCAAGGCGATCATGCCGACCAATTCCCCGTCGCGAATCGTGAAGACGACGGTCTTCCCGGCGGCCGATAACTGATCAAATGCCGTTTCATCGATCGATAGCTCGTGCTCGCGAATAAAACGAGGACTGACGACTTGAACGTGTGCCCCATTCACGCGACCTTCTAGACCGACGCCGGTGATGGAGGCGAAATCGACGACCTCAGGTAACGTCAAACCTCGCTCTTCCGCTTCGCGAAGAATCCCTCGTGCGAGCGGGTGTTGCGAGGCCGTCTCGACGGCGGCAGCCAGACGCAACACTTCATCGTTCGTATACGAGGATGCGGCTTCAATGTCCGTCACCCCAAAATCACCTTGCGTCAGTGTGCCCGTCTTATCAAAGATGATCGCATCGAGATGACGTGCCTCCTCGAACTGGGTCCGGTTCCGAATCAACAACCCTCGTTTCGCCGATAGCGACGTCGAGACCGCCACGACGAGCGGGGACGCAAGGCCGAGCGCATGCGGACATGATATGACCATGACGGTGACCATCCGCTCGACGGCCATACTGACCGAGTAGCCGAGAGCGAGCCAAACGACGAACGTTAGCACACCCGCCCCGACGGCGACATAGAACAAAAGCTTGGCGGCCCGATTGGCCAGATTTTGCGTTTTTGATTTGGACTCCTGTGCTTCTTTGACCAAATCGATGACTTTCGACAAGTATGTGCTCTCTCCCGTGCTCGTCGTTGAAATCGTCATACTTCCTTCTTGGTTGATCGACCCGGCGATGACGACATCTCCCGTTTCTTTCTCAACGGGCATCGACTCCCCGGTCAACATCGACTCATCGACCGTCGTCCGCCCTTTCAGCAGTTCCCCGTCGACAGGGATCTGCTCGCCCGGTTTGACGAGAATCAAATCTCCGGCTGCTAGCGCCGAGACGGGAACGTCTTCGATATCACTCCCGTTGATGCGGTGCGCCACACTCGGTAATAGACGAACGAGCTGTTGCAACGCGTTCGAGGCACCCATGATGGAGCGCATCTCAATCCAATGCCCGAGCAACATGATCACGATCAACGTCGCCAACTCCCAAAAGAAGTCATGTCCATGCCCATACCCGAACACGATAGCGACACTATAGAAGTACGCGACGCTGATGGCCAGTCCAATCAGCATCATCATCCCCGGGTTTCGTTGACGCAATTCGTCGATGCTCCCTTTCAAAAACGGCCACCCTCCATAGACGTACACGATCGTCGCCAACACGAATAGCGTCTGCTTTTCATAAGTAAACGTAAGTTCGAAACCGGCCCACTCTTGAATCATGTCCGACAAGATGAGGATTGGAATCGTCAGTCCTAACGAGACGAAAAATCGACGCTTATACTCTTCAATCATCCCTTCATGTCCGCCGGCGTGCGAGTCATGCGCTTCTCCGTGTTCATGATGAGATGACGCGTGGTGTGAATGTTCCACGTTGACCACCTCCTATGTATACCATATACCCCTATGCAGTATATAAAAACTAAATTTCCCGTTTAACAAAAATTTCATAAGTTGTTGGTATAACTAAATAGGTTCTCGCTTTAACTAGAAAGGATGATGCCTTATGAACCGCGTCATGAAATGGATTATCGGGATGGTTATCGTAAGTATCGTGATTGGACTGCTCCTCCTGTTGTTCACGTTCGCTCCTGGAGGCTGGATGATGGGAAACGGATCATTCATGGGAGATCGGGACAATGGCGGCATGATGCACGGCAATGGTGGGATGGGACGTGGGAACACGATTGACCTCATCACCTCCGACGAACCAGCTCAACCGCTTCCGATTCCGAAACGGCTACAACCTGACCGCGTCACAGACGAGGCGCTTTATTATACGGTCCGCACTGAACGTGGCGAGCATCGCTTCTTCGACGAAGGCGTCAACACCGAGACGCTTGGCTATAACGGGACTTTACTCGGCCCAATGATTGAGTTGCCAGCTGGGAAGACCGTGTATATCGACACGATCAATCAGCTCGCCGAACCGACCTCTTTCCATTGGCACGGTCTCGTCATCCCTGGAGAAGAAGACGGCGGACCGCACCAACTGATTGGCCCCGGTGAGCAAAAACAAGTTCGTCTCGAGATTGACCAAGAACCGGGCACGCTTTGGTTCCATCCGCATCCGATGGGCGCAACGGCCGAACAAGTATACCTTGGTCTGGCCGGACTCTTGTACGTAACGGACCAAGCGGAGAACGGGTTGCCAAACGAGTACGGTGTCGATGACATTCCGCTCATCGTCCAAGACCGTCTCTTCACAGACGACGGACAACTCGATTACGATCGCCAGATGAACGTCGATGGGACGGTCGGCGATACGTTGATTGCGAACGGTGCCATCAATACGACGTTCGACGTGACCACGAACACGTTACGCGTCCGTCTCGTTAACGGCTCTAACGCTCGGAACATCGACTTCTCATTATCGAACGGATCGTCATTCACTCAAATCGCGACCGACGGCGGGTTGCTCGACAAACCCGTACCACTCAAAACGTTGACGCTCACACCTAGCGAACGTGCCGAGATATTAATCGACTTCTCAGACTTGTCGCTCGGAGACGATCTCGCTCTTCAAGCGGATGGGATTCCGTTCACGACGTTCACGGTGCGTGACGAGGTCGATCAAGACGGCGAATGGAGCGATGCCTTTGACGGAACGTCTGCGTCTAACGAATCAAGCGTTGCCGACCGACGCCTCACGTTGTTCGGGATGGGCAACATGGTGTCGATTGACGGCAAACAATTCGATCCCGATCGAATCGACATCAATGTCCAACAAGGTTCGACCGAGATATGGGAAATTTATAATCGAGAAGACATGATGGGCGGGATGACCCACCCGTTCCACGTCCACGGCGTCCAATTCCGGATACTTGAACGGGACGGCCAACCCCCGCCTGACAACGAACGCGGTTGGAAAGATACGGTCGCTGTCGCACCGGGCGAAAAAGTAAAAATTGAAATGACGTTTCGGGAGACAGGGACGTTCATGTATCACTGCCACATCCTGGAACATGAAGAAAACGGGATGATGGGACAGTTGAAAGTAAACTAATCACACGTTAATTGGAGGGAATAGGAATGAAGATAAACAAAAAACTTGGAATGATGACGATGGCACTCTCACTGAGCGGTTTGCTCGTTGCTTGCGGCGAAGATGAAACGACGAACAATGACACGAACATGAATGACCAGATGGAAGAGACGATGGACGGAAACGACCATTCAGGAATGGATATGTCCGGGTCTGGTGACGTCCCCGAAGGCTTGAAGTCAGCGGAGAACCCGACGTTCGCGGTCGGTGACACGGCCATCATCACAGAAGCCCATATGCCAGGTATGGAAGGAGCCGAAGCGACGATTGTCGGTGCTTACGACACGGTCGTATACAGCATCTCGTATGATCCGACGCATGGGGGTGAACGTATCGAAGACCATAAATGGATTATCCATGAAGAAGTCAAAAACGCCACGACCGAACCATATGAGGTCGGCGATGAGATCGATGTCGAGGCTGAACATATGGAAGGAATGGGCGGCACGACGGCAACCGTCGATTCGGCTGAAAAGACGACCGTCTATATGGTCGACTTCACGTTAGAATCAGGTGAAGAAGTGACCAATCATAAATGGGTCACCGAGGAAGAACTGTCGGCACCATAATCGAAATATTCATCTGAACGTGATCACGCCTTCTCCGTAAGGGCAGACACGCTAAACCGGGGCGCATGCCTCGGTTTTTCTTATGTATAGAGGAAGCACTTCAAGGAAAGGACTGACAAAAGCGGCTGATTCTCATCGGTCTTTTTTATTTAGGCCAAACTAATTAAAATTACCCTGTTTTTCAAAAGCTAAACTATGAGAAATCGGAGTTTTTTTGAATATTAGGCATATATTCTTTTACCAACAAAACGTTGTATGTCTCAATTACGTTGGTACAACTCGACTTTTCCCACTACACTGTCGTTTTCATAACGATTATACTTTTTTGAAATATAAATGACATATTAGAATCTATTTTTTGATGGTAAAATTTTTTTGTAAGGTAATTATCATTGTTCTGTCGCATTGTTACATAATTGAAAGGATTTACCATACTATGAAAAAACAACTGATGACGATTACATTAGGCGCCCTTCTTGTTTCCGGCTTGACACTTCCCGCTTCGACACCGGTAGAGGCAGCTACATCGTATAAAGTCAAAGTCACGACGAATGTCCTGAACGTGCGGAGCGGCCCATCGACGTCTTACCAAAAAGTCGGCAGTGCCAAACTCGGCCAAACGTTCACCTATCTCGGCGCGACCGGTTCATGGACGAAAATCAATTATAACGGCAGTACAAAATACGTCTCGAGTACATATGTAAAAAAATATAGCAGCACATCACTCCAAACGGCGACAGCGGGCAAGCTCCTCATGCCGACAAAAGGTACGTTGACGCAAGGGTACGGCCCGGCGAGCGGAAAATATGGCTACACGTTCCATAACGGCATCGATTTGGCGGCCGCCAAAGGCACGACGGTTCAGTCGGCAGCATACGGCCAAGTCATCGTCGCCCGGAACTACGGCGCCTACGGCAACCACGTCATGGTTTCACACACGATCAACGGTCAAGCCTATACGACCGTCTACGCCCACTTGGACCGCTTGAACGTCGTCAAAGGACAGAAGGTCGCCAAGGGTGGGAAAATCGGTACGGTCGGCAACACCGGCAACTCGTTCGGGAACCATCTCCACTTCGAGGTCCATAAAAACAAATACGTCTATAGCAGCTCAACGGCTGCCAATAGCGTCAACCCATACACGTTCTTCTAAGCCTGACGCCTTCCTCGTATCCTCGAGGGAGGCGTTTTTTCCTAGAATCGAGACCGAATCGTCCAAGTGTCCCGATCATGACCGGTTTTTAGCTAGGCCCATGGGTGGTATAGGGAATTAAGCCGGAATATCGTATAATGAATGGGAATGCTACGCACTTACTTACTTTCATAATATAACCTTTGATGGAAAGGAGGTTCTCTCATGAATCGAAAGTCATTTTATCCGGCACGGCGAAATCATGGACGGTCCGCGAGCAGTCGATCCGTCGTGACGAAGCGCGCCCGCTCCCCTCACGCCTTCCCGATCGCCTCGCTCGTCGAAGAGGTGCAGGATGCCGTCTGCTATATCGACTTCACACGGAACCATCTGTATTCGAATGAACAGCTCCGTGCCATCTGTCCGTCGATGGAGACCCGTCGCTTTCCAAGCATGGACGATATGACCCGTTTCTTTTATGAGACGCTCGAGCGGAACGGGGCCGATATGACCGACGTGACGCTGTTTTGGGATGAGCTGTTGACGAACCGGTTCGGCTGTTGCCCGAGCATGGATGCGAAGTCGCTCCGCATCGGCGAGCGGACGATGCAAGTCATTTCGAACTTCACGCACACCCCGCGTGGCGTCTTCATCATGTGGCGCGACATCACCGACTCGATCCGATTCGAGGAACAGAAGGATGCCTTCCTCGCCGAGCTGTCCCACGAGTTCCGCTCCCCGCTCACAGCCATCAACGGCTACGCCGAACTGCTCATGTACCAGCATAGCGACAACGACAAGACGCACGGGATGTTGACGCTCGTCAAACGGGAAGCCGAGCGGCTCGAGCGCCTCGTGGACAACTTCCTCGACTATCAGCGGGTGAACTATTCCGAAGAACTGTTATCGATGTCGACGTTCGCCTTGCGACCGGTGCTAGAGGACGTCGTCGCCCATTACAAGGCGACTTCTCTCCAGCACGACGTCATCTTGTCAGCCGACGACGTGACGATCGAGGCCGACGAGGAAAAACTGTTGCAGTTGCTTCACAACTTGATTGGCAACGCTATTAAGTACTCTCCGGACGGCGGCACGGTCTATGTCGAGATGACGACCGAGGGCGACACGTACGTCCTGTCGGTACGGGACACGGGGATCGGCATCCCGAGCGACGCCATCCCGTACGTGTTCGACGAATACTACCGAGTCGACTCGGACGCCCACCGTCCGATCAAAGGGACTGGGCTCGGCCTCCGCATCTGCAAACGGATCGCCGAGGCACACGGTTGGGGCATTCACGCCGACTCGGTGTACGGAGAAGGGACAACGTTCTCCATCTATCTGTATTCCCACAGCACAACGAGTACGACGCTACTCACGGAACAAGAGACAACCGACTAAAAAGGGTTTGGCCGAGGCCAAACCCTTTTGTCATGCTGCTTGATCGCTTGATATGTCGCACTCGAGCCCTTGTTCGCGCATCGCTTTCGCGTGGCGGAAGAACAAGCCGAACAGTGTGACCGTGCCGATTGTGGCCAAAATATACGGGAGCACCCCGTCCATCTTGAAGCCGATCGGAGCCGTCAAAATGTAGAACCAGACGACATACAACATGAACGTCCCGGGCAACAAGGCGATCCAGTAGTTCCGTCCTTTGATATACAAGTACGTCGCACCGACGAACAAAGCGATGACCGCCGTCGTCTGGTTGGCCCAGTTGAAGTATTGCCACAACAGACGGAAGTCGACTTTCGTCAAGATGAACGACAGGACGAAGAGCGGGAGCGCGATCCACAACCGTGACGTGAACTTCTTCTGGACGATGTTCAAGTAGTCGGCGATGATCATGCGGGCACTCCGGAACGCCGTGTCGCCCGACGTGATCGGCAAGACGATGACGCCGAGGATGGCGAGCGTGCCGCCGATGCTACCGAGCATGAGCGTCGCCACTTCTTGGACGACGAGCGCCGGCGTACCGGCATTGATCATGGCGAGCAGTTCACCCGGTTCGAAGATGGCCATGGCGGCAGCCGCCCAGATCATGGCGATGACCGCTTCGACGATCATCATGCCGTAAAAAATACTGCGACCGTTGCTCTCTTTCATCGTCGTCCGCGAGATGATCGGTGACTGCGTAGCATGGAAGCCTGACAGTGCCCCGCACGAGATCGTGAAGAAGATGAGCGGCCAGAGCGGCAAGCCGTCCGGATGCATGTTCGTCAACGTCATCTCCGGGATTTGATAGCCTTGCGTGAATAGACTGACGGCGATGCCGACGGCGCTCAACAACAGAAGCGCCCCGAAGAACGGGTAGATGCGGCCGATGATTTTATCGACCGGGAGCAGTGTCGCCAAGATGTAGTAGGCAAAGATGCCGAACGTGACGATGGCGAGCGTCGAGCCGGTGCCGTCGAACAAGTTGTTGATCATATTGGCCGGTGACGTGACGAACACGGTCCCAACTAAGAGCAGCAAGAGCAACGCGAAGCCGTTGACGACGTGGCGGAGCGACCGGCCGAGGAACTTCTCGGCGAGCTGCGGCAAGTGCGCCCCGTTGTTGCGAAGCGAGATCATCCCGGTCAAATAGTCATGCACCGCGCCGGCGAAAATCGAACCGAGCACGATCCAAAGGAACGCGACCGGGCCATACAAAGCGCCCATGATCGGACCGAAGATCGGACCGACACCGGCGATGTTCAACAGCTGAATCATCGAGTTTCGCTTCGTCCCCATCGGCACGTAGTCGACGCCGTCCTGTGACGCATAGGCGGGCGTCGTCCGCTCTTCTTTGATACCGAACGTCTTCTCGACGTAACGGCCGTAGATGATATAACCGAGCAATAACAGTCCTAACGCTAAGAAAAATGTAACCATGGGATGGTCCTCCTATATATAAGTGATTTACGATTTCTTCATGTGAAATATATCACATGATTAATATAGCAGGGTCCTCGGCTGTTGAATAGATGATTTTGCTCACAATTTCACATGAAAATATAACTGTTCATCTTTTAGACAAACGTTGGCGTTGAGCCGTTTTTATGAAAACGCTTGCTTTTAGAATGAAATGATTCGAAACCGGGAACAGTCGAACAGAGAGAAGCAGAAAGGATGATTTTTGTGAAACGTCAACGTGGATTTTTAGCACTCCCGGTCGCCGTCGCCTTTGTCCTCATCTTCGGTCTGTTGTTCGATAACTGGTGGCTCGGACTCGGGGTCGGCATCGCGATGTTCTTCGCGTTCCAAGGGACGAAGAAGAAGGCTTGAAACTTTTTGAGGCGGCGCCCGTAGTTATTGGACAAAGGAGGCATTCTCCATGTCCAACAAACAGACGACCGGCAGCTACGCTTTTCCGCTCGCACTCGCAATCGGTATCTCGTTAGCCATCGCCCTCGACAACTACTTGATCGGGCTCGCGATTGGCGTCGGGATATATTTTGCTTTTAGTGATTCGCCGAAGAAAACATAACAAAGCCCGCTTCATTGAGCGGGCTTTGTCATGTATACCCGCGCCTCGTGCGGCAACAGTTGATTAGTGTCATTGATGAGGTTATGCAACACGAGGTCGTATCCCTCTGTCGTAATCGGAAGTGCATGGGAATCATCCGAATGATTCAGGACGATAACGAACCGTTCGTCCCCTAATGTACGTTCATACAGATGCAACGACTCGTCTTGCGGGAGCAAGTCTGTAAAGTCGCCATACACGAGTGCCTCATGCGATTTTCGCAGTTGAATCAGCTGTTGATAGTAACGGAAGACGGAATCTTCTCGCGCTAAGTCCGCCTCGACGTTCAGTTCGACATAGTTCGGGTTAACCGTCATCCATGGGGTGCCGTCTGTGAAACCGGATTCGGACTGGGCGTTCCACTGCATCGGTGTCCGGGAGTTATCACGGCTGAGCAGTTGCAGGCTCGCCAACACCTCTTTTGCCTCTCTTCCTTTACTTACTTCTTCCACATAACGATTCTTCATGGCGATATCTTGGTAATCGTCAATCGATTCGAACGTGACGCCGGTCATCCCGATCTCTTCCCCTTGATAAATGTACGGCATGCCCGGGAGTGTATGCGTGAGCGTGGCAAGTAGCTTGGCCGAGGCGACACGATGCTCCCCGTCATTCCCGTAACGCGTTACTTGCCGCGTGTGATCGTGGTTGTTCAAGAACTGCGAGTTCCAGCCCCGCCCTTTCAACCCTTCATACCAATCGCGTTGAATCGCTTTGAACCGCAACATATCCCATGTCGGCATTTCGTCGGCGATTTGGAAATGGAACAGTGTATCGAGTTCATGGCGAGCCTCGTCGACATAGAGTGCTCCTTCTGCTGGCGTCACGAATGGAATTTCACCAACTGTCATGCAGTCATAGTGCCGCAACACTTCCTCATGCATCTCTTGAAGGTACTCGTGGATGCCCGGATTATTCGCCAAGTAACTCAAGTCATATGGATTAGCGACATCCGACAAATCTTTCCGTTTCGCGAGCAAGTTGATGACGTCCATCCGGAACCCATCGATGCCTTGATCGAGCCAAAAGCGCATCATCTTATAAATCTCGTGTCGCAACTCCGCGTTTTCCCAGTTCAAATCCGGTTGTTCGACGGCGAATGAATGGTAATAATATTGCCCGCTCTCCGCATGATACTCCCAGCACGACGGCGCAAAGTACGAGCGCCAGTTGTTTGGTGCTTTTCCGTCTACAGGGTCATGCCAGATGTAATAGTCTCGTTTTGGTGAGTCGACCGATGCTTTCGCCTCTAAAAACCATGCATGCTGATCAGATGTATGATTGACGACGAGGTCTAGAATGACCTTGAGCCCGATGGCGTGTGCTTCCTGAAGCAAAAGCTCGAAGTCCTTCATCGTGCCCGCCTTGTTCATGACTTGGTAGTAGTCGGCGATATCATAGCCGTTGTCTTTATCCGGTGAGACATAGAATGGGTTCAGCCACACGACGTCTGCCCCGAGTTCTTTGATGTACGGCAACTTTCGGCGCACCCCTTCTAAATCACCGTATCCATCCCCGTTCGTGTCGAGGAAACTACGCCAGTACACTTGATACACGACGGCCTCTTTCCACCATGTTCGCTTCATTCGATCTCCTCCTCATCAAAAATGCCTCGAGCATCACCACTCGAGGCTTTGTTTTTTTAAATCCGTGTCAAGACGTTGTCGAGCGTGAGACCGGTCGTGTCTGTGAAAACGAGATCGGCCTCGGTCAACACGGCCGGATCTCCGATGCCGACGGCAAACATCCCAGCCGCATGGATCGCTTCAACCCCCGCGACCGCATCTTCCACACCGACACAGTCCTTCGGCTCGACAGCTAGCGCTTCGGCTGCTTTCAAGAAC
Organism: Exiguobacterium sp. s7; assembly: GCF_018618195.1. NCBI lineage: Bacteria > Bacillati > Bacillota > Bacilli > Caryophanales > Exiguobacterium > Exiguobacterium sp. s7. The sequence continues at coordinate 132,984 of NZ_JACSLO010000004.1, read as the reverse complement.
ACTTCTGGATGTGGTTTCGAGTCCACGACGGTTGCCGCATCGACGATATGATCAAACGCATGGAGCAAACCGAGTTGGCGTGTCACCATGTGAGCGTTCTTTGACGCCGACGCCATCCCAATCTTATAGCCTGCCTCTTTTAGTTCGCTTAAAAACGCCTCGACTCCTGGCAGAATATCATCGCTCGTAATCTTCGAGATGAGCGAGACATAATGTTCATTCTTTTTCGTAGCGAGTCGCTCCTTCTCTTCGGGTGAAAAATCGTTCTCTCGGCCTCCATGGCGAAGGATCCGTTCGAGCGATTCGGTCCGGCTGACGCCTTTGAGCGTCTCATTGAACTCACGGTCAAATGGGATGCCGAGGTCTTCGCCGAGTGCCTTCCAAGCCAAATAATGATATTCGGCACTATCGGTGATCACACCGTCTAAATCAAAAATAAAAGCTTTCATTGTAACTCTCCTTATTTGTCCCCACCGATTCGCAACCCTTGCATGAAGTACTTATTCAGTAGGATATACAAAATGATGATTGGAATGATACTGACGACTGAAGCCGCCATGATGTAGTTCCACTGTGTCGCGTTTTGACTTTGGAACGACTGTAGTCCGAGCGTAAGCGTGTATTTCTCGGGCGACGTGATGTAGAGGAGCGGTTTTAAGAACTCGTTCCAGAAGCCAAGGAATACGAAGACGGCTTGCGTCGCGACCGAGGCTTTCGCCATCGGGAAAACGATGCGCCAAAACGTCTGAAACCGGTTAAGGCCATCGACTTGTGCCGCTTCTTCGACTTCGCGCGGGAAGTTGATGAAGAACTGTCGCATCAAGAAGATGTACGCGAAGTTGATTGCCCCGGGAATAATCAAGGCAGAATACGTATCGAGAATCCCGAGCGAGCGCATAATCAAATAGTTCGGGATGAGCAAAATCTGTCCCGGTACCATCATGACTGCGAGAATCAAGAGGAATAAGTAGTTCCGTCCCGGGAACCGAAGCCGCGCGAGTGAATAACCCGCCATCGTGTTGAAGATGACGTTCACGATTGTCCCGACCGTCGCAATTAAAAACGAGTTTAGGATCCATCGCGGGAACAGTGGATCTTTCGTAAAGATATGTTCAAAATTGGCGAGTGTCGGGTTTTCCGGCCAAAGCGTCAGTCCCCCGGCCACAATCTCACTATACGGTTTGAACGATGCGAGCACTGCCCATAGGAATGGATACAGTGTGACGAGCGCGTAGGAAATGAGAATGACGTACATCACGATACGCGGCCATTTTTTCTTTTTCATATCCATTCCTCCTTAATAGTTGGATTCTTCCTTGTTCAACTTACGGGCAAGCATCGACACTGTGAAGATGATGACCGTCAAGATGATTGCGAGCGCTGACGCATAGCCCATCGTCCCAATCGTCTTGAACGCATATTGATAGATGATGAGCGAGAAGGTGAGCGTCGCATTGTTCGGTCCCCCGGTCCCTCCGGAGATGATATATGCCTGGTCGAACAACTGGAAGCAACCGATAATCCCCATCAATAAGACGTAGTTTGTGACCGGCGTCAAGTTCGGCACCGTGATCTTCATCAATTTCTGCCATGCGTTCGCCCCGTCAAGTGACGCCGCTTCATAGAGTGACGATGGAATATCTTGCAGTCCCGCCAAATAAATGGTCATGAAGAATGGGACCGTCGACCAGATGTTCATGACCATGATGGTCGTGAGCGCAAAGTCGGTCTCGTTGATGAAGTTGACGGGTGCCTCGAGAAACCCAAGGCTGACGAGGACGTTGTTGATTGGACCGTTCAAACTGAATAAGAACATAAAAATCATCGTGAGCGCCGAACTCGATGTGAGTGTCGGCAAAAAGTAAATCGTCCGGAACGTGTTTTGGAACCGAATCCCTGAATTAAGGACGGCAGCCATCAACAGGGCAATCGTCGTTTGAATCGGGACGACGAACAACGCATATCGGAACGTGTTCTTTAACGCTGTCCAGACCCGGTCATCGTTCCACGCGTTGACGTAGTTATCAAAGCCGACCCATTGGAAATCGATGCCGCCAAATAAATTGACGCGCGTAAACGACAAGAACAGCGAGTACGCAATCGGAAGTAACGTGAATGTCACTAAGATGATCAGCGTCGGCAACATGAACGTGATGCCCTGCATCGATTCACGACGGTTGCGCTCACTACCTTTTTTCTTTTTAGGCGGTGGTGCTTGCGATGCCGCATCCGTACGCCGATTGATTTCGAGCTGTGTGCCCATATGATCCTCCCTCTCCGAACACAACGAGGCTCGCGCGGTTACGCGAGCCCAATTGTTTCTTTATTGCAATTGCGTCTCGATGTCTTTATTCGCTGTCTCTTCTGCTTTTTTCATCGCTTCTTCAAGCGTCATGTCGCCTTTTAGAGCTGCCGGCAACAAGTTGTTGTATTCACGGGCAACGATTGAGAGGGAGTCCCCTTTTTGCCAAGGAGTCGCATACGCTCCAGCTGCAACGAACGGTGCTTTCAACTCATCGTCTTGAAGGTTAAGCTCTTCTGCAATTGATTTGAGTGACGGAAGGACGCCTGCCCCTTCAGACCAGATTTTCATACCATCTTTCGATGTTGCGTAATCAATGAACTCCCAACCCGCGGCTTTCTCTTCCGAATCGCTATTGAGTGAGTACGATACAGTGAACATCATTGAACCGCTATCGCCACCGATTGTCGGGACTTCTTTCGTTCCCATTTCGACATCCGGGAAGTTTTGCTGGATATGTGAAATCGCCCAGTTCCCTTCAATCATGATGGCAGCTTTTTCAGCCCCGAACGAGTCACCGGCCCAACCTTGACCAAGGTCAGCTGGACGTTGAACAAGTTTATCTTGGTAGGCATCCACAAGTGGCTGCAAGGCAGCAATTTGATCTTGTTGCGACAAGACCGCTTTCCCATCTCCATCGACGATATCTGTGCCACCTGACTGAAGTACGAACATATGACGCGCTAACTCAGATGATGTGATGGCTGGCGTCACACCAGATGGGAGCTCCCCCTGTAACTCTTTCAAGAACCCAGGAAGTTCTTCCATCTCCGTCGGAATATCGTCCGCTGTGAATCCGGCATCCTCAATCATCTTCTTGTTATAATAGAGACCGAGCGTTGAATAGTCTTTCGGTAGCCCGAACAACTGATCTTCTGATTTAAAAGCATTGATGGCCGGCTCATAAAAGTCGCCCAAATCTTTTTCAGTTTGGTCTACATATTGATCGAGTGGCTCGAGCACGCCTTGCTTCGAAAGTTCAGGGGCAAGAAAAGCATCGACATAAAAGACATCTGGTGCCGTTCCTCCGACAAGGTCAGTTTGAAGTTGTGTTTGATAATCGTTATAAACTTTCTTCTTCACTTTGATGCCTGTCTCGTCCGTGAAAGCCGCTAGCAATTCATCGAACGCTTTGACTTCAGCGTCTGTCCCTTTCCACGTCCCGACCGTGATTTCTTTCCCTTCAAGCTCAGACGGGTCTGAAGCAACTTGCGCCTCCTCTTCTCCGCCGCACGCGGCAGTGAACACAAGACCTGATAGCATGAAAACAGATAATGGCTTTGATACTTTTTTATTCATGTGTAATTTCCTCCTTATGGATGATCAAACTCGAATTAAAGTAACCGCTTTCAACTCACAACCTGATTTTATACCCGAAACGTTTCGGAAATCAAGTGTTATTTTTAAACAGGCTTAAAACCCTTATTTTTAGAGGTTTACAGACATTACACTCTCCGTCTAGACTATAGATATCAAATCATAAATCGAACATTACCCATAACGTTTTCATAGAGAAGGAGTTTACCACCATGGCCACTTTGAAAGATGTCTCCAAAGCGTCAGGTTTTTCCGTCACGACCGTGTCCCGGGCGTTGAACGGGTATGACGATGTGAACAAAGAGACGCGGGACAAAATTATGAGCGTCGCGAAAGAGCTCGGTTACAGCCCAAACATCCTGGCCCGTAGCTTAGTTAAGAAACAATCGAAGACGATCGGTTTTCTCGTCACCGACTTAAAACGAGAGAGTGTGAAAGATAATTTTCTGTTCGAGACGCTCTGTGGCGTATCGGACGAGCTGTCCATGCTCGATTACGAGTTCGTCCTCCTCTCGACGACGACTTCTAAACAAAAAAATAAGACATACGGCCAGATGTGCGCCGAACGCCAGCTTGACGGTGTCGTCATCCAAGGGTTGAAACGCGATGATCCGTACTTGCTTGAAGCCATCGAGAGCACAGTTCCTTGCGTATTAGTCGACATTCCCGTCGAAGGTGTGAACACCGGATACGTGACTTCAAACCAACTCGAAAGCGCCAAGCAGGCCGTCCGCTATTTGATTCGACTCGGACACCGTCACATCGCCTTCATGAACGGTGCGGCCCACGCGTATGTCTCGACGGTCCGATATGACGCATATCGTCAAGTGCTTCAAGAGAACGGGATCGAGTTTCGTGACGATTACGTATTGAACGGTGATTTCGAAGAACTCGCCTCAAAAAGCGCGGCCTTGCCGTTTTTGCTGAACCATCCCGAGGTGACCGCGTTCTTCTGCGCTTCCGACGTGATGGCGCTCGGTGTCCTTCAGGCCACACGCGAACTCGGCTTGAATGTGCCGGAAGACCTGTCGATTATCGGGTTCGATAACATCTTATTGTCTCAATATGTGTCCCCGCCCCTCACCACTGTGGGCCAACAGCCGTATGAGATGGGCCGTAAGGCAGCTTCGATGGTCGTCCATATCGTCGAGGGACAAGACGTGCCGCACGAGGCGTTCGTCAATAACGAGCTGATTCTAAGAGAATCGGTCGCGAAAAATCGGCGATGATCATTCATCGCCGATTTTTCGTATCGTCATAAACGCAAAGATGCCGACGGTCGCCCAATATAGAACAGCTAGCATCGGCACGGTGACCGGCAATAAAGCAATGACCGTTCGCACTAACAGAGGTGCTGTGATGCCATAAGCCGTAATCGTCCACGCCTCTTTATAGCGAATCGGCACGAAGCGACGGAATCCGAGTCCTGCGAGCGCGAGGAAGGAAATGACGACGAGATGAATCAATACGTCTACCACGATCGCCCCATAAATGTAGAGCGGATAGAACCATTCCAAATCGTCGAGAATCCGTGCGACATCTCGTTCCGTTAATTCCGTCTCGCCTAAAAATTCGAGTAAGCTACTGTATTCCTTCAACTCAGTCGAGACACCGCTACGTTTGAATACCCAGCCCGAATCATCCAACAAGAGCGTCTGCAACGCATCCGTTTCACGTTCCTCTCCTACCATCACTGCCAAATCCAGCACTTCCATGTTGAATAGGAATGGCTCTTCGTATTGAATTCCGTCCTCTGTGACTGTAAACGCCGGCAAATTCGTTGGCGTTTCGTTTGATTGGTTCACCCACTTTAAACCAAATACGAACGCATTCGCCAACATCACCGCGATGATCACATAGAAGATTGACTTCCAGATTGATTGTTTTCTCCACGCTTGTACCTTTTCGAATTGAAACCCCAGACTAGCAATCACCTGCTCCATGTCAAACCTCTTTTCTAAAACGTTTCTGACCCCATTTAATCACGTTTTCGAAGCTAGGGAAAGAAATTAAAGGAAAATTGGTATTGAATATCCGAAACGTTTCGGATAGAATGGGGTCGAATCAAGAAAGCGCTTTATTATACAGGAGGTTACAAGGTGACGAATACACTGATGAACTATACGACTGGTACTGGAGAGTTAGAACATTGGCTCGTCTCAGAGGACGGGTTCCGCACAAAATGGCTCGGTAAAGGAGAAGCCGTCTTTTCACTTGGAAACGGCTATATGGGACTTCGTTCGGTTACGGAGGAACACTATGCCAACGAGCAACGAAATTTATTCGTCGCTGGAACATTCAATAAATTTGCTCATAACGAAGTGACGGAACTTCCGAACGCGGCGGATGTGTTGTGGATGGAGTTTACATTGAACGGGATTCGGTTTGACCTCACCCAAGGTACAATTCTCACGTATCGGCGTACACTCAACTTGAAACAGGCTGAACTGGTACGTGAAGTGACGTGGCAAAGTCCTGACGGTGACGTCTATGACCTCGTCTTCCGTCGTTTCGTGTCGATGGCCAACTTGCATGTCATTGCCCAACGCGTCACTGTCACACCAAAGCAAGAGAGCGTGTTGACGATGACATCCGGCATTAATGGACAAATGACCAACAGTGGCGTCCAACACTTTTTAGAAGGCGACAAACGTCTCTATGACGGCCGTTTCATGCAACAGCTCCAAACGACGACAGAATCCGGCATCGACTTTGCTTTCCATAGCGTCCACCGATTCAGTCAACATGAATTATTCGAACCGAAATCCATCATCAAGATGGACCGTCGCCAAATTTTCTTCGACTATTCAAACATCGTCATCCCGGCGAACGAGACGCTGACAATCGAGAAATACTCGACTGTTTTCACTTCTCGTGATCAAGAATTGCCAGTGGACACAACAGCAGAACTTGCAAACTATGCGTTGAGCGTGACGCGCGAAGTCGAAGCACGTGGCTATGACCGTTTGTTTATCGATCACGTCAATGCTTGGGACAATCTCGTCTGGTCGCACGCACCGATCACCATCGAATCAGAAGAAATGTTCGATCAGTTGGCCGTTCGGTTCGCCCAATATCATTTGGCAGTCATGACACCGAAACATGACAATCGGATGAACGTCGCGGCGAAAGGCTTATCAGGTGAAGGTTATAAAGGGCATACATTCTGGGACACAGAAATCTTTATCTTGCCTTACTACACGTACACAAACCCAAAAATCGCACGTAGTTTGCTCGAATATCGTTATCTCTCGTTGCCAGGAGCGCACCGAAAAGCGAAAGAGAACGGATATGAAGGCGCGATGTTCCCTTGGGAATCGGCATGGCTCGACGACGGTGAAGTGACACCGGTCTGGGGTGCAGCCGACATCGTGACCGGGGAAGCCACAAAAATATGGTCTGGCTTTATCGAGCAACATATCACGTCCGACATCGCGTTCGCGGCTTGGCAATACTATCATGTCACGGGTGACCAAGACTTCATGGACAGTTACGGCTATGAATTGCTCATCGATACGGCCAAGTTCTGGGCGAGCCGACTTGAGTGGGATGAAGCAGAGGGTCGTTATGAAATCAATCAAGTCGTCGGTCCCGATGAATATAAGGAACATGTCGACAACAACGCGTTCACGAACTATACGGCGCACTGGAACATCCAAACAGCGATTGAATACGTGGAACTGCTCCGCAATGAGAAACCAGAACTATACGAGCGGTTGAACGAAAAACTAGATCTTAGGACAGCCGACGAACGGTTCCGCCACGTCCTCGATTTGATTTACTTGCCACAAGTCCGTGAAGACGGTGTCTTGCCACAAGATGATACGTATTTGCAGAAAGAAATCATCGATTTGACGAAATACAAAAATCAAGAAAACGTCGGCTCGATGTTCTACGACTACAACCTTGAGCAAGTGAACGAGATTCAAGTATCGAAACAAGCAGACGTCATGATTTTGATGTACCTGCTCGAAGACTTGTTCCCAGCAGACGTCAAACGTGCCAACTGGGAGTACTATGAGCCGAAGACACTACATGACTCGTCGCTCTCTCTCTCAACACATAGCGTCCTCGCCTCTGATCTCGGCGATCAAGAACTCGCCTACGACTTGTTCCGTCGCGCATCTGAAATCGATCTCGGGCCGAACATGAAGACATCCGACGCAGGCATCCACGCAGCGTCGCTCGGTGGGATTTGGCAAGCGGTCGTCAACGGTTTCGGCGGCGTCCGGATGACAGGCGGAAACTTGCGCATCTCGCCAATGCTCCCGAAAGCATGGAACGCCCTCGCGTATTCGATCGATTGGAAAGGTGAGACGCTTGACGTTCACGCGTCACAAGAGCAAGTCACCATCACGCGTCGAACACCATCGACCGAACCGCTCATCATCGAAGTATATGGCGAACAACGAGAAATCACGGATACGTTCACAAGTGAAGTGTTGTCCGTATGAGCTATCGTCCCTGTTACCATTTCGCTCCGCCCTTCGGTTGGATGAACGACCCGAACGGACTCTGTCAGTTCAACGGTGTCTATCATTTGTTTTATCAGTATCATCCGTTCGGTGTGGAGTGGGACGATATGCACTGGGGACACGCCACATCGACCGACCTCCTTCATTGGGAACATAAACCGATTGCACTTCGGCCAGATCATGACTATGACCGCGACGGCGTCTTCTCCGGAAGCGCCTTAGTGAAAGATGGGGTACTTCATCTCTACTACACGGGCAACACATGGCTCGACGAGAAACGGGAGACATTGCGTCAAGTCCAGTGTCTCGCCACTTCCGCCGATGGAGTGACATTCGTGAAGTCCGCACAGAATCCTATCATCTCTGAAATCCCGCAACAGGGAAACGCCCATGTCCGGGACCCAAAGGTATGGGAAGCGGACGGCCGTTTCTACATGGTACTCGGCACGCGTGACGCGACGGACGGGAAAGTCGTCTTGTATGGATCGGACGACGCCATCCATTGGTCCGAGCGTGGCGTCATTGCCGGAGAAACCGGACGCCACGGTTGGATGTGGGAATGCCCGGACGTCTTCTCGCTTGACGGTCAAGACGTATTGCTCCTATCACCCCAAGGAATGGAGCCAGACGGTGACCGGTATCATAACCTACATCAATGTGGGTATTTCGTGGGTACACTCGATCTCGAACTCCCGCATTTTACGCATGGTGCCTTCACTGAACTCGATTATGGTCATGACTTTTACGCGGCTCAAACGTTCCTCGACGAGCGCGGCCGGCGTATTTTAATCGGATGGAATGCGATGTGGGAATGCGAGTGGCCTGAACAAGCCGAGGGATGGACGAACCAGATGACGATTCCACGTGAACTGTCGCTTCGGGATAATTGTTTATACATGACACCGATTGAAGAGATAATTTCGCTTCGACAACAAAGTCATGTGTTGGCTGGTCCGAAGTTTGAAGGAGATGCGTTCGAATTGTCCTTCGAGACGCAAAACGATTTTCAATTCGACTGTTTCGGGAACGCCGCTACTTTCTCGAAAACAGGCGATTGGCTCGAATTGACACGAGGCACAGATGTCCGCCGGCTACAGGCAACAGGCACGACGTTCCGGATTTTCGTCGACGCGTCTTCTATGGAGGTATTCGTGAACGATGGCGAGTTCGTCTTCTCGAGCCGCGTCTATCCAACGTCTTCACGCACCCATCAACTACGTGGTGACTTAGAAGCAATCTTACACCGTTTTTAACCGACAACACCCGAGACACTGGTCTCGGGTGTTGTTTAATGACGCGACCTCGATTGGAACCGCTCGACCTCGTCCGTCATGATGGCGTCGACACCAGTCATGTCCGGCAACTCGCTCGGGTCATTGATCGTGTAGAGACGAAGTGACCGATTTTGTTCGCGGAGCGTCGCCGCCTCCACTGTCCCGGTGAATTCCGGCTGGGCGTGGACGGCCTCGGCCCCGATCCGCTCGACGAACTCGATCAGATTCGGATGCCCGTCAGTTGTCAGGACGGCAATCCTCGCCTCACGGGCGATATCCCGCAATCGGATGAGCGTGTCCGGATTGAACGAGGAGAAGACGACGCGCTCTTCTAACTTGAACTCGGTGACGGCGAGCCACGTCAGATACTCGATCCCGTCATAGTCGAACCGGTCCGTCTTCAGCTCGATGTTGAGCGTGACGTCGGTCGGTTCGAGCAAGACGAGCACTTCCTCAAGCGTCGGGATCCGTTCCCCGCTCTCCGTCCGGAGCAAGCGGAGCTGCCGGAGCGTCATGTCTTTGACGAAACCGCTCCCGTTCGTCGTCCGGTCGACCGTCTCGTCATGGATGACGACGAGGCGTCCGTCGCGCGTCAATTGGACGTCGAGCTCGATGCCGTCGACATGTGGCAACGCCGCCTTGAACGCGCTTAGTGTGTTCTCCGGATACTTGGCGCTATAGCCGCGATGTGCGTAAATCAACATGTCACTGCCCCAAGGTGGAAGTTGTCTCATCGGCCGCGCGCTTCAACGCCTCTTCGACCGATACGCCTTGGTATAGGCTCTCCATCGCATTGACGACGCTTTGACGGGACTGCGGGAACGTCGAGATGAGCGCGCCTTGTGTCGCTGGTGAGGCTGTCGTCTCACTCAATTGATCGACCGTCACTTTCAGTTGCGGGTACTCGGCCCACATCTCTTTGACGATCGGCTCGTCATACGCCTCCGGATTGATGGCGAAGTAGCCCGTCTCGACGTGCCATTTGGCCTGTGCTTCTTTCGACGCCGCATACTTCATGAACTCCCATGCACCTTGCTTCGTCTCGTCGGCGATGCCGTCACCCATCCAGAGCGAGGCCCCGCCGATGATGACACCTTCCCGCTCCGCCTCGTTCGGCACCGGCAAGTATGATGCCCCGACCTCGAAGTCGGCGTTATCCGCGACGGTGCGAATCCCGGCCGACGAGTCGAGATACATGGCGACTTTCCCTGATTGGAAGGCGGCGCGCATGTCGTCCCAGTTTTGGCCGACGTTCATGAACGTCTTGTCGTCGTACATCTCTTTGATCAAGTTGAAGGCGTTCTGTCCTTCTTCCCCATCGAATACCGCTTTCGTCGGCGCACCGCTGCGCCCGTTGTCGTTATCGACGTAGAGCCCGCCTTGCGCGGCGACGAGCTGTTCGAAGAACCAGCCGTAGTTGAGCATCGTGAAGCCGGTCTGGCCGTCGGTCGTCAGTGCCTTCGCCGCCTGCTTCAGCTCGTCATACGTGCGCGGCGCTTTCTCCGGGTCGAGTCCCGCTTTTTCGAACGCATCCTTGTTATAGATGAGCACCGGTGTCGACGAGTTGAACGGCATCGAGTACTGCTTGCCGTCGACTTGATAGTAGCTCAAGATGTTCTCTTCCCAGACGCCCGTATCGAAGTCTTCTTTGTCGATGAACTCTTGGACCGGCGTGATTTTGTTCGAGTCGATCATATATTTCGTGCCGACCTCGAACGTCTGCATGATAGCCGGTGCGTCCGGTGACCCCGCGACGGCGTTGAACTTCGTGAGCGCCTCTTCATACGTGCCTTGGAACACCGGTTTCACTTCATACTCTTCTTGCGACTCGTTGAAGGCATCGACTTGGTTGTTGAGCGCGGTCTCTAAGTCCCCGCTCATCGCGTGCCAAAATACGACTTCCGTCTTCCCGTCCTCCGTCGCCGAAGCGGCCGGTTCCGCCTCTTCGCTACCACATGCCCCGAGCAACAATACCGAACTAGCCAACCCTGCGAATAACGCTTTCTTTTTCATCATGTATTCCCCCTATTATTTGATCGCACCTTGCGTCAGACCTTCTTGTAACTGCTTTTGTCCTGCGAATAACAACATCAGCGTCGGGATGATAATCAAGATGACCGCCGCCATGACGACACCCCAATCCGAGGCGACCTCGTTCGACTGCATCTGTTTAATCCCGATTTGCACCGTGCGTGCCTGCTCCGTGTTCGTGACGAGGAGCGGCCATAAGTACATGTTCCATGTTGTCAAGAAGCTATATACCGACAGTGTGACGAGCGGTGTCTTCGACACCGGCAAGACGACGTTCCAAAAGAAACGGAAGCGGCTGATGCCGGCGATTTGTGACGCCTCGTACATCTCGTACGGAATCGTCTTGAACTGTTGTCTTAGCAAAAACGTTCCGAACGCGAGCGCGAAGAACGGCACCGACAGCCCCCACACCGAGTTGAGCCAGCCGAGCGACTGAATCGTCAAGAAGTTCGGCACCATCGTCGCTTCCCACGGCACCATCATCGTCGCGAGGAAGAGCATGAAGATGAGCCCTTTCCCTTTGAAGTCGATGAAGACGAACGCGAAGGCGGCAAGACTCGACAAGACGACTTGTCCGACCATGACGAGGAGTGCGACGACGAGACTGTTCCATAAGTACGTCATGAGCGGGATCCGCTCAAAGGCGGCAATATAGTTGTCGAACGTGACGTCGCGCGGGATGAGGTTCCCTTTCAACACTTCGCTCCCGTCCATCAGGCTGATCGAGAACGCGTAGGCAATCGGGAACAGCATGACAACGGCGCTCAAGACGAGGAGCGTATACGTGACTACTTTCCGGAGCGTCATTGGTAATGCACCTTCCTTTCGACGAGCTTGAACTGGAGCCACGTCAACAGGAGGACCGTCAAGAACAAGAGCACGGCCTGCGCACTCGCCCCGCCGACGTTATAGTTGATGAACGCGTCCTTATAGATGGCGTAGACGATGACGTTCGTCGAGTTCGTCGGGCCGCCTTTCGTCAGCAAATCGATTTGCCCGAACGTCTGGAACGCATTGATGAGCGAGATGATGCCGACGAAGAAGAGCGTCGGAGACAGCATCGGGATCGTGATGGCCCGGAGCTGGGTCCAATATCCGGTTCCGGCGATGTCCGCACTCTCATACAGTGTCCGGTCGATGTTTTGCAGCCCGCCGAGGAGAATCAAGAACGTGAAGCCGATGTTCATCCAGACGGTCGCGAGCGACACGGACAGGAGCGCGTACTGCGGGTCGAGGAGCCACTGCACCCCGCTTGCCCCGACCGCTTCCAAGAAGCGATTGAAGATACCGATGGACGGGTTGTACATGAACATCCAAATGACCGACGAGGCTGCGACGCTCATCCCCATCGTCGCCGAGAACGCCGTCCGGAAGATGCCAATGCCGCGCAGCTTCTCGTTGGCGAGGAGCGCGAGCCCAAGCGCGATGATGATCGTGAGTGGGACGGTCAACAGGACGAAGCCGACCGTCGCCTGAATGCTCTGCCAAAACGAGGCGCTCGTGAACAGTTTGGCGTAATGCTCGCCGCCGACGTAGCTGAGCGGCGTCCCTTGCGTGTCCGTTTGAAAGAAACTCAAGTAAATCGTCCGGAACAACGGATAGACGAGAAAGATCCCAAATAACGCGATCGACGGGGACAAGTAGAGGAGTCCGCTCGTCGCGTCTGATAATCGGGTCCGGACGCGTTGTCTCGGAAGGGCGACCGTCATTGGAACACCTCCAACGCCTCGAACAGTTTCGGTTGCCGCGGTTCGATGCGATTTCCCGTCGCATCAAACAGTGACATCTGTTTCGGGTCGACGTAACAGGCAATCTTCTCCCCAATCGCGAGCGGCCATTGTCCGGGCCATTTGGCGAGCCACTCGACGCCGCCCATGTCAAAGGCGAGAATCGTCTCCGTGCCGAGCACTTCGATATTTTTCAATTCGGCGTAGAACGTGATCTCGTCTTTCGCCGGCGTGATTTGTTCCGGCCGGATGCCGAGCGTCGCCGTATCTTCTCGCGTCAGCGTGTTCGGGTGGAACAGGCGCCCGTCCGAGGCGACCCAGCCCTTGTCACTCCGTTGCACCGACGTCAAATTCATCGGCGGTGACCCGATGAACGAGGCGACGAACGTGTTCGCCGGCTTATTGTACAAATCGAGCGGTTGACCGACTTGTTGGACCTGGCCATCGTTCAACAGCATCATCCGGTCGGCCATCGTCATCGCCTCGACTTGGTCGTGCGTGACGTAAATCATCGTCAGCTTGAGCTTGCGTTGCAGCTGCCGGATCTCCGAGCGCATCTTGGCCCGAAGTTTCGCGTCCAAGTTCGAGAGCGGCTCGTCCATGAGGCAAATCGGCGACTCGGTCACGATGGCCCGGGCCAGTGCGACCCGTTGCCGTTGCCCGCCCGACAGTTCGCGCGGCTTCCGCTTCAAATAGTCGGTCAGTCCGAGCGTATCGGCCGCTTCCAAGCAACGTTCACGCTGCTCGAGCTTCGTCAGTCCTTTCGTATGTAACCCGAACGTGATGTTTTTCTCGACGGTCATGTGCGGATAGAGCGCATAGTTTTGGAATACCATCGATAGTTGCCGCTCGCTCGGTTTCAGTTCGTTCGCTGCGACGCCGTCAATGCGGAGCGTCCCGCTCGTGATCGATTCGAGCCCAGCGATCATCCGGAGCATCGTACTCTTGCCGCAGCCCGACGGTCCGACGAGGGCGAAGAATTCACCGGCCTCGATTGTCACGTCGATGCCACGGATGACTTCCGTCTCGTCGTATGATTTTTTGATATTCTGCAGTTGAATCGATTTCATATGATGTCCTCCTTCATTCCTTGCGACGCCCAAAGCCGCTCGTCCCCGGTCGAGACGGCGAACGCCCCGTGGGACAGGGCTTCATGCACGTGAATCGGTTTCCGGATCATCCCGCCTGTCACAATCGGCAACGAGACGTGTTCCGCGACGTGCTCGATGACACTCGGGATGAGACCCGGCATCAGTTCGAGCGCGTCCGGCTGTTGGTCTTTCGCCATCTTGATGCCTGAGGTGATCGCGTCCGAGTCGACGAGGAACAGGCGCTGCACCGTCATCAGGCCGGCCCGTTTGGCGTGTTGGATGACAGACGCCTTCGTCGTCACAATCCCGTCGGCGCCGACCCGTTTCGCCAAATAGTCGATGCCGTCCCGGTCGAGGCTGATGCCGTTGATGCGTTCGGCGTGCAGGAACACGGTCCGATTCTCACGCTTCAAATGGGCGACGTAGCGGTCGAGCGTGCTGAGCGTCCCCATCATGAGGAACGTCGTCGTCACATCCGACTGTAGGAACTTCTCGAGTTGTTTCGGTGATTTGATGGAGGCGATCATCTTCTCTTGTCCGATTGTGCGAAGTGTTTCATTCACTTGAATTCATCCTTCCCAAAAAAAGGACCAACAGAAACAGGACGTCATGGACGTACGGGCTTCTGTTGGTCTCTCCAATGTTCTACCAGTTGCTATTCACTTGGCATGAGGGGTCTCACAAGTCATATCGTAACGGATGAATGTAAAGTGTCTGTGAAGCGTGTGAAAAAAAGCGTAAACCTTTCATGAATGAGATTTACAAACCAGCCGAACTAACATCAATGTCTACTTGTTAACCGAGTTATACTGTTAGTGAGCGGAAATCGAGTAAAGCCTTCATTTGAGAATAACTAGGGGAGAATAGACGTGAAAAAAATTCAACTCACCGAACATGAGTGGACCCGCCAAAACATATGGGAAGGATGCATACTCGCCTCGATTGCCCATGCTGTTTTTATAGCGGATGCTCCTGATCTTGCGTACGAACATTCATGGGATGGTGACAACTACAGTACGAATGATGGCCAAGGAAGCAGAGGGACGGTGGCATTCGGTCAAGAGGTATATGCCGCAGGTTTCCGAAATGACCATCTCGCTTTGAACCCAGTAGATGCAAAGCAATACTTTATCGAAGCTCCGGACCAGGTACAACAAACAGCTGAACAAGAAACGCTTCAATACTTGTTAGATGAAGTGGATGGAGAGGTTCGTCCAGTCGTCACGACCGTCTTATGGGAAAGTGAACAGCACGTTTTTTCGAGTCATCCTTATGACATCATGCTTGAACGAGGAGCGGATCTTTTAGAAGTACAGGCATCAGAGTATGAAGCGGCTATTGAATTTTGGGAAGAAAATTACGAACTCACGGAACAACAACTAGCATTAGTGGAAAAACTATATCATTTAAAGTTGGAAGACCCTACTAGGCGTATTCTTTTAACGGAAGAGGACATTCAATCAATTAACGCAAATGATGTTGAAGGAATTGAAGAAAGTAGATGTTCTTTTTCTGAAATTGGAATTGAATGGCCAAGTTAATGATGATTCGATGAACAAAAGTTCTTATAAAAACGTGAGCCTGGAAGTTTACCAGGCTCACGTCATTTGTTTCTCATCATTTTTATCGTTAGGACATATCCGTTAGCGTCTGCCTCGCCTTCGCCAAGATGTCCGCTTTGACGGCATCATCCCGCCCTTGCCAGTTGCGGACCATCATCTTCATGCGTTGGTTCTTCGCGAATCGCTCCTCGTGCTTGTCGATAAAGTGCCAATACAACGCGTTGAACGGACAGGCGTCGTCCTCGGTCGTATGTTTCGGGTTGTATGTGCATCCTTTACAGTAGTCACTCATCTTATCGATATATTTTCCCGAGGCGATGTACGGCTTCGTCGCCAGCTTTCCGCCGTCCGCATGGAGCGCCATCCCGAGCACGTTCGGCAAGACGACCCAGTCGTAAGCGTCGATGTACATCTTATTGAACCAGTCGCTCGTCTGTTGTGGCGACACCTCGAACAGCGTCGCGAAGTTACCGAGCACCATGAGCCGTTGGATGTGATGGTTGTGCGCCTTCTCGATGACGGGCTTCACGCTCTGATGGATGCAGTTCATCTCCGTCTCGGCGTCCCAAAAGTAATCGGGTAAATCGCGTTCATACTTGAACGTATTGACCGACTCGTAGCCCGGCATCGACGCCACGTAGACGGCGCGCATAAATTCTCGCCATCCGAGAATTTGACGGACGAATCCTTCCACCGAGGCGAGCGGTGCGTCCGGTTCCACCGCCGCTTGGACGACCTCATCCGGAGTCAGCAGTCCGATGTTGATTGCTGCGGACAACAGACTGTGTGACATGTCTTGATTGTCCGACAGCATCGCGTCTTGATACGGACCGAACGTCTCGAGTCGCTCCTCAACGAACCGTTTCAATGCCCGCCGTGCCTCACTGCGCGTCACCGGCCAGACGAACGGAGTGATGTCTCCCGGATGGTCGGCGAAATCGCGATTCACTTTTTCGATGACGTCTTTCGTGATGACGTCCGGCCGGAAATGAATCGGTGCCGGGAACGTCAGCCCGGCTTTCGGCGGCTGGCGGTTGTCCGCATCGAACGACCATTTGCCACCCCTCGGTTTCCCATCCTCGAGCAAGACGTCAAACCGTTTCCGCATCTGGCGTTGAACTACCCCCACCTACGCTTCGCTTAGAGGTGGAGGATTCCTGAGTTATTCGACCTAACGGTCGAAACCTTATCAGGCTAACCCCGTCGTCCCGACGGTTGAAGAAGCTAAGATGCGTTCTGCTTCTTGTTTGAGGTTTATTCCTGCATTCACATCGCGGTCGTGATGAATCCCGCAACTCGGGCATCTCCATTCACGCAAGCCAAGATGCTTCACGTCTTTGTGTTGATGGCCGCAACTAGAACAGAGCTGGCTCGAGGCAAAGGTTTTCCCGACCTTCACGACGGTCTTCCCGTACCAGTCGGCTTTATACTCGAGCATGCTGAAGAATTCTGACCAACTGACCTCGGAAATCGACTTGCTCAACTTGCGGTTCTTTTGCATGTTCTTCACTTGCAAAGTCTCGATTCCGATGACGTCGTGGTTTTTGACGATCTCGGTCGATACCTTATGCAGGAAGTCAGTACGCTTGTTGGCAATCTTCTCATGGATGCGCGCGACTTTTCGCTTTTGCTTCTGATAGTTCTTCGCCTCGGAAAGTCTCACTTTCCTGTTTAGGGCGATGAGCTGACGACGTGACAACTTGCGCTGTTCGCGCGCAAGTTTCTTCTCGAGCGTGCGGAAGTAGCGGTCGTTCTTGTACACCGTGCCGTCCGACAGGATGGCGAAGTTCTTCAGCCCGACGTCGACGCCGACAGATGATTCTGTCTTCGGCAGTTCGTTGATCTCATGCTCTGCGAGCAGGGACACAAAGTACTTACCCGAAGCTGTGCGTCGGATCGTGGCGTTCAAGATTCGCCCCTCGACCTGTCTGGAGTTGGAAAAACGAACCCACTTCAACTTCGGAAGTTTGAGCTTGTTACCTACGATCGAGACTTCAGGAAGTTGATTCTTCTTCTCGATATTCGTCTTGTAAGATTGTACAGGGTTGCGCTTCGACTTGAATCGAGGCCGTTCGTTCTGCTTCTTAAAGAAACGATCATACGCATCGGCTAGGTGCTTGACGCTGGATTGAAGCGAATGACTATCTACTTCCTTGAGCCAGCCGAACTCTTGTTTTAGTAAAGGAATTTCTTTCGAACAAGAACCGTAGGACAGTCCTTTGCCTGTCTCTTTGTAGGTTTCATCCCACTTCGCTAAGAAGTGGTTGAACACGAAACGCGAACAACCGATCGTCTTGGCGATCAGGATTTCCTGTTCTTTTGTCGGGTAAATTCTGAATTTGTAAGCCTTATGTTTCAACATGAATTTCACCTCCTTGGAAGGAATTATACCCAAAAGAGAGGTTGGCGATTCACCTCCCACTTTCACTTCGTTTAGAAGTGGGAGTACTCTCGCCTAATTTGATAGAAGAGCGGCACGTCCGAATGTTCGACGAGCTTATATTTCTTCCCGAACTGACGCAACTTCTTCTCCATCGCGACGTCGGTGACGGCCGTATAATGGATTGCCTCCGGTTCGTATCGCTTGAAGTGGTCGTCCCACGCGTCCTGGAACGAATCGGCCTCATGATAGTCGACAGTGTAGCCCTTTTCTCGCAGTTCCTCAGCGAAGTGACGCATCGCCGAGAAGATGAGGACGAGTTTTTGTTTATGGTACGGCCGCCACGTCGACCGTGACGTCGCCTCAATCATGACGATGACGTCATCCTCCTCGATGTGATTGAATAGCTCGAGTTCGTGCGACAACTGATTGCCGAAAATCCAAAAGGAACGCATCGATTCAACTCCCCTCCTAATATGGTTATGCTATACTCAATCTACCTCGATGTTATTTAGAAAGGAATGGTTCGATGCGCTTCACACGTCTCCAAACATGGATTGACAGTCAATACGAGAATCCACGCGGCGTCGTCGGCACGTATATCGGTGAGAAGATGGTCAGGCAACACCGGGTCGAAGTCGATTGGACGATTGAGCAACTTCATATTCAGCCCGACAATCGCGTCCTCGATCTCGGTTGCGGGGCCGGCGACGCACTGGCACAGATGCTACGTGGCTATAATCACGTGCATGTGACCGGACTCGATCGTTCCCCGACCATCGTCCGCTCGGCGCTCCGACGAAATCAAACGGACGTGCATGTTGGGCGAGCCGAAGTCGTCCAAGGCGACCTCGGGACGCTCCCGTTCCCGGACGCGCAGTTTGACCGCGTCTTCAGCATCCACACACTCTACTTTTGGGAAGACGTGCCGGCGGTGCTTGCCGAGATTGATCGCGTGCTCGCACCAGGTGGGTCATTCGTCATCACGTACTGCGATGGGAAAGCTGACGTGACGTGGGATGGCATCGCGTCTATCGTGCGGGAACAGTTCATCCCCGCCGCTTCCGCTCTTAATTTGACCGATCTCGTCGAGACACGTGGACCTGACTCACGAGACTATCATACGGTCGCCGTGTCCGGACGAAAGCCCATCTAACGTCAACTCCGGCTCTTCCGGGTGACCGCTACCCCGCCAAAGCCGCTGATGATGGCGATATAGAAGCCCAAATCGTAGAACCAACCGGTGTTATTCACTTCATAGACGCGATACGTGTCATTGAACAATCCTAAAACGAGTGACACCGGTGCGATCCAACCATGCCAGACGCCCCAAAAGAAGCCGGCCGGGTCGGTCGTGTACGTCCCGTCGCCCGGCACACAGCCGCCGAGGACGACAATCAAACTGAGCATGATGGCCAATAATCCGATTCGTTTCATCATAAATCCCTCCTGCTATGAGTATTCCCGGTTTTACAGAAAACAGTACGGGCTAACGTGCGTTAGACGAACGAAAACAAGCAGCGACTCATTATGAGCCGCTGCTTGTTTTTCGTTACCGCCAAAGTTGGACCGTGTTCGCGAACTCGATATCGGTCGCGATTTCCCCGTCGAGGGCATGTAAATCGAAATCCTTGCCGTCGAGCCACTCCTGAAAATCGAAAATGACAGGGTCGCGGTCGCCACCGAGGGCGAACCACGTCTCGAGCGTCTCCGGGAAGTAAGCCGCCGTGTGAATCGTGCCGGCCCAGCTCTTATACAGCTCCGAGAAGACGCCCTTGTCCGAGTCGTTCATGAGCCGGAACGCACTCTCGGCGTCCTGGACGATATGTTGATACATCTTGATTTCCATCATCCGACGTGTTGAATCGTCGAGATGGTAACGGTTCTCGTGTTGCAACAGCTCGAAATGGTTCGTGCAGATGTTCGACTCGCGGACACGAATATCGCGCGGTGTCGCTTCGATGACGCGTGTCTTCGACGACTTGTCGTGGACGACATACGTGAACGAGCCGCGGTGCGGAATTTCTTGAAGCAGATCGACCGCTTCCTCGACCGTGGCGCACGTCTCGAGAATCATTCGGCCGATCATCTGGCAGACGAACCCATCTCCAGGCCGGCGGCGGTTGATGAAGTTATAGCCCATGGCGAGCCCTTTCTCGTTCATCCCGTCCATCCGGCCGGTGACGCGCGAAACGGGACCGATGACGGCGTAACCCTCATCTGGCTGGAACACGTTATAGCGTCCATCGTACGTCATCGGATGGTAGTCATAGTTGCGGACGAGGAAGTTGTCCCCCGTCAAAATCGAACAGCCGCTGACCGGGTTATTGACCCGGAAATGACCGAAGTGAAGGAGCGTGTCGGCGAGCGTCAACTCGAGTTCGTCCTGCAGACCGAGCAGTTCTTCCCAAATCTTCGGGGCGAACCGGTCGAACGCTTGCTTCGCCTCGCGCTCATCAATCTCAAAGCGCGGGACGCGGAGCTTCCACTGGTCGGTCCTATTCTCGAGCAGTTTGCTGCGCTTAATATAAGTACCTTGAAAGCGGCCAAAGTCATAGTGACTGCCGCGGAATTGTATGAGTTCACTTGAGACACGTTGCATGAAAAAACCTCCCTTGCGCCTAGTATAACGGACGCAACGGAGGTATGTCTGACTTGAGACTGTTTACAACTTGAACTGTCGACTCATACGTTGCATGTCCTCGGCCGTGTGCGACAAATCTTTGACGAGCCGGTTCATCGTCTCGCTCGTCGCCGACATCTGTTCGGTCGAGGCGGCCACTTCCTCGTTACCAGCCGTACTCTCTTCAGAAATCGACGCGATGTCAGAAAGACCACGTTTGATGTCGTCTTGGTTCGTCTTGACGCGTCCGAGCTGCCCTTGCATCGAGTTCGTCAGGCGTTGCATCTCCCGCACGCTCTGTTCAATCTCATTGAAGGCGCGCTTCGTCTCCTCGAGCGTCCGCTTGCCGTCCTCGGCAGCGTGCATGCTGTCCGTGAACGTCTCGCCGAGCGCAATCGAGTTTCGTTTGACGCTGCCAACGATTTCCGAAATCTCACTGACCGACCGGGCAACGCTATCGGATAACTTGCGAATCTCAGAAGCGACGACGGCGAAGCCTTTTCCATGCTCCCCGGCACGAGCCGCCTCGATGGCCGCGTTCAAGGCGAGCAAGTTCGTCTGCTCAGAGATTTGACGGATCATCGTGACGAGCGCCGTCACTTCGTCCGCCTGTTGCTCGAAGTCCTTCACTTGGCCTTGCGACTCGCGCACTTGCAGATGGATGTTCGTCATCTTGCCGACGGCATCCTCCATCAGTTCGAGCCCTTCTGCCGTCACCCGACTGACGACTTCCGCTTGTTCGCTCACGCCGTTCCCGTCGTGCGCCGTCTGGTCGACAAGTCCCGAAAACTCATTCATATGTCCGTACAGTTTCATCGTGAGCACGCTCTGATTCTCGACACCGCCCGCGATTTCTTCCATCGTGAACGCGATTTGACGCGAGGCATCGTTCACTTCTTCCGAGATGCTCGCCACGTTGCCGCTCTCATCGCGCACCGTCTGAGCGGACGTTTGTAATCCGGAAATCAAGTCGCGGAGCATTTTCGTCATCTGATCCATCGAGGCGGTAAGCCGCTTGATCTCATCGTTCGCTTTCAACTGGATGTTGTCCATCTCACGAGCCGCCGTCGCCAAATCCCCGCTCGCGATATGGGTCGCGACACGCTCGAGCTCCCGGAGCGGACGAAGTTTCCAGCCAAGGTAGCGCCAGATGATGACCGAGGCAATCCCAAGCAAGACGACGAGTCCGATGAGAATCGGCGGCAAGCTCTCTTGCAACACGTCTTCCGTCACCGCTGCGACATCACTCGCCCCTTTGTCGATTCCAAGTACACCGATGACGTCCCCGCCTTGTTTGATCGGAACGAGCACCGTCATATAGTCCCCGTACTCTGGGTCCTCGACAATCGGTGTCGTGACGGTCCCACCTTCAAACGCCGCTCTCGCGTCCGCAAACGATGTCGCCGTCGTCGGCGTTCCGATATCGACCGCGTCGGCCGCGCTCATACCATCGACGATGATTTGAAGCTCTTCGCCGTCGGCTGCGAGTGTGTACACATACATGGCCCCGATTTGCGTCCGATACGTGTCGAGCTGTTCCCGAAACTGCTCGAACCGTTCATCTTTCGCAGGGTTCTGTAAAAATGCCGCATACGCTTCCGCGTCGATCGCCTCGCTAATCCGGGCCCCGTCCGCCAACAGGACCGCTTGCATCGAGCTCTGTACCGTATGCTTCGTACTGACGTACTGCAACACGCCGAATGTGACGATGAGTAGCGTGATGAATGCCAACATCATCGCCAAAATCCGCGTCTGTAGCGATTGTGGTTTATTTCGTTTCATGTGATTCCCTCCATTCGTCCTTACTGTATGTATCGGACGATCTCCGAAAAAACTGCACAAAAAAACGGATGATTTTCGACAAAAATCATCCGTTCGTTCATTCATTTGTCGAATCTACAACCTCGAGCGGCATCGACACCTCAGCCTCGCCCTCTTCTCCGACATGGAAGAGAGGCAGCGTCTCGGTGACGAATAGGTCGGGGTTCAAATCCGCTTGATAGACGTAAGTTCGCACATCCCCTTCGCGTTCCGCGACGAGTTCACCGAACGGAATCGGGACACGCGTGCCGTCGACTTCATAACTAATGATCGTCGTCGGATCGAGGCGACGGTCTTCGAGCATCCGAATCGTGAACAACATCGTTGAGCTGTTCGTCCGCTCGAGCGAGACCGCAATCGATTCCGATTGGCCGGCTCGCTTGTCGATCATCGCATCATCAACGTCCTGTTCGAACACGACGTTCTCCTCGACCGGATCATCTTGCACTTGTTGGCAACCGACGATGGTCGCCAATCCGAGAATCAAGGCAATCACCAATACGCGCATCTCGTTCTCTCCTCACTTCAAGGCGAAAGTGAGTTCCGCTTCACAAGCAACTTCTCCATCGACTGTCGCCACGGCGCGTCCTTTACCGATCGGTCCGCGCACTTTCAAGATTTCGACCTCGAGGCGCAATTGATCGCCCGGGACGACTTGACGTTTGAAGCGACATCCGTCGATGCCTGCGAAGAACGCGAGCTTGCCGCGGTTCGACTCTTGCTTGAGCATCGCGAACGCGCCTACTTGCGCGAGCGCTTCGACGATCAAGACTCCAGGCATGACGTTATAGTCCGGGAAATGTCCATTGAAGAACTCTTCATTCGCCGTCACATTCTTTAATCCAACGGCCCGTTTGCCTTCTTCGACTTCAAGAATTCGGTCGATGAGCAAGAACGGGTACCGATGCGGGATCACTTCTTTAATCTGTTCAATCGTGTACATGGTTCCACCACCCTTATGATGTTAGCCAAAAATCGGTGATATGGCGCCACGTGTCGATGTTGAACACGTCCTTCCACTCGCCTCCGCCAATCACGCTGTACCCAATGATGGCCCCAATCGCAAGCATCACGAAAGCCAACAGCAGGACAACGATGACGCGTAACAAGATCGGGAAACGTCGATGGTTCGATAATCGCTTCCGCTCCGTCCGCTCTTTGGACTCGGTCTGTTCCGAGCCGTTCTGTTCTTCGTTCGCCACGTCCATACATCCTTTCAGCTGAATTAATCATAACATATTAGTACCTGGTATTAAAACTATTGCATGAGTTCTATATAAGTGTAACGTATCTACCATACGTCGAACAAGCGCCCGGCCTAGGGCAAGGGCGACGCTTCTGTGAAAAATACTGCCCGCTTCCACCTATGCTGTGCTACCGTAAGAGTATTCATCTTTTTAGGAGGGTTCATTTTTATGTGGAAAGAATTTAAAGAGTTTGCAATCAAAGGCAATGTAATTGACCTCGCCGTCGCCTTCATCCTCGGGGCCGCCTTCACGGCCATCGTCACGTCGCTCGTCAACGACATCTTCATGCCGTTCCTCGGCATCCTCATCGGCGGCATCGACTTCTCGACGCTCGCGGTGTCGGTGCTCGGCGTGAACGTGACGTACGGCAACTTCTTACAAGAAATCGTCAAGTTTCTCCTCGTCGCCTTCGCCTTGTTCATGATGGTCAAAGTGTTGAACCGTCTGAAACGTGAGAAAGCGGTCGAAGAGACACCAGAACCGGAACTGTCGCGGGAAGAGCAGCTCCTATCTGAAATCCGTGACTTGTTAAAAGAGCGTCCATAACGCAGTAACGCCTGAACCGAAGTCGGTTCAGGCGTTTTTGTCGAGGATCGACATCACTCGGCTGACGGCGTCCGTGAGAAGCGGTTCTGCCTGGTGCATCGCCTCGGCGAGCTTCATTTCCCGGGAAATGATTGAAAACACGGCACGGATTCCGGCGTCCGGAACGGCGATTATGTCTGTTTGCCCGGCGAAGACGAGCGTCGGGACACCATATGCGTGGGCGAGGCACGCCAAACCGTATGGCGCTTTCCCATGAAGGGATTGCTCATCGAAGCGACCTTCTCCCGTGATCAACCAGTCGGTCGTGCGCAGTTTCTCTTCCAGGTTCGACCAGCGTATGACTTCTTCAATGCCGCTCACGTACCGGGCACCGAGCTGATAGAGCGCGAAACCGATGCCTCCGGCTGCGCCCGCCCCAGACCGCTTGGCCAAATCACGTTCGAAACAACGGGCGTACGCGGCAAGCAGTTCGTCATAGCGCACGACGTCCTCTGGCGCCAACCCTTTCTGCGGTCCGAACACGGCGGCCGCTCCCATTGGTCCAAGCAATGGATTCGTCACGTCCGAGGCGATGCGCCATTCGACATGACCCGCTTCCGGGAGGAGTCCTGTCCAATCGACTTGCACGACGCGCTCGAGTTGATGCGGGAACGATCCAATGACATGTCCAAACTCATCGAAGAAGCGGACACCGAGCGCCTCGAGCAAACCCTTTCCCCCGTCGACGGTCGCGCTCCCGCCGAGACCGACGGTAATGCGTGTCGCCCCGCGCTCGAGCGCATGCCGGATTTGCAAACCCGTTCCGTAAGAACTATAGCACCACGGGTCGAGCGTATCGACGAGTGTGAGCCCGGACGCCTCGGCCACTTCGATGACCGCTTCTCGTCCCGCCTCGAGCCACCCGTAACGCGTTGTTCCTAACGTCCCGTCGAGCGACATGACGTCCTGCGTGACGATTTCGGCATCCGGATGTGTCAGCAGCCACGCGTCTAAAAAGCCTTCGCCGCCGTCTGAGATCGGTACCTCGACGACGTCGTGCCCAGCGAGCGCCCGACCAACCGCTCGGTTCGCCTCCACACTCGTCATCGACCCTTTGAACGAATCCATCGCCACGACAATTCGCATATTCATCCCTCCTCTGCTTCATTATAATGTAAAAACCGCTCCTCCGAAGAGAAGCGGGATGACTCATTCCATCGTTAATTTATCAGCGATTGATTGGCGGAGTTGATAGATGTTTCCTTTTATGTCTTGGGCCTCAAGTGAGACGCCCCCATCATCAAAGAAGTATCTCGTCGTAAACACCAGTTCACCGCCATTTAAATAAACCTCGACGACACTTCCATCGACAAAGATTCGAACTGTCGCCTCCCCCGGGCAAATCTCGCCTCGTCGTGTTGTCCCGTACTGTTCCCCGAATGGATAATTTGTGTTCGATCGATCCAATACGACCTGCCCTTGGACATGATCAATTTCAAGACGAAGTCCTTGGTCGTACTGATGGAACAAGGTAACGGTCGAGACATCGCCACTCAAGGTGAAATCAAGTTCAAAATGATTACTGACCGGGGTAAAGTGAAAGGTATCCTGTTCATGAACAGATTCACTCCGATTCCGTAGCAATGCCAACGCTTCGACAGGTTGTTGGATTAGACGGTTTCCGCGTAGCGTCAACTGTCGAGGCAGCGTCAAGCTATGGGCCCATTCCTCACGGTCAGACGGGTAGTCGACTTCCCCCATTCCCGCCCAAGCGAACAAGATGCGCTGTCCGTCCATCTCAAACGTTTGAGGTGCGTATACATCAAATCCACGGTCTAACTCTTCATAGAAGTCGACGTCGAATTGAAGGGTGTCCCAATCCATTTCTCCGACTAGATAAACGACATTGTACAGGTTTTCATAGCGTCCTTCTTGAGGTGCAATGCCTTGCGGGGAGAGCAGCAACACATCTTTTCCTCCAAGTTGAAAATAATCAGGGCATTCCAACATAAAGCCAGGCTCATCGTATCCCTTTAGCGTAACTTCTCCTTCAAACGACCATCTAATCCCATCACTTGAAGAATAAACAATTATTGCTCCCGTGCCGTTCAGGCGTTGCGCCCCGAGCAACATTCTATACCCATCCTTATAGCGCACCACTTTAGGGTCTCGGACATGTCCGGTATAACCGCTAGGCGGGCCTTCAATCAACGGGTTGAGTGGGTATTTTTCAATCGCTCCATGATGGTCCATGACGGCTAAACATTGATTCGCACTACGTCCACCATCTGTGTACTTGATATTTCCGGTGTAATACAAGTGCAGTTTCCCGTCGATTTCGATGCTGGTTCCAGAATAAGCCCCGTTTGCTTCATAGTCGTACTCGGGGACGAGCGCAACTTTTTGGCGCTCCCAATCCACCAAGTTTTTAGAACTCACATGCGCCCAATGTTTCATCGCATGCGTCGGCGCAAACGGATGCCATTGATAAAAGACATGAAACGCTCCATTATAGTAGGCCAGTCCATTCGGATCATTCAATAATCCGAAACCTGGATGAATGTGATAAGACGGTTTCCACTTTGAAAGTGCCGCTTGTTGTTCTAACCGTTCGAGTTCGCCCGGCGCTGCCTGGTCAAGAGAACGGTAGCGATCGGATGTATCGATTTTCGTGTTCAATGTGAAAACACCTCCTGTTTACTCTATGATTGGTTTCTTCACTTTCATATAAGCCATCGTTAGCACCGTGCCGACCAAGAGGGCGAGAACGTTCGCTACGACATAATGGATATGACCATTCCCCTCAGCCGCGATAATGGCAAACCCAGGGAAAGCCGTGGCACCGAAGCCAAGCGCTTGGACAGACGTGATGTAAATATAGGCTCCGCCTAATGAACCCGCGATACATCCTGTGACGAGCGGGAACTTATGTTTAATGTTCACCCCGAACAAGGCCGGCTCGGAAATACCGAACAACGTCGAGCCAAAGGCCGACAGTCCGACCTGCTTCACTTTCTGGTTCTTCCAAAGGGCGAGCGTGAAGCCAAGTACGGCCCCGCCTTGCCCCATCAATGCGACAGACATAAGCGGCATGATGAAATTGCGTCCGGTGTCCGCAATCAATTGAGCCTCGACTGCCCCGATGACATGATGAAGACCCGTGATGACCACAACTTGCTGAATTCCTGCAAACAGCATGAATCCAAAAATCCCTAAGTTCTCAACGGACCAAAGGAGCCCATCTGTAATCAAATTCGCAAGCGCTCGTCCGAAAGGTCCGACCGCGACGAACAACAAGAAACCTGAAACGATAATCGTCAAGAACGGTGCCAAGAATAATTTCAACATATCTGGAACTTTGCGACTAAAGAATTGATCGAATTTGGCAACGACGAGACCCATGAGGAGGGCGATGATGATTCCTCCTTGGAACCCGACAAGAGAAACGTTTAAACCAAATAGGCTGATGACTTCTGGATCGACCGTTCCATTCCCGACCAAGTAAGCGTTCGCTAAGTCCGGATGTAACATGATTGCCCCAAGCACCAATCCTAAAACAGGATTACCGCCAAATCGTTTCGTCGCCGAATATACGACCAACAGGGGTAAAATCGTGAAAATTCCAGTAGACATGATCGAGACAAAGCGGTTGAACCCGGCTATGCCCGGATACATCTCGATGATCGACCGTTCACCGAATATACCTTGTTGACTCATGAGCCCTGTCAACCCCATAAGCAAGGCAGCCGCGAGCAGGCCAGGAATGATATCGACGAATACGTCTGACAATGCTTTGATGCCTCGTTGGAACGGATTTTGTTTTTTCGCAGACTCTTGTTTCACGTCACCGAGTGACATCGACTCAATCCCTGCTTCTCGACAAAATTCACGATAGACATCATTCACCGTTCCTGCCCCGTAAATGATTTGAAGCTGATCACCGGCCATGAAAGATCCTTTCACATGAGGAAGTTCATCAATCGCTTTTAAATCCGCGAGCGAGTCATCTTTCATCACGATTCGAAGGCGCGTCGCACAATGGGCCGCAGCTTGAATGTTTTTCTTACCGCCCAACAGTTCAATCAATCGACCGATCATCGGGGTATACTTTAATTCGTTCATTCTTAATCCTCCTCTAATAAGTTCATTAACTATCAGAAAACAGGAACCGGTTCCGGTATTAGCCGAGAATAAGGTTCCAATTCGTGATTTCGAACTGGAACCGGTTCCTGTTATTTATATTATCCTTTCGCTTCTCATTTTGCAAGAGAGAAATGAAAACGTTATCAGCTTTTTTTATTTTGTTTCACGCTTGCCCCGGGTATGAAATCAAATCCACTCATTTGAAGATGCGGGACATCTTGCCCACAGGCCAAACGGATCATTGCTTGAGCCGCCCGATTCCCTACTTCCTCGTTTCGATAACGAATCGTCGTCAAAGGCGGATTCAAAATCTCAGAGAAGTAATAGCCTCCGAATCCGGTGACGGATAAGTCATTCGGGATGGATCGTCCCGCTTCATGCATGGCCCGAATCACCCCGTAAGCAATGTTGTCAGTAGCACATACCACGGCCGTGAAAGAATCGTGGACCAGAAGCGATTGACACAGCTCATAGGCAGCTTCGTATGTAAAATCGGTGACGTATGATCGGATAGCGACATCTTTTGTCATCAATCCTTCAATCACGCCCGCTTTTCGTTTTTGGCCGACCGCTTGATCCTCCTCACTGACCCCCAAATAAACTACCTCACGATGACCGCTTTCGGCGACATACCGACCGATATGATAGCCCGCCTCGTAGTCATCGTTCACAATAGAACTCCATCTCGAACTTTCTTGTCCCACAATCAGCACCGGGATATCAATCGAAGCAATCATCTCATCCAACTCTGCGGTGATTTGGGTTGAAATCAAAATAACCCCGTCTACTTTTTGACGGGCCAATTGTTCCAACGCCTCGATTTCTTCCTCAATTTGCTTTGATGTGCTTACAATCAGCATGAAATAGCCTTGTCGTTTCAACTCTCGTTCAATCGCCATCAACACAGCGGATGTGACAAGAGAATCTAGTGTCGGAGCGACGACGCCAATCATCCGAGTCCGTTTTGCTTTCAAACTTTGGGCAAACGTGTTCGGTTCATAATTAGTCGCATCGATGACTTGTTTTATTTTTGCTTTTGTCTTCTTACTGACTTGTCCACCGTTTAAATAACGAGAAACTGTACTTTTGGCCACTCCCGCCTGCTCGGCAATGTCTGTAATCGTAAGACGTGATTTCTCCATGTCGATATCTTTCTCCCTCGCATCGCTTCAACCGCTTTTGTTCTAGTGTACTCGAAATTCTATAAAACAAAAACCGCCCTTCCGAGGAAGAACGGTCTGTGATTAACGGAGTGACGTGACGAGTCCCATCATCTGATCACTCATCGACAACGCCCGTGAATTCATCTGATACGCGCGCTGTGTGATCGTCATGTCGGTCATCTCTTTCGTCAAATCGACGTTCGACGATTCGAGCGTGCCTTCAATCAACAGATTGCCGAGCGGACGATCGACGTCCACCGCCAAGTCGGCAGCATAGACGTTGTCACCGAGTTGGCGGAGCGCCGACGTGTTACGCACCTCGACGATATCGAGACGGCCGAACTCTTGCTCGACCCCGTTCACGCTGGCGACGACCATCCCGTCTTGACGGACGCGGTGCGCCGTCGCCTCGTTCGGCATGACGATCGGATTGCCGTCCGCACCAAGGAGGGCATTCCCGTTCACGTCGACGAGCGTCGTCGTATCACCGACCGACAGCTGCATGTTCCCGCTCCGGGTCAATCCGACACCGTTCTCTGTCTCGACGGCGAAGAACTGGCGGCTCGCTTTCAAGAACACATCAAGGCCACGGTCCGTCTTCCGGATTTGGCCGATATTGAACTGTTGACTGATGTCAGCGACGTGGCCGCCAACGCCGATGCGAATCCCATTCGGGGTGTCACGTCCGACTTCAAGCTCGGCACGCGGTTGATTGTCGTACGCCTGCGACAAGAGCGAGGCGAAGTGGGTCTGTTCCCGCTTATAGCCGGCCGTGTCGACGTTGGCGATGTTATGGCCCGTCACGTCAAGTTGACGCTGAAGCTGGGTGAGCGACGAGACCGAGTTATAGATCGATTGCATGGGCTTCCTCCTTAACGAATCCGAGCGATCTCAATGGCCCGCTCGGCACTCTTGTCATACGCTTGGACGACTTTTTGGTTCGCCTCGAACTGACGGTACGTCGTCATCAAATCGGCCATCGTCCGATCGAGGTCGACGTTCGCCTCTTCGATGAATCCTTGTTGGAATTGGACGTTCGCTGCTGGCGGTGCGTCTCCGTTGACCCGGTAATCGTTCCCGACCTGTTCGAGCGTCGCTAAGTCATTAACTTGGACGGCACCGAGTGTCGCCACATTCTCGCCGAGCGACGTGATTTGTCCGTCGCCTGACAATGTGAACTCACTTGATGGCAGCTGGATGCGCTCGCCTGCGTCAGAGAGGATATATCCGCCATCCGCCGAGCGTAAAAAACGCTCCTCGTCGACCGCGAACCGTCCATTCGTCGTATAGAGCGCCTCGCCGTTCTGTTCGACGGCGAACATGGCGGCACCCGTCGCGTCAGCCGGCACCTTCATATATACGTCGGTCGGGCTGCCCGTCTCCGAGATGCTCCCGCTCGAGAATCGAGGCATCGTCTCTTGAAGGTAGACACCTGTCGATAACGTGCCAACTTCACCTTGGACGCGTGAGCGCGCATTCCCAGGGTGGCTCACTTGGGCGAGCAACATTTCCGGGAACGAGCGAACGACGCCGTTGGACGCCTTGAATCCTGGTGTCCGGACGTTACCGAGGTTATTGCTCAAAATCTCTTGTTGGCGCTGGAGCGCGTTCATCGCGCCCGCCGCCGTATATAATCCGCGTAGCATGGTCGTCTTCCTTTCATCGTTCAAAGTCTTCACTCTGTATATCGTACCAAATGAATGTTTCATTCACCGTTTTTTGAAAAAAACTAAAAAAACCACTTCACGATGATGAAGTGGTTTTGCATCAAGCGACGATCGGGAGTTCGACCATCATCGTCGTCCCGTTCCCAAGTTCCGAACGGACACTGATTGTCCCGCCGTGCGATTCGATGATCTCTTTACAGATCGCGAGTCCGAGGCCGGTGCCTCCAATATTGCGACTCTGCTCGTTCTGGACACGGTAAAACTTATCAAACAGTCGTTCGGCATCTGCGGGTGCCACACCCATGCCTTCGTCTTCGATGGCGATCCGGATGACATCGTCCTCGCACGAGACGTTGACGGCGATATTGCCGCCGTCGGGTGAATATTTAATGGCGTTGTTCAAGATATTTGAGAACACTTGGCGCAGTTGCGCCGGGTCTCCTGAGACACGGAGCGTTTCATCACAATCGAAATGGAACGCATGCAACTCGGTCGATCCGGCATGAATCTCAAGAACGTCCGACAACAGTTCGAACAAACTCTCGACTTTGAAGTCTTGCTCCGCTTTACCGGCCTCCATCTTCTGAACATCGAGCAAGTTGCTGACGAGCCGCTCGAGCCGGGTCGTCTCACTGTGTATCATGCTCAAGTAGCGTTTCCGCTTCTCTTCGTCGACGTGACGATGTTCAAGCAGTTCGGTAAAACCGAGAATCGATGTGAGCGGGGTCCGAAGTTCATGAGACACCGTCGCGACGAGTTCCGTCTTCAAGCGGTCAATCTCAATCTCTTTCGTAATGTCCCGTGACACAAACATCACGCCGAAACGTTCGTCCTGCAGTTCAATCGGTTCGGCGTACATCCGTATGATACGTCTTCCCCCTTGCATCGAATACGTAAACGTTTCATCGAAGATCCCACAGTTTTTCGCCCGGTGTGTGAAGCGATTGAGATCGTCCTGATCATCGATTTGGTCCATGAACGGCTCGTAAAACGCGTCAATCGGATACAGGCTCTGACGGTCGCCGAACGGGAACGGTTGCTCATACAGTTCGAACAGCGCCTCGTTGGCGAAGCGTTGATTTGTGTCCACCTCGACAAAGACGATCGCGTCGCGCATCGTATGGAGAATCCGGGCCGTCTTCTCGCGCTCTTTCTCGAGTTCGTCGTGCTGGTGAATCAACGAGCTCGACATCTCCGTGAATGATTTCGACAGTTGACCGACCTCGTTTTGGAGCGGTTTGATTGGAATGAGCGTGGCGTGCGGGTCGACCGCGAGCCGTTCACTGTTCGTGATGAGCGCCTCGAGCTGTCTCGTTAAGCGTACGATATACGGTTGCAAGCTGATGAACAGAACAAACAAAGCTCCGAGTAGAATGAGCAGCCACATCCATTGGGCTTTCGCGAGCTGTTCGGATAGTTGCTCACGCAGGCCCGTCTCTTGATAATCGAGCTCAGACCGATAGTCCGTGAACACCGATTCCATATCGACGATGCTCGCGCTCATATCGGCCGCACTATTTGAATTCAATTTGAATCGCGTCTGATTCGATGATGCGTTGCTCGGCATGAGTTGGCCGACAGTCGCCATCTGTAAGAACGGCTCATCGACCTCTCCGTTTGCTTTGGCGACAACGTAACGCTCAAGTCCGGGCATGACGCGAGATGTATAGATTGTGAACAATAGGCGTGCCTCTTCCGCGAACGTCGTCTCTTCGTTCGTCGCAGCGTTTTGTTCGAACCAGCTCGTCTGGTCGTCGATTCGGTCTTGGGCTTGCTTGACTTCCGCTAGCAACGCGTCTTCTCCGAGCAAGACGTGACCGCGCATCTCGTATTGCATCGACTGCCATGTCTCAAACAAATCGGTCGCCCGCGATCGTTGTTCACTGATCCGTTCGAGCTCGACTGTCGTTTCGCGGATCGCCTGTTGGGTATAAAAGTATGTGCCGAGTGACGTCAATGTGATTAAGGCGATCAATACATAAAACACAGTGAGGACTTGGCGGCTAATTCGTTGTTCGATCCAGCGTTTCATATGTGGCCTTCTTTCATATCGGGAATTGATCGGATTGGATAGGTCAGTATGTTCGGCTATTCAAAAAAGTCAGTTTCGTGTACGATAAGAAAACATTCGTCACGTTAATATGTGAACGATTAGTGTCAGTATATCGTTCGTTTCTCACAAGAAACTCACAAACCACGAAGGGAATATGCAGATGACCCCTAAACCGATTGGGCTGGTCGTGTTGATGGTCTTCTTCGCGCTCGTTGGCGGCTTCGCCTTGACGCGCGGACAGACGATCGACGATTCAGTCACCGTCACACAAGGAACGGCCGATTTGACCGATTCTCGTGTGACCGAACAACTCATGCGTCTCGATGGAACGTGGCGCTTTCAATCGAGCCTGCTCGAGCGAGTCGACCGCGAGTCTTATCGACAACTCCCGCATGTGACACCACACAAGATGGCTACTTATGAAGCTGACATTTCACTACCTCCCGGACAATACGCTTTGCGTGTGCCGCGTAACCACCCACATGTCAACCTTCTCATTGATGGAGAAGCTGTTTCACCCGTCTACGCATCGACAGATGAAGACCTTCGGCATGCCTACCTCGTTCTTCTGGATACGCATACCCCGACGTTCCGTCTGACGATTCAAACGGCTGAGACGAATGAGCTCTCGACTGGAATTTCCGATAGCCTGCTCATCGGTCCAACGAGCAATATGATGACCTATCATAATCAATACTTCAGTTATGAGTTCGTGATTATCCTCATCTCGCTCCTCATTTTTTCATTCTACGCAATCGTTTGGCTGTTCCATCGTAAGGAATCGCTCTATTTATATGGGGCTGCTTTCTTTTTCCTCGTCAGCGTTTCGCTTATGACGAATGATCAAATGATCGTATTCGAAATCGTCCCTATGATGTCTTACGTTTTGGCCCATAAATTAAATTTGATTACGGCATTACTGAGTGTCGCGATGTTAATCAACTTTGCGTTACGTCTCGAACGCGTCCCGTTTCGACACTTTTTGAAGTACGCGTCCTACCCGTTCTATGCGTTCAGTCTGATTGCCTTGGTGCTGCCAGAAGGTGCGCACGCGACGTTCGACCAATTCCCTTGGGTGTATGTCTTGTTCATCACGTTCTTCTGGACCGGGCTGAACATCAATTGGCTGTTCGAACGAAAAAACGACGGCTATCCGTTCGAATTTCTCGTGTTCACGATTTCACTCATCATCGGCTATGTCGGCCAGTTGATCAACGTTCTGATTGACCACCCGAACCAAGAACTGTATACGAGCGTCATGTCGCTCATTTACTTCCTGCTCATGTTCACGTTGCTCCCGATTCACTTGTCGACGGATAAACGGCAAAAGCGTGAGGTGCAGACGTTCGCCAACCAAAGTGAGATTTCGTTCTTCAACGCGCAAATCAAACCGCACTTCTTGTATAACACGTTCGGTAACGTCATCGCCCTCTGTTACACGGCACCGACCGAGGCGGCACGTTTGCTCAGTCATTTGAGCACATATGTCCGCTTCATCTTCGAGAACGGGCGCACCGAGAACGACATCTCGCTCAAGCAAGAACTCGACGTCATCGACTCGTATTTGATGATTGAGCAGACTCGTTTCAATGATGCGTTCACCATCACGAAAGATATCGACGAATCCGTCCTCAACGCCTCGATTCCACCGCTGTTATTGCAACCGCTCGTCGAGAACGCGGTCCAGCATGGGTTGATGAAACAATCAGGCATCAAACGGCTCATGTTGTCGATCCAGTCCTCAGATGATGCGATCGATATCCGGATTGCCGACAACGGGATTGGCTTCAACCCGAGTCCGCACGTGAGACGATCGACTGGAATCGGCATCTCGAACGTCAAGAATCGGATCGACTTCTTGCCTGGCGCCACATTTAAATTAAATTCTGA
Organism: Exiguobacterium sp. s7; assembly: GCF_018618195.1. NCBI lineage: Bacteria > Bacillati > Bacillota > Bacilli > Caryophanales > Exiguobacterium > Exiguobacterium sp. s7. The sequence continues at coordinate 97,693 of NZ_JACSLO010000004.1, read as the reverse complement.
ACCAGGAGTCGGCACGCATGTGCATATCCGACTCCCAAAACGAGAGAGGATGAACGAGCAACATGCGCACGATTTTGATTGAAGATGAACACCATATTTTAAAGATGATGGAGCGCCTCATCCAAGCCGAACCGAATTTGAAATGGATGGGGTCGTTCCACGATCCGTTCCAAGCGCTTGAATTTTTAGCAAACCAGGAAGTCGATCTTGTCTTCCTCGATATCGAGATGCCCCAAATGAACGGCCTCGATTTCGCCAAGCGCCTTCCCGAGACGACACAAGTCGTCTTCACGACGGCGCACAGCCAATACGCGGTCGATGCGTTCAACCTGCAGGCGACGCACTATCTGCTCAAGCCGATTACCGAACAGATGATTCACGATTTGATTCCACGCGTCTCGAAGCGATACGCGGAGACACTATCAATCGAGCATCACCGGACGTGTACGATTCAATGTCTCGACCACTTCTCGGTCAAGACGCAAGACGGCGACCTCGTCAAATGGCCGACACAGAAGACCGAGGAGCTGTTCGCCTACTTGATTTACCATCGCGATAAAGTCGTCAACAAGTGGCTGATCGCCGAGACGCTGTACCCGGACATCGACGAGCCGCAACGTGCGCTCCACAACGTCTATAATCTCGTCTATCGGTTGAAGAAGACGCTCGCCGAGTACGATTTGAGCATCTCGGTCCAGACGATCAATAACGGCTACTCGCTTCACTTGGACGACGTCTGTCTATGCGATTACCATGATTGGCTGGACGCGAAGCACAAACCGTTCCCACAAGCAGATTTGAACGCCCGTCTCTTCGTCGACAAAGACTATACGTGGCATTGAAAAAGAGCTTGTCGACCAACATCATCTTATACGCTCATCCTTTCGGCGCCCACGCTTTCCGCAGGCAATCCCGGAGCCGCATCGCGACTCACGTCGCTGCTGGGTCTCCGTCGGATTGTTTTCCTGTCGGAGTCGGGGCGCCTTTGACGAGCAACGCGAACGGTCGCCTTCAGGCGGCCGTTTTTCATGTCTATCGCTCTTCATTCACATAACGATCATTGAACACAAGAGACGGCAACTATACATCGTCGCCCCCATTCAAAACGAACCAACTCGCTGTTTGGCGAATCGGTTCGTTCACAACCCGAGCTTGTCCCGACCTATGGGACAAGCTCTTTTTAACGGCCGACGAAGCCGCCATCGACGTGAAGATGTTGTCCGTTGACCCACGCCCCGTCCGGCCCCATGAGGAACGCGATATAGCGGGCCGTGTCCTCAGGTGTGCCGACGCGTCTATGCGGGAATAGCGGTACGAGCTGCTCACGGAGCGCGTCATCAATCCAACCCGAATCGGTCGGACCCGGGTCGAGCGCGTTCACAGAGATTCCGTACTGCCCGACCCCATTGGCCAGTGCCGGCGTGATGGCGATCAGCATGCCTTTCGTGGCGATATAGGCCAGGTTGGACGCATCCGCGCCCCCGGACACCATGAACAAGATGCGTCCGTCCGTATGCCCCGCTCGTTTGTATCGCTCGATGAAGGCGAACGTCAGGCCGAGCGTTCCTTCGTTATTGACGAGATAATGGCGACGGAGCGTCTCGGTCGAGAACGTATCGACACTCACGTGCCGCTCATACGTCGCGTTGTTAATGAGACGGCTCGGAGTACCGAGCGCCGCTTCGACGCGGTCGAGCAGCCCTTCTGCGTCTCCAGACGACAAATCATACGCCTCGTGTGCGACGCGGGCGCCTGAGGCCCGTAATTCGTCGACAAAGCCGTCGATGAAGTCGGGTTCCGCTCCGACGCCTTCCGTGCCGTCAAACGGGCTCCAGTGCGTCATATACAAGTCGTGGCCTGCCATAGCCAGTTTTCGCGCGATGGCCGCCCCGATGCCTTGCGTCCGGCTGACACCGGTAATGAGTGTGAGTGGTCGTGTCATTCAATCATCCCCTTTACTCCTTAATTGGTGAGAAAATACGGTCCCCAGTCCGCTTCGTGCGGGATGACATACGTCCACGTATAAGCCGGGTCGACGATATAGATATCCGCGTAGTCCATGGTCTCGACAATCAAGTCTCTCCTAGTGAGTGGTTTTGCTTGCGTCAAATCGAGCTCGAGCACATCGTTCGAGTGTTGAAAAAAGAGGATCGCTTTCCACTTTCCGGCCCGTTCGAACGCGTGATCAGCAGCCGTTCCGACGAGACAGCTGTCAGTCCTTGCCACGATATCCTCCCACAAATAAGGAGAAAGCCGTGTCGGCTGTTCTGGTCGTATGAAGTGTGCCACCCATGTCTGACGCGCTTCTTGGCCCCGTTCTTCAACCTCTGTGACCTCGACCCCTTTCGCCGTCAATCGCTCAATCAATGGATTCATCTGCACCCCTCCCCCTTTAGTCTATCCATTTACAGGAAATTCGGACAGTCTTGAACGCAAAAAAAGGCACGACGCCTGCAGACGTCGTACCTCTATCTCGTATTACTTCAAACGATCTAAATGCTCGAGCATGATGCCCGTGCCGTGTGCGACGCTGAGCGTCGGCTCTTCGGCGATCATGACGGGCAACCCGACACGCTCGGCCACGAGCTGGTCGATGCCGTGGAGGAGCGAGCCGCCACCTGTCATGATGATGCCGCGGTCGATGATATCGGCCGCAAGTTCCGGAGGCGTCTGTTCGAGGACGCGCTTCGTCGCTTCGACGATTTCATTCGCCGATTCGGCCATCGCTTCACGGAGTTCTTCCGACGTAATCGTTACCGTACGCGGAAGCCCACGCACCATGTCACGACCGCGAATATCCATCGTCTCGTTACGTCCCCCTGGGAAGACCGTCGCAATCTCTTTCTTGATTTGCTCGGCCGTCCGCTCACCGATGACGAGCTTATGCTTGTCCTTGATGGCGCGGAGGATGTCCGTATCGAAACGGTCCCCGGCGATTTTAATCGTTTCACCGCAGACGATATCGCCCATCGAGAGGATGGCAACGTCTGTCGTCCCGCCACCGATGTCGACGATCATATGGCCGACCGGCTTCCAGATGTCCATGCCCGAACCGACCGCTGCTGCCTTCGGTTCTACGGCGAGGAAGACTTCTTTCGCGCCGGCCTTCTCGGCCGCCTCACGGATCGCTTTCGCTTCAACCGGTGTCACGTTTGCCGGTGTACAGATGAGCATGCGGATGCCGCCAAAGAAACCGCGGACTTGGATCTTCTCGACGAAATGGCGAAGCATCTCTTCGGTTGTCGCGAAGTCAGCGATGACCCCATCACGGAGTGGACGGATGGCGACGATGTCACCTGGCGTACGTCCGACCATCTGATACGCTTCCGTTCCGACAGCGAGTACTTTCCCTGTCGAACGCTTGATAGCAACGACGGATGGCTCGTCGAGGACGATGCCTCGACCTTTGACGTGGATGACGACGTTTGCTGTTCCTAAATCAATCCCGATATCTTTTGAAAACATGGTGTGTAGGTTCCTCCGTTCGTTACTTCATTGAAAAGAGCGAGAAGAGTCTCTCCTCGCTCCTATGAGTCTATTAATTAGTTCTTGACCATTTCTTCGGCAACTTCGACGTTCCCTTGAATCCGCTCGATATCAGCACCAAGCGCTTGCAATTTCTTGTGGAAGTCGACGTAGCCACGGTCGATGTGGTAGAGATCGCCAACGCGTGTCTCTTCGTCCGCGATGAGTCCCGCGAGGACGAGGGCTGCTCCGGCACGAAGGTCAGTCGAGACGACTTCAGCACCTTGGAGGCGAACGCCGCCTTTGATGATTGCCGAGCGTCCTTCGATTTTAATGTCTGCGTTCATGCGGCGGAATTCTTCGACGTGCATGAAGCGGTTCTCGAACACTGTTTCGGTGATGACCGATGTGCCGCCAGCTTTCAAGACGAGCGCCATCATTTGTGCTTGGATGTCAGTCGGGAAACCAGGGTGTGGCATCGTCTTCACGTCGACCGGCTTCAACACATCCGGTGCGATGACACGCATGCCTTCTGACGTATCCTCGAACTTGACGCCCATTTCTTCCATCTTCGAGATGAGTGGGCGAAGGTGCTCGCGCTCAGCGCCGATGACTTCGATGTCGCCACCTGTGATCGCTCCAGCAACGAGGAACGTACCGGCTTCGATGCGGTCAGGGATGATTGAATGCTCGGCACCATGGAGTTTCTCCACGCCTTCGATTCGAATCGTTTCTGTACCGGCACCGCGGACGTGTGCGCCCATACCGTTCAAGAAGTTGGCAAGGTCGACGATTTCAGGTTCTTTGGCGACGTTTTCGATGACCGTTGTTCCTTCAGCAAGGACTGCCGCCATCATGATGTTCTCTGTCGCGCCGACAGATGGGAAGTCCAAGTAGATCTTCGCACCTTTCAAGCGACCGTCGACCGAAGCTTCGACGAAACCGTTGCCGATGACCGTCTTCGCGCCCATTGCCTCGAAGCCTTTTAAGTGGAGGTCAATCGGACGTGACCCGATCGAGCAACCGCCTGGCATTGCGACACGCGCATGCCCAAGACGAGCAAGGAGAGGACCCATGACAAGGATCGAGGCACGCATCTTGCGGACGTACTCAAGCGGCGCCTCGTCTTTGATTGTGCCCGACGCATCGACAGTGACTTCGTTATTCGCTTCGTCAAACGCAACCTCTGCACCGAGGTGGCGAAGTACTTTGTTAATCGTGTACACATCAGCGAGGCGTGGCACGTTTTGAAGTACCGACTTTCCTTCGCTTGCTAAAAGAGTGGCAACCAATGTTTTGAGTACGGCGTTTTTAGCTCCTTCAACACGCACAGTACCTGACAATTTACGTCCTCCACGGACTACAATCAAATCCTTCATATCTCTCTTTGTCCTCCAACTTCGTTGTTTTTTTGTTTTATACGTCGATATCCGCTACCGGATGTGGTTATGTCGATTACTACGATGGTTTGTAACACGTGACGCTTCATCAGAGAGAAAAATAATAATAAAAGCACTCATGAAATTCTGATGAAAAATTCGTCATGTCAGACGAATTTATCCTACACGATAAACATATAAGAAACGTTACAGCAGGATTACAGTTTAGTAATCGTTTCCCTGCCTACTGTAATGGTGCGAGCGCCTGGGCCAATCGGATATACTCCAAAAAGAACTGGGCGATCAGTGAACCGAAGACGACGGCCACGAGGACACGCAAGACTGCTGCTTGCGGACTCCTCACTTGATTGAGCAAGCGGTCCCATTTGACCGGCATGAGTGCCCACCAAGCGACGTAGATCGCTACGACGTAAATGACGAGCGATAACACGGTGTTCAACATCGACGATTCCCCTCTTTTCAAAAATTCGTACCATTTTTAATCATAGCATGTCACGTCAGAGAAAAAAAGACTTAGCGTTTAAGTGAGTGGTGGAATGGGTTCATCCGATCAACTCGCTTTCTCTCCATAAACCGCATACAAAAAGGAACGTCAATCGGCGCATGGCCTTAGTACAGTAATTGACGTCCCTTCAACATTTCAAACATTATTCACTTCGCCATCATAGGTTTGGCTCCATCGAATCGCCTCGACATAGTAACGTGACAAGTCAGGCGCTGTCTCCTCGACAGGCACGGTCAACTGCTCGTAGGCGAGGACCGTGTCGAGTAAACCCCGCAACTCGTTGTCTTCTCCGAGGAGCGCTGCCTTGACGATTGGTTCGACCGGCAACTCCGAGACGAGCGTCTGCATCTCCTCATCCAAAATCACATCGAGCGACGAGAAAATCCCGGTGATGAACGCATCGAACGCCGTCACTTGCGGCAACGTCTCGGCAGCGATCAGCTCCATCATCTTGCCCCGGATCACACTCTGTTTAATCAATTCTTTCGATTCGGACGTCTGCAGCTCCCGAAGCAGCATCAAGTACGACCAGCGTCGCATCTCATCGAGACCGATTCGTGCGACGGCCTGCTCAATCGATTGAATCGTATGACGACCTTTCTGATAGACCGTGTTGACCGAACGCAACATCTTATACGACAAATCCACACTGCGTTCGATTTGGCTCGCGATGCGGCGGAAGTTCGGCTCTGGCTTGTCGAGCTCTTTCAACACTTCGACGAGCGTATGCCGGAGCGGATGAACCTCGGCACCGTGGACGACCGTCGGCCGGCTGAAGAAATAGCCTTGGAACATGTGATAGCCGAGTTTTTTGGCGATCTCATATTCAAACGGCGTCTCAATCTTTTCCGCTAAAAATTCGACGCGATGCCCGAGCGCATCGATCAACCGCTTCTGTTGGTCGATCGGCGTTGCTTGATAATCGATTTTAATGATATCGGCGAGCCCGATGAGCGGTCGATACTTCTCTTCGAACACGAAGTCGTCGAGGGCGATCGTATAACCTTTCCGGCGCAAGGAGCGCAAAGCGGCCAACACTTTCTCTGTCGGCTCGACGTGTTCGAGCACTTCGACGACGAGTGTCTGTCGTGGCAACAAAGCCGGCACTTCGCTCTCAATCAAATTTTGCGGAAAGTTGATGAACGCCCGCGTCCCTTCCGTCAACTCCCGAAAGTTGAAGACGAGATAGGCGTTATGAATCACGTCGGCGGTCGCGAGTGCGTCATCGACGTGTTCAAATATATTTTTCTCGCTGCGGCGATATAACAGTTCATAGCCACAGACGCGTAATTTCTGATCAAAGATCGGTTGGCGCGCAACATAAACTTTCATTCCCTTTAGCTCCTTTACCGTAGTTCCCACCTATATTATCGGATAAGGCGCCCCTCCCTTCCACTATTTGGGCGTGAAACTTCTGATGCTTTTGACCTATATATATAGAAGGAACGTAATCCATTCGGTCTAGACACAAAAAAATCTCCCCTGCGGCTGCAGGAGAGATGTTGGTCATTCTTTGATATCGCGAATGCTCAAGCGGTTGATCGCTTTTTTGAGCGCGAGCTCCGCGCGACGGAATTCGAGGTCCGAGAGCTTCGTGTCTTGGAGACGACGCTCGGCACGAACTTTCGCCGCAGAAGCGCGGTCGTAGTCGATTTTATCCGCCATTTCGGCTGTTTCAGCTAAGATCGTCACCGTGTCGGGACGAACTTCCATGAAACCGCCGCTGAGTGCGATCAGCGTGCGTCCACCATCTTCGTGGCGCAGTTTGAGAACTGAGATGTCGAGCGGTGTCACCATCGGGATGTGTTTCGGTAAGATACCGAGTTCACCAGTCACCGATTTTGCGACGACCATCCGTGCCTCGCCCTCATAGGCTGCACCATCCGGGGTGACGACGTTGACGTGAAGAGTATTCATCGTCTAGTTTCCCCCTTCCGTGTAGGTCTTAGACCAACGTCTTCGCTTTTTCGATGACGTCTTCGATTGGACCAACGAGACGGAATGCATCTTCTGGAAGATCATCGTGTTTACCATCGAGGATCTCTTTGAAGCCGCGGACTGTCTCTTTAACTGGTACGTACGAACCTTTTTGGCCTGTGAACTGCTCAGCCACGTGGAAGTTTTGTGACAAGAAGAACTGAATACGACGTGCACGGTGAACCGTGAGCTTATCGTCTTCAGACAACTCGTCCATACCGAGGATTGCGATGATATCTTGAAGCTCTTTGTAACGTTGAAGCGTCTGCTGGACGTTACGGGCTACTTCGTAGTGCTCTGGTCCGACGATGTCAGGCGAGAGGGCACGTGAAGTCGATGCGAGCGGGTCAACGGCTGGGTAAATCCCCATCTCCGAAAGACGACGCTCCAAGTTAGTCGTTGCATCAAGGTGAGCGAACGTTGTCGCTGGAGCCGGGTCAGTATAGTCATCGGCTGGTACGTATACGGCTTGAATCGATGTAACCGATCCTTTAGCTGTTGACGTGATCCGCTCTTGAAGCATACCCATTTCCGTCGCGAGTGTCGGCTGGTAACCTACGGCAGATGGCATCCGACCGAGAAGGGCCGATACTTCCGAACCTGCCTGTGTGAAACGGAAAATGTTATCGACGAAGAGAAGAACGTCTTGTCCTTGCTCATCGCGGAAGTATTCTGCCATTGTAAGACCCGTCAAGGCTACGCGAAGACGCGCGCCCGGCGGCTCGTTCATCTGACCGAAGACCATCGCCGTTTGCTTGATAACGCCTGAGTCCGTCATCTCGTGGAACAAGTCATTTCCTTCACGCGTACGCTCGCCGACTCCTGCGAATACAGAAATCCCGCTGTGCTCTTGCGCGATGTTGTTGATAAGTTCCTGGATGAGAACGGTTTTACCTACACCGGCACCACCGAAGAGGCCGATTTTACCACCTTTGATGTAAGGTGCGAGAAGGTCGACGACTTTGATCCCTGTTTCCAAGATCTCAACTTTTGTCGACAACTCATCGAACGTCGGTGCGAGACGGTGGATCGGTGACCGACGGACAGTCGGTGATACTTCTTTATCGTCAATCGGGTTACCAAGTACGTTGAAGACACGACCGAGCGTCTCTTCTCCGACCGGTACTGAAATCGGTGAACCTAAGTCAAGTACTTCCATGCCGCGGCGAACGCCGTCCGTTGAGTCCATCGCAATCGTACGGACCGTGTCATCCCCAAGGTGAATCGCCACCTCGAGCGTCAAGTCGACACTGACATCTTGCGCCGATTCAGCCACATGCGTGACTTTGAGGGCGTTGTAGATGTTCGGTAAGTGGTTGTCGAACTTAACGTCGATAACTGGGCCCATGACTGCGACTACGCGGCCTTTCATGCCGTATTCGTTCATCGTGTTAGCCTCCTACAATCTAGAGGGCGTGCGCTTATTCAAGCGCAGCCGCACCTCCGACAATCTCTGTGATTTCTTGTGTGATCGCCGCTTGACGCGCGCGGTTGAACTTGAGCTTGAGTCCACGGATAAGTTCATCCGCGTTGTCCGTCGCGTTCGACATCGCCGTCATCCGAGCCGCGTGCTCCGATACTTTCGCATCGAGGAGCGCGCCGTAGATGAGTCCTTCCGCGTAACGCGGAAGAAGCGCTGCTAAGATCGTTTCTTCTTCTGGTTCGTATTCATACATCACATTAGATGCGGTCTGTTCGATATTCCCAAGCGGAAGCAATCGATCGATCTTCACTTCTTGGCTGATGACAGAGATGAATGAGTTGTAGCAAAGCTTCAATTCATCGATCTCGCCTTCACTGAACGCGCCGACCGTCTGTTTGACGATCTCTGCGACTTCAACGAATGATGGCTGGTCGTTGAGTCCTGTCATGGCACTGTACACCGGAATGTTACGGGCCTTGAAGAACTGAACGCCGACCTTCCCGATCACGTACAGACGGTATTCGTCTGTTGAACCGTGTTTGGCTTTCAACTCGCGATACACGTCACGAAGGACGCTGGCGTTGTATCCACCAGCAAGTCCGCGGTCTGACGTGATGACGATATAGCCGGTCCGTTTAACGGGACGGACTTGAAGCATCGGGTGTGTTGCGCCTGAAGTACCGCCGGCAATCGACGAGATGACTTCCTGCAACTTGGTCATGTACGGCTTGAAGTTGGCGTTGCTCCCTTGAGCGCGGTTCAATTTCGAGGCCGACACCATGTTCATCGCTTTCGTGATTTGCTTCGTGCTTTGGGTCGAGGTGATCCGCATCTGGATCTCACGTAATGATGCCATTTCGATTCACCACCTTAATAGACGCTCGTCACCGGATTAAACCGATGGCGAGAACGTCTTTTTGAATTCCGTAAGTGCATCGACCATCGCCTCGTCAGCAGGAAGGTTTCCTGTTTGACGGATTTCACGGCAGAGGTCCGCACGGTTTTGGTCGAGCCATGCGTTCATTTCTTTTTCGAAACGACGGATGTCTTCGACTGGGACGTCATCGAGATGACCTTTCGTGAGAGCGTAGATGATGATTACTTGCTTGTCGACCGAAAGCGGTGCGTTCAAGTCTTGTTTCAAGACTTCAACAGTCCGTTGTCCACGGTTGAGCTTCGCTTGTGTCGCTTTGTCGAGGTCCGACCCGAACTGGGCGAACGCTTCGAGCTCACGGTATGACGCGAGGTCAAGACGGAGCGTACCCGCAACTTTCTTCATCGCTTTCACTTGAGCCGAACCACCAACACGCGATACCGAGAGACCGGCGTTGATCGCAGGACGTACCCCTGAGAAGAAGAGGTCCGACTGAAGGAAGATTTGACCGTCTGTGATCGAGATTACGTTCGTCGGGATGTAAGCCGAGATATCCGACGCTTGTGTCTCGATGAACGGAAGTGCTGTCAATGAACCGCCGCCGAGTTCGTCGTTCAACTTCGCCGCACGCTCAAGAAGGCGTGAGTGGAGGTAGAAGACATCCCCTGGGTAGGCTTCGCGGCCTGGAGGACGACGGAGAAGAAGCGAGAGCTCACGATAAGCTGCCGCTTGTTTCGAGAGGTCATCATACACGACGAGGACGTGTTGTCCGCGGTCCATGAAGTACTCACCCATCGATACCCCAGCGAATGGTGCGAGGTAAAGAAGTGGGGCTGGCTGTGAAGCCGATGCCGAAACAACGATCGTGTAATCGAGGGCGCCGTTTTGACGGAGCGTCTCAACTACGCCACGGACAGTCGATTCTTTCTGACCGATTGCGACGTAGATACAGACCATGTTTTCTTCTTTTTGGTTGATGATCGCGTCGATTGCGATCGAAGTCTTACCAGTTTGACGGTCACCGATGATGAGCTCACGCTGACCGCGACCGATTGGTACGAGGGCGTCAATCGCCTTAATCCCAGTTTGGAGCGGTTCGTGAACTGACTTACGGGCCATAACGCCGTAAGCTTTACGCTCGATCGGGTTGTATGTGTCCGTCACGATCGGTCCGAGACCGTCGATTGGTTGTCCGAGCGGGTTGACGACGCGTCCGAGGAGCGCTTCACCGACTGGAACTTCCATGATGCGGCCCGTACGTTTTACCGAGTCGCCTTCTTTGATGCCTTTGTAGTCGCCAAGGATGATAATCCCGACGTTACCTTCTTCTAAGTTTTGCGCCAAGCCCATTACGCCGTTAGAGAACTCTACGAGTTCCCCCGCCATAACGTTATCGAGTCCGTATGCACGAGCGATACCGTCACCTACTTGAATGACTGTACCTGTCTCACTGACTTCGATTTCAGAACCGTACGAAGCGATCCGCTCTTTTAGCAGGGCGCTGATTTCTTCAGCTTTAATCGTCATTGAATTCACCCCTATTTCTTACGCATTCAACAATTCACGCTCGAGGCGTGTTAGTTTGTTTTCGATTGTGTCATCATACGTCGTGTAGCCGATCTGGACACGAAGTCCACCGATGACGTCTTCATCGACGACGTTCTTCAATTGAAGCGTCTTGTTCATCTTCTGACCGAAGACGAGTTCGACTTCTTTCAACTCTGTTGCCGACAACGGGTAAGCACTCGTGACGAACCCTTCGGCGATGCCACGGTAGTCGTTGATGTAATCAAGGACGTAGCGCGACAAGCCGCGAACCTCGCTCGCACGGTCGTTTTCGACCATGACGAGAAGTGTGTTGAGCACGATATCTGTCATGTCACCAAAGCTATGTGTTAAAAGCTGTGCAAGCTCGCTGTCACTGATCGCCGGATTCGTTAAGAGATCCGTGAGTTCAGGAGTCGCGTGGAGCACTTCATCGAGCAGACGCACTTCCGCTTCGACTTGGTCGAGCGTGCCTTGTTCCCGCGCTAAGTCGAAGAGCGCTTTGGCATAGCGTTTTGCTAACGATGTGTTCATCAGTTAGCACCTTTCGCTTTAGACAGGAAGTCTGTAACGAGGGCACGTTGTTTCGCTTCGTCGCCTTTGAGGTCTGACTGAAGGACGTGGCGTGCGGCCGAGAGCGCCTGTGTGACGACTTCGGTCTGGAGCGATTGCTTCGCGAGCTCACGCTCACGTTCGATCGCTTTACCCGCCTCGATCTTGATTTGTTCGGCTTCCAAACGCGCCTGCTCCACCAAGCGTGCTTGTTCCGCTTCTGCTTGACGACGGCTTGAATCAAGCATTTCTTTCGATTCTGTACGTGCGGCGCTGAGCGCGTCACGTTGTTCGACTACATATGTTTCCGCATCTTTGCGGCTCTTTTCGGCGAGCTCAATTTCGTTCGCTACATACTCTTCACGCTGTCTCATCATTCCAAGGAGTGGTCCCCAAGCAAATTTCTTCAACAGGGCCAAGAGTACGAGGAATGTGAAAAGTGTAAAGATCATATCCAGGATGCGGAGGCCTTCGCCGCCAGCACCAGCTGCAATCATCATCGTATCCATGCATACCCTCCTCTTGACTAAATAAGTGAGGGAGACACGCTCCCTCTTACGTTGTTCTCGTTAACTCGTAATCAAGAGTTGAGGAGAAGGAAACCGACAGCCACACCGATGATCGGGAGGGCTTCAACCAAACCGATACCGATGAACATTGTTTGACGAAGTTCGTTTTTGAGTTCTGGCTGACGTGCTTGTCCTTGTACTGTTCCGTATACGATGAGACCGTTACCGATACCAGCCGCGAGTGCTCCAAGACCGATAACGAGTGCTGTTGCGAGAAGATTCATTTGTTCCATTGTGTATATTCCTCCTAAAAGTTAAGTAAATAGTTTTTTTGTTCAACGCTTTGGCGAGACCTGCCCGAATTAATGCTCGGCAGAAGCTTTATGCCCGATATACACCATTGCAAGCGTCAGGAAAATGTAGGATTGGATAACCCCGATAAAGATTGAGAAACCTTGCCATAAAATCATTGGGAGAATTGCGAACACAGCACCGAGCGGGTTAAGTGCCCCTTCTGCGGTAATTGCGAGTCCCAAGATGATGGTAATCATGATTTCACCGGCAAAGATGTTACCGTAAAGACGCAGACCGAGCGTCAAGGTGTTCGCGAACTCCTCGATGAGCTTGATCGGCAATAAGAACCAGACCGGCTTCACGAATTCCGCCGAGTAGTGCTTCAAACCGTGTAGCTTCACGCCGTAATAGTGCGACATTGCAACGACGAGTGTCGACAATGCCAACGTGACGTAAGGATCGGCCGTCGGTGAGTTGAACCATAGATAGTGACCAGAGATGACGTTAAACGGTAGACCCATTAAGTTTGAGAAGAGAATGAACAAAATCAACGTCATTCCAAACCCGATAAAACGGCCACCTGTCTTCCAGTCCATCGCACTCGAGATAATCCCGCGTGTGAATTCTGCGAAGAATTCCATTAAGTTCTGCTTACCAGTCGGCTTCATAGCCAAGCGTCGCGTTCCCCAAACGGCAAACGTAAATACGAGTAGTGATGCGATCAGCACCGTAATGACGTTCGTCCAGCTCCCATATAACGTATAATCTCCGAGTTGTAGAGAATATGTGGGAAACTCATGACCCATTAGTATTCACCTCTTTTCCTGCTGAGCTGGGCAAGTGTGAACTCGCCAAATTGTATGATGTGGCCGGCGATTAGACCAGTTACCACCGCTATCAGCGATACTCGATCCTCATAAAAGAGACCGACTATCACGGCTAGTGCACCGACTGCCATCCTTGAAACAGTCCCGTGCGACTTCGGGCGTCGTCCATGTTCGATCACGTCAAACATCCGAATGACGCTTCGATTCTGCATATGTAGAATGATGAGACTGGCGACCCCGCCTAAGAACAAGCCGAGAAATACCGGTTTGTACATAGGGACGATGAGCGCTCCGATGAGGAGAATGGCGAACCATCCGATAAACCACTTCGTATAGCGTTTCATCAACTGCTGTTGTGCTTTTCTGTCTGCTTGCACTTGTTGTAAGTTCATTCGTCCTCTCCTGTCAGTAAACTTCGAAGGGTGAGAACTAGCGCCGTGATCCCGAAAGCCATTCCGAGAAGCACTGACACATTCCAACCAAACGTGCCCCAAATTTCACGTCTCGCACCGTATTGGCCAACGAGATAACCGATGACGATCGGTCCAGCGAGCGCGGTCGAGATTTGAGAGGCGAGCGAGGCATAAGATAGGTAACGATTGTCTTTTTTCGTCATCCCCATCCCCCTTTCGAGCTGCCAAGCCATGCATCTTCTCCATCGGATTCACACTCGCGTGACCATCAAAAGTCACACAAGTTCAGAGTACTGGAAATGGCATAAGAAGTCAATTGATTTCACAATTATAAAAGCGCTTTAAATCAAGTCGTATCAAGGCTTTTACGCAGTTCACAAACTAAATTAAAATCATCAAATTTTAAGAAAGTATGAAGAAACGGTGAAATAAAAATGTTGACTTTATAACATTTCACATTACGAATCAGATGAAGAATAGTTCAGTTATACCTTCACGTTTTGGAAATTACAATGCAAAACGGCTTACGTTCACAAAAGGTTTTGAAACAAACGTTGACCCGATTTTGAAATCGTTTACATCGTCCTGTATCAGTATACCGATTATCTTTTTGTCATGTCGAGGGGTTCTGACGAATTTGTAGTGATGAATATCACACCGCCTTTTCCGAGCGGTCAATCGCCTGGAAAGCCCTTCCTATCAACCCGAAATGGGTGGACAATACCAGTTCGAATGGCTACGATTACGATGTAAGCGCTATCTAAAAATGTGTCGATTTTGTGACTTTCGAAACCGACGCCCGCATCGAATGCATGTTGATGCGTGTGAGGAGGAACTAGAATGGATTGGATGACCCAACTACGCGAGGAGATCGGCGCCGATGTCGTCTTCACGGACTCGACGACCCGACTCGCCTATTCATTTGACGCGACGCCGAACTATCAAGCGATGCCAGACGCGATCGTCGCCCCCCGCTCGACCGAGGACGTGCAGGCCGTGTTGCGGCTGTGCCACGAACACCGGATCCCGGTCGTCCCACGCGGATCGGCGACAAATCTTGCCGGCGGCACGACGCCGCTTTCCGGTGGTGTCGTCATGGACTTCCGTCATATGGACAAGATTGTCGAGATTGATGAGAAGAATTTGACAGTGACGGTCGAACCGGGCTGCATTACCGCCCATTTGGCACAAGCCGTCGAGGCGAGAGGACTGTTCTACCCGCCGGATCCGAGCTCGATGAAAATCTCGACGATTGGCGGCAACATCAGCGAGAACTCAGGTGGGTTACGCGGATTGAAATACGGTGTGACGGCCGATTACGTGCTCGCGCTCGAGGCGGTGCTCCCGAACGGGGATGTCCTCCATACGGGCGGCAAGCTCGCCAAGGACGTGGCCGGGTACGATTTGACGCGTCTCCTCGTCGGCTCGGAAGGGACACTCGCCGTCATTACGCAAGCGACGCTCAAGCTCATCCCGCTCCCCGAGACAAAACAGACGATGCTCGCTTATTTCGAGGACTTGGACAGCGCGGCCCGAACGGTGAGCCGCATCATCGAGAACCGCGTCATCCCGGCGACACTCGAGTTCATGGACAAGAAGACAATCGAGGTCGTCGAGGCGTACGCGAACATCGGATTGCCGACGGACGTCGGCGCTCTCCTTCTATTAGAACAGGACGGCCCGCGTGACGTCGTCCGACAAGATATCGAAGCGATGCATGCTGTCTGTTTAGAAGAAGGTGCCTTGTCGGTCGAAGTGGCCCGAGACGAGGCACATGCCGAGACGCTTCGCTACGCCCGGCGCATCGCCTTGTCCGCCCTCGCCAGGCTCAGCCCGACGACGATTTTAGAGGATGCGACCGTGCCACGGAGCGAGATTGCCGAGATGGTCCGGCGCATCGAAGCGATCGGACGGGCGTATGACATTCAAATCGCCACGTTCGGTCATGCCGGGGACGGCAACCTGCATCCGACAGTCGCGACCGATGCCCGGAATCATGAGGAGATGGAACGTGTCGAGGCGGCGTTCGCCGATATTTTCGCCGCCGCACTCGACCTCGGCGGGACGATCACCGGCGAGCATGGGGTCGGGGCGATGAAAGCACCGTATCTCGAATGGAAGCTCGGTCCGGCCGGGATAGACGTCATGAAAGGCATCAAGCTCGCCTTCGACCCGCACGGCATCATGAACCCGCAGAAGATGTTCGCCAAAGCGGCGAAAAAACGCATCGTCCAAGGAGGTAAATCATGAAGCAGACGCCCGAACTCGCCACCCGCATGACCGAGAAGCTCGACTATGAAGAGATGCTCGGCTGCATGCGTTGCGGCTTTTGCCTGCCGACGTGCCCGACGTATATCCGCTCGAAAGACGAGTCCGCCTCCCCGCGCGGTCGCATCGCCATCATGAAAGGTGTCGTCGACGGATTGATTGAACCGGATGAGGGCGTCGAAAAGACGCTCAACGAATGTCTCGGTTGTCTCGCCTGTGAGCCGGCATGTCCGGCCGGGGTACGCTATAGCGTCTTGCTCGAGGACGCACGCGCCGCCATTACCGAACATAAACGTGCGACGGGACAAATGCCGGTCCGCGAGCGGCTCGTCCGAAAAGTCGTCTTTGACGGGCTGTTCTTGAATAAGGCGAAGATGGAGACGGCGACGGGCTTTCTCCGCTTCTATCAACAGTCTGGCGTCCAGACGCTCACTCACAAGCTCCGCATCCTCGACTGGTTCCCGGACCAGCTCCAGAAGATGGAGACGATTTTACCGACGGTCCCACCGAAGACGGAGCGACGTCGACGTCCGGAGCAAATCCCGGCGACGGGAGCGACAACGGCCCGAGTCGCCTTCTTCAGCGGCTGTTTGATGGACACGATGTTCTATGAGACGAATGCCAACACGATTAAACTGCTCCAAGCGGCGGGCTGCGACATCGTTATCCCGAAAACGCAACAGTGTTGCGGGGCCTTACATGGTCATGCCGGCGAACAGGCGGGCGCCGTCACGCTCGCCAAACAGAACATCGCGGCGTTCGAGGCCGAGGACGTCGACTACATCATCACGAATGCCGGCGGTTGCGGCGCGTTCCTCGTCGGCTATGACCATCTGTTGAAGCACGACCCAGAATGGGCCGAACGTGCGGAACGATTCACGGCCAAGATTAAAGACTTCGCGTCAATCTTGCTTGAGGTCGGCTTCCTCGACCGCGTCCCGCTCGCCCTGCCGGAGCAACTCATCACGTATCAAGATTCGTGTCACTTGCGCAACGTCCAAAAAGGCGCGCTCGCCCCGCGGGTATTGCTCCAGGCGATCGAAGGGGCCGTCTATATCGAGCAGAAGCACGCCGACCACTGCTGCGGCTCGGCCGGTGTGTACAACATTCTGCAGCCCCATATCGCCAACGACATCCTCGAGATGAAGATGGGGCACGTGAACGCCACGGCAGCACAAACGATCGTGACGTCAAATCCGGGTTGCCACATGCAGATGCAACTCGGGATTCAAGAGCATGGGACTGAATCGATGCGCGCCGTCCACTTGGCGGACCTGCTCGTCGAAGCGATGCCATCCTGACCAATCAAGAGGAACGGCCCGCTGATCCGGGTGCTGTTCCTCTTTTTTCTCCTTTTATAAAAAAAAATAGAAGTAATAATCCCCGCTTTATCCGACCTTTAAACGCTTTTTTCAAAAATAATGTTTACAATCCTTCGACAACGGGCATATAAGGTTATGTGAAAATAATTATTGAAAAGGGTGAATGCATGATTGAATTTAAACAAGTGCAAAAAACATTCAAGAACACGACCGTCTTGAAAGAGATGAACCTCACCATCAACAAAGGTGAACTCGTCGTCTTTATCGGCCCCTCCGGCTGCGGGAAGACGACATCGCTCAAAATGATCAACCGTTTGATCGAGCCGACGGAAGGGACGATCATCGTCAACGGACAGGATACCCGGAAGATGGACCCGATTGAACTGCGTCGCCAGATGGGCTACGTCATTCAACAGACCGGCCTCTTTCCGCATATGACGATTCGCGAAAACATTCAATTGATCGCCGGTCTCGAAGGACACGCCGAACAAGACATGGATGCGCGCACCGAACACCTCCTCCGCATGGTCGGCCTCGACCCGGACCAATTCATCGATCGCTATCCGAGCGAATTGAGCGGCGGTCAGCAGCAGCGTATCGGATTTGCCCGTGCCCTCATGAACGACCCGGAAGTCATTTTGATGGATGAACCGTTCAGCGCCCTTGACCCTGTCACTCGAAACGATCTCCAAGAAGAACTGTTCAATCTTCAAGAAGAAGTGAAAAAGACGATTGTGTTCGTCACCCATGATATGGATGAGGCGATCAAGCTGGCCGATCGCATTTGTATCATGCGCGACGGGGAAATCGTCCAATTCGATACTCCGGAACAAATTCTCCGGAACCCGAAAGACGAATACGTCGAGTCGTTCATCGGGAAGAATCGGATTTGGAACAGCCCTGAATTCATTAAAGCGAAAGACATCATGATCACCGACCCGGTATCGATCAGCGGGAAGCGGACGGTGCTTCAAGCGATTGAAATCATGCGCTCCCGCAAGGTCGACAGTTTGTTGATCACAGACCGTGATCGTGTCCTTCAAGGACTCATCAAATTGAAAGATGTCCACGGCATCCAAGACAAGACGAAGCGGCTCGAGGAAGTCATGAACACGAACTATGCTTTCGTCTCAATCGAGGACTCGCTCCTCGACATTTTAGACGTCATGAACACGAGCGACCAAGGGTATCTCCCGGTCGTCGACGGTTCGATGCTTCACGGTTTGATCACACGCAGCAGTTTGCTTTCCGTCCTCAGTGAGCAATTCATGCAAGAGGAGGAAACTATATGAATGCCATTCAATCGTTTTTCAATTACTTCACGAGCAACACCGACCAAATCGGGACGCTCTTGCTCGAACACTTACAGCTGACGGTCTTTGCCGTCTCGCTCGCCGTCTTACTCGGGGTACCACTCGGGATTCTCATCTTACGGATCCCGCGTCTCGCCAAGCCGATTCTCGGTCTGACGAGCGTCGTCCAAGCCGTACCGAGTTTAGCGCTCCTCGGATTTTTGATCCCGTTCATCGGAATCGGATCGACCCCGGCCATCATCATGGTCGTCTTGTACTCGCTCCTCCCGATCGTGAAAAACACGTATACGGGACTATCGAGCATCCCGGGCGATACGCTTGAGTCGGCCAAAGGGATCGGGCTCACCGACCGCCAGATTTTGAGTAAAATCCAGCTGCCGCTCGCACTCCCGATCATCATGGCCGGGATTCGCATCTCGGCGGTCACGGCTGTCGGGCTCATGACGATCTCGGCGTTCGTCGGAGCAGGTGGTCTCGGTTACCTCGTCTTCGCCGGAATCCAGACCGTCGACAACAATCAAATCCTCGCCGGTGCCATCCCGGCCGGACTGCTCGCCTTGTTGATTGACTTCATCGTCAGTCGCATCGAGTATAAAGTAGCCCCGAACGGCATCGTCCTCGCGGATGGACGGATGAAGAAGAAAACACGTCGTTCTGCGAAGAAAGTGACAAAGCCACTCATTGTCATCGCGACGGCGTTCACGCTTCTCCTCGCCGGTTCGATTTACGCCTTCACCCGTGAAGACGATACGATTGTCGTCGGTTCGAAAAACTTCACCGAGCAATTGATTCTCGGGAACATGGTCGCCGACTTGATTGAGGACAAGACCGACCTCGATGTGAAACGTCAACTGAACCTCGGTGGCACCCAGGTCGCTTTCAGTGCCCTACGGACCGGTGAGATTGATACGTACGTCGAATATACGGGCACATTGTTCGTCGATGTATTGAAGCAAGAAGTCGAGAACGACCCGGACGTCGTCTACGACAAAGTCGTGAAACAAGTGAACGAACGTTTCGATATCCGCACGCTCGACCCGATCGGCTTCAATAACACCTACGCCATCGCCGTCAAACAAGAAGACGTCGACAAATACGGTTTAAAGACCGTCTCAGATCTCGCTGCGGTGAGTGACGAGCTCGTCTTCGGTCCGACAATCGAGTTCTCGAACCGGGAAGACGGCTACCTCGGATTGAAAGAGGCGTACCCGTTCAACTTCCAAGACGTGAAACCGGTCGACGGCGGACTCCGCTATACGGCACTCATGAACAATGAGAGTAACGCCATCGACAGCTTCTCGACCGACGGCTTGCTTAAACGCTTTGATTTGACCGTCCTCGAGGACGACAAACAGTTCTTCCCGCCGTATTACGCGGTCCCAATCGTCAGCGAAGAGACGCTCGCCGAGCATCCTGAGCTCGCGGACGTATTGAACTTGCTGAGCGGGAAAATCACGGACGAGACGATGCAAGAGCTCAATTATCTTGCTGACGTCGAGAAACAACGTCCGGAGAAAGTCGCCCGCGACTTCCTTATCCAAGAAGGATTAATTGAACAATAAACCTATACGAAAGACGACCCTCCCGTTCGAATCGGGAAGGTCGTCTTTTTTTGTAGCCGATTTTAACCTACGTTCGTGGCCTGGCCGACCGAGACGCGGTTGCGCCCACTCTGCTTCGCCTGATAGAGGGCTTGGTCAGCCGCCTCAATCAAGTCGGTCTTATCGCCACTTGGCGTTGGCGCATGTTCGGCGACGCCGATGCTGACACTCACTTTTCGCAACGGTGTGTACATTTCGTGCGCGATGTTCAGTTTGAGCACCGCTTGCCGAATTCGTTCCGCGATTTCTTTCGGTTGGCGCGCGTGGCGTGGCCGCAGGAGCACCGCGAACTCTTCGCCTCCATAGCGGGCCGTCATGCCGTCTTCCCCGACCGCCTTGTCGATCGCGTTCGCCACCCGTTCGAGGCAAGCGTCTCCGGCCAAATGGCCGTACGTATCGTTGTACACCTTGAACGCATCGATGTCGAGCAAGAGGAGTGCGAGCACGTCTCCGGTCTCCGCAGCCTCATCCCACATCCGCTCGAATCGTTCATCGAAGGCGCGTCGATTCCAAATACCGGTCAACGCATCATGCAACGAGCGATGGATGAGCGCTTGTTTGCTGCGCTCGAGCCGGAACGTATGCATGAACGTCAGCAACAGTAACAACGCGATCCCGACGACGATCACGATCACCCACTTCGCCGAGCTCGAGGCGGTATCACTCCGGATTGACGCCTGTTGAATAATGTTGTCGATATCCTCACGAATCGCCGCATCGACGTCCCGAAATCGATTGATGTAGCCGATGCCACTATAGCGTCGCGCGTTCGCCATTTCAATATCTCCGGCCTCGACGAGCTCAATTTGCGATTCGTGGAACGCTTCCATCTGTCGGATGAGCGGCAACGCCTCTTCTTGAATCAACTCCTGCATGATCGGGTGACGATGATCGAGTTCTCGGATGACGTGAATCATCTCCGACAACGAGCGCTTCGTCGCTTCATACTGTTCGAGTGACAGGGTGTCTTGATTATATGTATAGCCTCGGACCGACAGCTCTTGATCGAGCAACAACCGGAGCAGCTCTGAGGCGGCGTTCGCAATCGGGATCGCCTCTTCGACGATACGACGGTTCTCTCGTTCGATATCTTGAAACGCGCTATAGCTCCAGATGCTCGTCAAAAACAGCGCCATCAAAGAAATGAGCAAATATCTTTGTAGTAGTGAGAATTTAGTCTTCACGGCGTCTCTTCCCTTTTTCATGATCGGACCGCCATACGGTCCCTTCCTTTTCTACTATCGGTCGTGACTCGCTTCACCTCAACTATTTTGAATCGATCGCGGCACATTCCACAAAAAAGAGGATCACTCGGATCCTCTCTGTACGGGTTCGTGCTTATTTTGTTCCGAACAAACGGTCACCCGCGTCACCGAGTCCTGGGACGATGTAACCATGGTCGTTCAACTTCTCGTCAAGTGCGGCGAGATAGATTTCGACGTCTGGGTGTTCAGCTTGAACACGTTCCACACCTTCAGGGGCTGCGCAGAGGCAAGCGAGCTTGATCGACTTGGCACCGTGCTTTTTAAGCGCGGCAATCGCATCAGCGGCCGAACCACCAGTTGCGAGCATCGGGTCGACGACGATGAAGTCACGCTCTGTGACGTCCGTCGGCAACTTGAGATAGTATTCGTGCGGCTCGAGCGTCTCCGGGTCACGGTATAGACCGATGTGACCGACTTTGACGTTCGGCATCATTTTGAGGAAGCCATCCACCATGCCGAGGCCTGCCCGTAAAATTGGGACGATTCCCAATTTCTTGCCGGCGATCATCTTCTGTGTCGATACAGAGACCGGTGTCTCGATTTCTACATCAGTAAGCGGAAGGTCGCGTGTAATTTCGTATGCCATGAGTGACGAGACCTCGTCTACGAGTTCACGGAACTGCTTTGTCCCCGTCTCTACTTTGCGCATAATCGTCATCTTGTGCTGAATCAATGGGTGGTCATAAACGTGTACTTTGCCCATCATGCTTCACTCCTCTCTCAATCTCTCTTGAGCATTGTACCCTAACTTTTCTGAGAAAGGTAGGGTCAACTTCTGTTTTCTAAGAGGTCAGACGAAACCCGAAGGAACGGAATCGATCCCTCGGGCTTCAGGTGACACGTCGATCAGAATTTGAAGAAATTCAGAAAACCGGCCGTCTTGTGTTTCACTTTTCCACACATCTTGCCTTTGGCGGCCTGATGGTGTTTTGACGTTTCATGCTTGGCGGCATGTTTTTTAGCATGCTTCTTTGCAAGTTTTTTTGCCTTCTTCTTGTCTTTCTTCTCTTGCTTCAACTCGGCTTTTGTCTTTTGTGTCGACTTCTCTTTTGACGCAGTCTGGTCATTCGTCGACGGAGCCGGTTTCGTCGTTGTCGTCGGCTTAGCGACTGGCGTTGTTGACGTTCCTGTCGCAGGTTTGGTCGCGGCTGGCTTCGTTGTTGTAGCCGGCTTTGTCGTAGTTGTTTCAGCTGGCTTCGTTGTTGTCGTTGTAGCCGGCTTTGTCGTAGTCGTTTCAGCTGGCTTCGTTGTTGTCGTTGTAGCCGGCTTTGTTGTCGTCGTTGTAGCCGGCTTCGTCGTAGTCGTTTCAGCTGGCTTCGTTGTTGTAGCCGGCTTTGTCGTAGTCGTTTCAGCTGGCTTTGTTGTCGTCGTTGTAGCCGGCTTTGTCGTAGTCGTTTCAGCTGGCTTCGTTGTTGTCGTTGTAGCCGGCTTTGTCGCCGGTGCTACCGCGACTGGCGCTGGTGTCGGCGCCGTGTCTTTCGTACGTGTCACAAGTCCCGCGTTCCAGTTCACGTAAGCATCCGCTTCATGGAAGTGGATGAAGCCAGAATCTGTGGCGAGCTTGTGGCTGTCCGCGCTAAGACGTGTCGAAATCGTGAGCGTCTTGACCGAGTGCTTCGCGTCGACCGCTTGTAGTTTCTTGATCATGTTTTGTGACCAAGCGTCGCTCTTGATCGTATCGGCGTTGAAGCTCTCCCACATGATGCCGTCGACATATGGCGCCGTCGATGTTTCAAGTGTGTCGAAACCCCAGTTTTGGACCATGGCGATATCCCCATAGCGAGCCCGTGCTTGTTTCAAGAAGTTGACGAGGCCGTCACGTTGTTGCTTGAGCACCGTCGGGTTGTTCAAATGTTCGTTATCGATATCACCGACCGTGTCCATGAACACGCCATCGATGCCTTTGGCGACGACTTGGTTCTGGATTTCCGTAAGGAGTAACCCTTGGAAGTGCGGCGAAGCGATGTTCGTCAAGTACGAATCCCATTCCGAGTAATGGACACGTTGTCCGTTACGCGTAAAGAAGTCACCTGACTGAAGTTTTGACATGAGACCGGTGTTCCATGTCGCGACTTCCATGACGCTAATATAACCGAGCACTTTCGTCCCGCGTGCTTTGATTTGCTCCACTTGTGCTTTCGTGTAGTGGAGCGGCTCAATGATGACGAGATCGTAGTTCTGCATATCTTTTAGAATCGCTGCCGTTGGATGGCCATAATACACTTGATAGTTCTTCACACCGTCGAGTGGGTTCATGGTTTGTGCCCCCGTTTTAGACATGTTCAGACTAACAATTAACAACACTACCGTTAGAGACATAATTAACTTTTTCAATTTCACTACCTATTCCTCTCCTGATGACTGACAAAACGTGGTGACGGACGATGATGGTTGAATGGAGTTGTGTCTCGTTGCTCCCCCTTTTCTTTCTATTCAAATGACGAGAAGGTTAGTGCTGTGTGTTTTATGGATGTATCGGATTCGTGTATGTAATGTTGAACCTTCGCAAAAAAAATTATAGGATAGTTTTTCACGAAAACATAGTGTCAATTTGACAACAAAAAACCGCTTCACGACATGAAAGTGTCATGAAACGGGTAAACCAATAAGTTATTTGGTCATATGTAAGTATTCAGCGTTGACTCTAATTCGAGACGATCAATCAAATAGACTCGTTCCGTCTCGACGTCCATCAATTGAAGGGTGTCTTGCCCTTCCTCCATCCAGACGTCAAACCGTTGTTCGGTCAACTGCTCATAGAGCGCGAGCGTCCCGCATCGTTCCCCGGTCGGCTGTCCACTACTCGGCTTCACGTGGGATAACAATTCAAATAGGTCGCTCGTACTCGGTCCACCGAGATGGGCGATTTTCGTCTCCGTCTCATACGTCGCCAGACGCATCGTCTCTTTGGGCTCCGATACAATCGTCAATTCCCCGGCGCCAGGCCGTTTCACCGTGCCCCACACCTCGATTACGGTCCCGTAACGTTCCGACAACTCGACCGATGCCCGTTCAGTGAAATCATGGATGGGCACATCTGCTAGGACGACCCGCTTCAGCAGCCTGCGCTCATTCGCAATTGATGCAAAAACGGCTTCCGTTGAGTCGACGGCGACATATTCGCCCGTGAAGACGGCCGGTAGCACGGTACGTTCCCATGCTTCTTCCCTCCCCATCTGTAACGTGATTCGCTTGTCGGCCAATTGAGTCAAGAAGGCGACCCCATCGTTCTTCCCGCTCTCAAAGACGAACAATCCGGGCTCGATCATTTGCCCTTTCGCCGCCCCGTCCTGAAAGACTTGGTACGTGACGTGGAGCGCCCCTCGGTCCGGTGTCTCATACCGGAAGACGGATCCTGGGATGATCGTCTCGTGTGCCTTATTGACCGAGAAGGACTGTATCACATTTTCGACGTTCGGTTCAGGAATGAACGACAGCGTATCTCCGACTTCGATTTCAACAGAATTCGCCGTAACGGCAGCCTCGAACGCTGCGATCTTGTCCGTGCGGAAGACCCGTGCGTTTTGCTCGTCACTGTTCAAGCACGAGACGTAGTGCGACTCCCCGCTCCGCCAATATTTGACGGTCTTGCTGCCTAATTCGTCGTAGAAAGGATGACGGAATGTAATGGAGGCCACTTCAGCCCGACGCATCGGCAACACGTCCGTCGGTTTTTGCTCACAGTAATTCAATAATCGCGACTTCAGCGCAGACGTCAACGGGATGTCTCGGTCTTGGTGAATCGCATACGTCGACAATGACCGCAAGTTGAGCGCGTTCGTCTCGTTTGCGCCACATCCGCTTAAAAAGATGATGCCAACGATCATCATCCATAAGACGTGTTTCATTCCGCCCCCTCCTTTCACATTTATTTGGGTACTATCACCTAAAATTTTCTTTTTCACTTTATCATACAATAATAATTACTTATATAGTTAGAAGAACAAACAAAAAATGCCACTTGCGTGGCACTTTTTTAGTCGTCGTCTTGATCATCGTCCCGATCGTCATCTTGGTCGTCATCATTTTGATCGTCGTTTTGATCATCTTGATCGTCTTGGTCATCCCGGTCATCGTCACGTTCAATCTCTTTCACTTGCTGTTGAAGGTTCAACTCAAGTTTAACGCGGTCA
Organism: Exiguobacterium sp. s7; assembly: GCF_018618195.1. Lineage (NCBI taxonomy): Bacteria > Bacillati > Bacillota > Bacilli > Caryophanales > Exiguobacterium > Exiguobacterium sp. s7. Next base: position 72,007 of record NZ_JACSLO010000004.1, on the reverse strand, counting down.
CCGGCTTTTGGCGCCTCATCGTCAAGCTCGTAGCGGCTCGCGAGTTTGAACGTCTCTGACTTGCCGTCACGCTCGATGGTCACGTCACGGTCCGACAGACTGACGAACGTGCCGTAGATGTCGAAGTCGTCACTCTCACGGTCGACTTCCTTCACTTCCTCGTTTTGATTGAACTCGAGTTTGACGCGGTCACCGGCTTTCGGTGTGTCGTCGTCAATCTCATGACGGGCCGCGAGCGGATACGTCGATTCTTTACCGCTGAAGCTGATCGTCACGTCCCGGTCTGATAGGTTGACGAGGGTACCATACAATTCATAATCATCGTCATCGACCGAGCGGACCGGCGTATCACTCGAGGCTGTTCCTTCTGTCGACGCGGCCGCTTCTTGGTTCGCCTCGTCTTGTGCGTCATCTGCAGCATCATCCGTTCCACTGTTCACACTGTCGACCGACCGCGGGACGATGACCGTGTCCGTGTTGTCATTCGCAACATACAACCCGATCCCTGCGACGGCGAGGACTGCCAAGCCGACGCCTAAAATCCATCCGATTAGTTTCATGATGTTTCCTCCTCGTTTCATGTGGTGAACTTGTTCTACATCTTCATCATAGAACGGTGACCTTAGAGCACCACGAGGATTCCATTAGAAAATGATGAGAATCTGCGAAAGGTTTGTCATTTTGCGACGAAGAAGACGCTGCCGTCCGGCGCGTTCGCGTAACTGCCGACCGACCAACCGTTCATGTCGGCCACTTCCTTGGCGATGGCGAGCCCGAGTCCGCTGCCGCTCCGGTCCCGCGCCTCATCGAGTCGATAAAAACGGTCGAACAGACGCGCCCTGCCGTCATCGCTCAGCGTCGTCCCATGGTCACGCACTTCAATCCGACTCGGTGTCATCGTCACGTGCGTGTCAGTCGCGTACTTCAAGCTGTTGTCGATGAAGATGACGACGAGCCTTTGCAGCGAATCACGGTGCCCGTACCACGTTCCTGTCGCCTCGATTGGAACCCGGACGCCATGCGAACGCTCGAACCGCTCGGTCAATTGTTCGGCGAGCTCGGTTAATTCAATCGCTTCAGCCTCGATTTCTTCAAGTGAGGAGAAGCGGCTCAGTTCAAGCATCGGTTCAATCAAGTCTTCGCGCATTTGCCGGGACTCGGTCAAAATATGGTCGATCGCCTCGTCACGGACGGCCGGGTCGCTTTGTCCCCAGCGCCGGAGCAGTTTGGCGTACCCTTCGATGACCGTGAGCGGCGTCTTCAGTTCATGTGAAACATCGGCGACGAAACGACGCTGTTGCTCCATCGACCCTTCGACCCGGCCAATCATTTGATTGAAGCCGGTCGCAAGTGTCGACACTTCGTCTTGGCTCGTCCCGACATCGATGGTCTCAAGGGTGCCCGATTCCGTGATTCGTTCCATCGTCGTCTCGAGCCGGCGGAGCGGGTCGAGCCCTTGCCTGACGATCCAAAGGCTGCCGATGAACGTCATCGCCACGGCGATCAAAAAGATGATGAGAAAGATCGTGGCGAGCGTCTGGAGTGTCTCACTCACGGCCGCGTCTTGAAACGCGTAGCCGAGCCCGTTCGACGTCGCGATGACGAACCAGTCGTCGACGAGGGCCGGCTCGCCGAAATTGACGGGAAACCGCAATCCTTCCTCGGCCTCTCCGCCGATGATGCCCCAGGCGCCGTTCGCTTGTCGCTCGAGCACGACACTGTCCTCGTGTAACGACAAGACGGCCTGGCGATTCCGCTCGTCCTCCTCGAGCAAGCTGAGTGCCTGGCGCAAGACGTCATAGCGGGCGTCGACAATCTGTTGACGCGAGACGAGCCAGGCGACACCGAACGAGGTGATCAGGAGGAACAACATGAACCCCGCCATCGCCAAAGCGATTTTCGTCCGTAGCTTCATTTTATTCACCACGCTTCAACATATAGCCGACGCCTCGGACCGTCTGAATCCAGGAACCACCGAGTTTCTTCCGGACATAGCGGACGTACACATCGACGACGTTCGTGTCCCCGTAATAATCGAAGCCCCAGACGTGTTCGACGAGTTGGTCGCGTGTGAGCACGCGCTCGGGATGTTCGAGCAGATAGACGAGCAAATCGAACTCTCTCCGGGTCAGGTCGACTTTTTGCCCCTCGCAGATTACTTCGTGACGATTGACGTCGACGGTCAGCCCTTCATAAGATAAGACCCGTTCACTCGTATCGACTTGGACGTGTTGCCGCATCCGTAAGAACGCCCGGATCCGTGCGAGCAACTCTTCCATCTCGAACGGTTTCGTGATGTAATCATCGGCCCCGAGGTCGAGCCCGCTCACTTTGTCGTAACGGTCCCCACGTGCCGTCACCATCAATACCGGGAGAAGCGGTTGCTCTTCTTTGACGCGGCGAACGACTTCAAGTCCGCTCATCTGTGGCAACATGACATCGAGCAACATGAGGTCAATCCCACCAGTGAGTGCTCGGTCGAGCCCGGTCCGCCCGTCATGAGCGACCTCGACTTGATAACCGGCATGCATAAGTTCAAGTTCGAGTAATCTGGCAATTTTAGCATCGTCTTCAACGACGAGAATCGTAGGCATTCCATTCATCCTTTCTTAAAAAAACGCCGAGCAGTCCGCCCGACGCATCATTCTAAGTGTTCCCGGATTCCTCAGTCAAAAAACGGACGAACTGCTTCTGGAATCGCTTGTTCGATGCGCAATTCGAGTGAATCGCCCATCCGGTCAAACGTCGTTTCAATCCCTTCCGCCTGAAACGCTAAATCGGTCCCGACTTGAGCGATTTGGTCGAGCCAAGCGTTACCGGTCAAGGTGAATAATAAGAACCCGGCGACCCCTGCCGCCATGAGTGTCAATGCGAGCGCACCGACGGCCACTCTTCGAATCATTCTTCCAATCTTTCCTCTGCTAGTTGCGCGCATAAATCCCTCTCCCTTGTCTATTTTCTTTCTTTACTGTACGGGAGCGAGCTGAGAAAGAGCGGTGAAACAGATTAGAATTTGATGAGAAAAAGAGGCCACAGCACGCTGCGACCTCATTCTTCCTCGAGCACCGACTTGGCGATCGGCGCCCAATACGTTCCATCCATGGCAGCGACTTCTGCGAGCGTCGTCCGGTACGTGTCGTCCCCGGCCTTCTTCTCGGCGATGCCTTTCATCCATAAGACGTCCACTTTATATCCCGATTCTGGGTACGTCTCGACGTAAGCGGCATAGTCTTCAATCTCCGCTTCACCGAGCTTGTTGTCGACGAGCAAGCGATAAAATCCGACCGCCTGTTCCTGCCCAGCTTTCGCCTTGCCGACGAGGAGCGCATCGGCTTCCTCGTATCGTTTGTCCGAGACGAGCGTCTCGACTTTAGATAGCGGGATGACGGCCGGTGCCTCAGGCGACTCGGTCGTCTCGTCCTCGGTTTGGAGCGCCTCGTTCACTTCTTCAAGCCGGGCAACTTCTTTCTCGAGTTCTTCTAACCGTTTCGCGAGTGCCTCCTCTTCCGTCACCGTCACGACCCGCTCGTCGGAAGCGGACGGCGTCACTGGGGGTGGCGCCGGGTCCGGCCAAAAGGCGAGCGCGACCAGCCCGAGGCCGACGACGAGCGGCAGGCCGAGCCATGTCTTGTCCCACTTGAACGCGTTCTTCCAATCTGACAAGTCCGCATGACCGATGACGGCCGGCGAGAACGAACGAAAGCGGCGCTTGGCCGCCTTCTTTCCGTTCGCTTTCACTTCGAGCGCGAGCCCGAGCCGATGAAACGCCGCCGGCACTTTCATCCCGAGAAGCGGTACGATCCGTTCACTTGCCTCGATATAATAGCCATGATCGAGCAGCGTCGTCACGACCTCGAACTCGTTCGCGACGAGGCGAAACGTCGGGTCGTGCTCGCCTTTTCGGACGAGCCATTCGGTCATATCGATGAGCGGCAGTTCCGCGAGTTCCCGATCTGCGAGTGTCCGTACGTCCATTCGTCAGCCTCGTTCAGGATAGAGCGGGAACTTCGACGTCAACGCGCGCACGGCTTCGTGCGCTTCGGTGAGCACCGCCTCATCTTCATGGTTCGTCAAGACACGTCCAATCAAGCGAGCGACTTCACGCATATCGTCTTCTTTCAATCCGCGCGTCGTCATCGCGGCCGTCCCGAGACGAATCCCGCTCGTCACGAACGGTGATGCCGGATCGAATGGGATCGTGTTCTTGTTGACCGTGATGCCGGCTGCGTCGAGCGCATGCTCGGCCGCTTTCCCGGTGATATCGATGCCACGGAGGTCGACGAGGAGAAGGTGGTTATCCGTGCCGCCCGATACGATGCGGAGTCCCTCTTCTTCTAATCCTTGCGCGAGCACTTGTGCGTTCTTGATGACTTGTGCCTGATAATCTTTGAACTCAGGTTGAAGCGCTTCTCCGAACGCCACTGCCTTCGCAGCGATGACGTGCATGAGCGGACCGCCTTGAATCCCTGGGAAGATCGACTTGTCGATCGCCTTGGCGAACTCCTCTTTACAGAGGATCATGCCGCCGCGTGGACCGCGGAGCGTCTTGTGCGTCGTCGTCGTCACGAAGTGCGCGTGCTCGACCGGGTTCGGATGAAGCCCGGCCGCGACGAGACCGGCGATGTGCGCCATGTCGACCATGAGGTAAGCATCGACGCTATCGGCGATCTCACGGAACTTGGCGAAGTCGATTGTCCGCGGGTACGCCGAGGCACCAGCGACGATGAGTTTTGGTTTATGTTCTTTCGCGAGGGCTGCGACAACGTCATAATCGATGTGTTCTGTCTCTTTGTCCACACCGTATTCGACGAAATTGTATTGAACGCCCGAGAAGTTGACCGGACTTCCGTGCGTCAAATGGCCACCGTGCGACAAGTTCATGCCGAGCACCGTGTCACCGGCTTCAAGTACTGTAAAGTAGACGGCCATGTTCGCTTGGGCACCCGAATGCGGCTGCACGTTGGCATGTTCTGCACCGAACAGCTCTTTCGCACGGTCGCGGGCCAAGTTCTCGGCTACGTCGACGAACTCACAACCACCGTAGTAGCGACGGCCTGGATAACCTTCCGCGTACTTGTTCGTGAGCACGCCACCTTGCGCTTCCATGACTGCTTCTGAGACAAAATTCTCCGAGGCAATGAGTTCGATGTTCTCGCGTTGGCGACCGAGCTCGTGTTGCATCGCTTCAAACAATTCCGCATCCTGTACTTTCAACTTCGTCGTGTTTACCATGTTGAAACCCCCTCTGAATGTCTAAAAATCAACACCCCCATCGTAACATATGCTTCTTTTTTTGGGTATCGTCTAATCAGAGGTCAAGTTGGGTATCATAATGAAGAAGACGATCAGAGGAGGATGTTTATGATTGAGACAAAACAGATCACGATTACCCCGTTTGAACGCGAGCGGACAGTTCGGATTTATACACCTGCGGATTACGACACGACGGACAAACGTTATCCCGTGCTCTATATGCATGACGGCCAGAACGTGTTCGCCGACGAGGACGCGAGCTATAAGATGAGTTGGCGCGCCGGCGAGTATGTGGACGCCTCGAAACGCGACTTGATCATCGTCGGCATCGACAGTGCCCCCGGCGAGATGCGACTCGACGAATACGGACCGTGGGAAAACCCATACATCGGTGAGAGCTTGCTCGGTCAAGACGTGACGCTCGGCGGCCAAGGGTCGGCCTACATCGAATACATCGCCCAAGAGTTAAAACCGATGATCGATGCGAACTATCGGACGAACCCGGACGAGACAGCGATGATGGGTAGTTCGATGGGCGGCTTGATCTCGATTTACGCCGCATGTGTCTATCCCGACATCTTCAAACGCGTCGCCTCGCTATCATCGGCGTTCTGGTTCAACCAGACCGAGCTTGAACAGTTAATCGAGTCGAGCGATTTGAGCGGTGTCGAACGTCTATATATGGACGTCGGTCGGAAAGAAGTCGAACAACCGTCAGCGGACGGTCCGACGAACGAGATGTATCTCGAGTCGAGCGAACGCGTCTATGCGCTCCTCCGCGACAAAGTCGACCATATCCGTTTCGAGGTCATCGAGGAAGGCGTGCATAACGAGCTCGCTTGGCGTGAACGGTTCCCGATGGTCCTTTCCTACTTGTTCAGTGAAGAGTTATAACGCAAAAAAAAGCCGGTCCTCGCGACCGGCTTTCGTTTATTTCGCTGGATAGTGGGCCCGGGGGCCGCCAATCAGTTTCGGCCGCGTGACGGCGAACGTGACATACGCCTCACCGAGCTGCTTCGCTGATAAGCGGACCGGGATCGCGACCGGTTTCAAATGCATACCGATCAGCGTCGACCCGATATCGATCCCTGCATCCGCTTGAATCGATTCGACGACGCAAGGCGTATCGAAGCTTTCGTACGCTTTCTCCGCCATCGCCCCGCCCGCTGCACGCACAGGGACGACCGTCACTTCTGTCAAACCGAACTGTTTCTGCGTCCGTCGTTCGACCGTGAGCGCCCGATTAATATGTTCACAGCCTTGAAAGGCGAGATGGACGCCGGTCTTGTCGCGAAACGTCAGAAACGCTTCGATGAAGTCCGACGCCACATCAATCGAGCCCGCTTTCCCAATCGTCTTACCGACGACCTCGCTCGTCGAACAACCGATGACGAGAATCTTGTCCTCATCTAACGGAAACCGTTCGTGCAACTCCGTCAATAAGTTCAAAAGCTCCGCCTTCATCGTCGTCACTTCGTTTCGTAAGCGCTCATCTTATCGACACGGTTCGAGTGGCGTCCGCCCTCGAAATCTGTATCGAGCCATGTCGCCACTAAATCGAGTGCAAGACCCGGTCCGATGACGCGTTCGCCCATCGTCATGATGTTCGAGTCGTTGTGTTGACGTGTCGCTTTCGCGCTGAACGAGTCATGGACGAGTGCCGCCCGGATGCCTTTCACTTTGTTGGCGGCAATTCCGATGCCGATCCCTGTCCCGCAAATCAAGATGCCACGGTCGAACTCACCAGCCGCGACGGCTTCAGCGACCGGAATCGCCACGTCTGGATAATCGATTGACTCGGCCGAGTGTGTCCCGAAGTCCTTATACTCGTGACCAAGCTCTTCCAATAGTCCGATGATGTCTTTTTTCAAGTTAAATCCGCCATGATCGGCGCCAATTGCGATTTTCATTCGTTCATTCCCCCGTCTTCTTTGGTAGGCGTCTCGGTGGTTTTGTCACCTTTGACCCGTCATTCGTCAATTTTAGCACAAGTCGATTCACGAGTGGTTCGAGTTCGTTTCGGACTTGGCGGTAGACGTTCATCGACCCTCCGAACGGGTCATTGATGTCGCGCTCGAGTCCGGTGACGAACTCGTATAACGTGAACGTGCGGTCGGCCAAATCCGGGTACGTGTCCCGAATCTGTTCACGATGCGCCCGTGTCATCGTCAAGATGACGTCCGCCCAACGTCCGAGGACGTCGTCGAATGTCTGGGTCACGTGATCGAGCTCAATTCCTCGTTCACGCAACACTTGGAGTGCATTTTCTGAGGCGTCGAACCCTTGCATCGTCCGCAGCCCGGCCGAACGAATATCGAACTCGTCCCCCGTCACTTTCGAGCGGAGCAGGGCCATCGCCATCGGGCTTCGGCATGTGTTCCCACTACATATGAATAATACGCGTTTCATTGACATCGCGTGATCCTCCTCTATGTCCTTAAGCCTCTTCCTGTGGACGGATGACTTTACCGCCTGCCGCCTTGTAGAGGCGGTTATATACGGCAAGAGCGACTCCCGTCGGTTCAATCCGATTCACGTAAATCTCTTCTACATCCGTCTCATCAAACTTTCGCAACGCCTCATACAAACGCTGGGCCGCTGTCTCCATCGAAATACCGAGGGAGAGAGTGACGTCCGCCGGGGTCGTCGCTTCATCGAATACGAGTGCGCCAACTCGCTTGCCCGTCGCCTGTCGTGTCGTGATGACACGGACGAGGTCATCGCGTCCTCCTTCGACTAAATAAAGAGGGGCGCTCGGGGCGTAATGGGTGTACTTCATTCCTGGTGATCGTGGCGCAGCTGCTTCATCGCTCAAGTTGGCATCGAGAATGACCGGGCCGATGACCGCCTCAATCGCTTCTTTCGTCACGCCGCCCGGACGTAAAATCATCGCCGGCTCCGTCGTGCAGTCGATCACGGTCGATTCGACACCGATGCCTGTCGGTCCCCCATCCATAATACCCGCGATCCGGCCAGTCAAATCATCTGCCACGTGCCGGGCTGACGTCGGTGATGGACGTCCAGAACGGTTCGCGCTCGGTGCCGCCAGTCCAAGACCGGACGTACGAATCAATTCCAGCGCGGCCGGATGATTCGGCATTCTGAGTCCGATCGAATCAAGACCAGCCGTCACGAACGAAGACGCTCGGCCGTTCGACGGTAAGATGATGGTCAAGGCACCAGGCCAAAACGCTTCCATCAAGCGTCTGGCGACCGGCGGGATGGTTTGCGCGAAATGCTCGGCCTGTTCGACCGAGGCCACGTGGACGATGAGCGGGTTGTCCGACGGTCTTCCTTTCGCCTCGAAAATCTTTTTGATGGCGACGTCGTTCGTCGCGTCTCCGGCGAGTCCGTAGACGGTCTCCGTCGGCATGGCGATCACCTCGCCCGCCTGCAAGAGACGTACCCCTTCCTCAACTTCTGTCGGCTTGATCCATTTCGTTTCCATGCGCAATCCCTTCCCTCACGGCGTAGACGATTCGGTCTTTGCCGTTTATATCTTTTAAAATACCCGTTTCTGCTTCAGGATAACGTTCGGACAGGTACGATTTCACAACTTGTCCTTGATTATACCCGATTTCAAATGCAATCAATTGCCAATCGGCACACAAGACGCGCATCGAGTCGGCGATAATCTTCCGATAAAAATCGAGCCCGTCTGCTCCTCCGAACAAGGCGAGGTGCGGCTCATAGCCTGAGACCGTCTCATCGAGCAGTTCGTCCGCCTCGATATAGGGCGGATTTGAGACGAGCACACGAATCGAGTCGTCGGCAATCGGGGCGAGGCAATCACCTTCATGGAAGGACACGTCCGCCCCGAGCGCTGTTGCGTTCCGCTTGGCGACAGCAATCGCTTCCCGGGAAATATCGACCGTCTGGACGCGGACACCGAGTTCGAGACTTAGCGTGACGGCGATTGCCCCGCTGCCGGTCCCGATATCGACGATGTCATCATCGGCCACGTCGGTCACGTGCTCAACGACCCATTCGATCAACTCTTCCGTTTCCGGGCGCGGAATCAAGACGTCCCGATTGACCTCGAACATCCGCCCGTAAAACGGGGCGTGACCAATCAAATGCTGGACCGGCTCGCCTGCGAGCAGGCGCTCGAATCCTGTTCGGAATTTAGATTCCTCATCATCTGTCAATTCGTCGGATAAACGGATGAGCAGTCCCGTCCGGTCGACGTCAAGGACATGCATGAGCCACCACTCCGCGGTCGAGGCATCGCGCCCCGCGTCAAGAAGTTCCCGCTCCGCTTGCTTCAATCTCGCGGCGATTCGCATCAGTCCACGTCCTCCATGAGACGGGCCTGCTCGTCCATGACGAGGGCATCGATGATATCTTCAAGTTCCCCAGCGAGGACGCGGTCGAGCTTTTGAAGCGTGAGTCCGATGCGGTGATCGGTCACGCGGCTCTGTGGGAAGTTATACGTCCGAATCCGCTCCGAGCGATCCCCTGTCCCGACGGCAGACTTGCGCTGCGCTGACAGTTCTTCGAGGTGTTCGCTCTGCATCTTGTCATAGAGCCGAGCCCGGAGCACTTTGAGTGCCTTGTCTTTATTCTTATGTTGCGACTTCTCATCCTGACATGAGACGACGAGCCCCGAGGGAATGTGCGTCAACCGCACGGCCGATTGGGTCGTGTTGACCGACTGGCCCCCTGGTCCGGACGACGTGAACGTGTCGACACGAACGTCTTTCATATCGATATGCACTTCGACGTCTTCGGCTTCCGGCAATACCGCGACGGTCGCCGTCGATGTATGGATGCGTCCGCCCGACTCGGTCGATGGGACGCGTTGAACCCGATGCGCCCCATTCTCGAACTTCAATTTCGAGTAGGCGCCGGTCCCGTTGATTAGGAACGTCACTTCTTTGAAGCCGCCGAGTTCTGTATAGTTGGCGTCGATCAATTCGGTCTTCCAGTTCTGCCGCTCGGCGAAACGCGTGTACATCTTGTACAAGTCGACTGCGAACAGTGCCGCTTCGTCCCCACCGGCCGCTCCGCGAATCTCGACGATGACGTTCTTGTCGTCGTTCGGGTCTTTCGGCAACAGCAAGACGCGAAGTTTCGCTTCGAGCGCCTTCACTTCCGGCTCGAGAAGCGCCATCTCTTCTTTGGCGAGCTCCCGCATGTCGGCATCGAGTGTGCGGTCTTCAAGCATGAGTTTCGCTTCTTTATACGCCGTGCTCGTCTCTTTATAGTGGCGATATGCCTGTACCGTCTCCTCGAGCTGAGACTGTTCTTTTGAATATTGTCGTAATTTATTCGCATCGCTGAGCACTTCAGGGTCAGCGAGCATCTCATTTAATTGCATATAGCGTTCTTCTAATACGCTCAAACGGTCAAACATGATGATCCGTCCTTTCTCCGTCAAATCGAACTGTCTTCATTATAGCAAAAAACGAACCGCCGAGGGCGGTCCGTGGACGTCAGTCGGCCACTGTATGGCGGACTGGGCGTGGTTTATTCGGGACGTCATGACAATGACGGCAACGCGGCTCATACGACTCCGAGGCACCGACCAAGATGACCGGATCCTCGAAACGGGCCGGTTCCCCGTCAATCAATCGTTGCGTCCGGGAAGCCGGCGCCCCGCATGACAGACAGATCGCCTGCAGTTTCGTGACGAATTCGGCACGTGACAACAGTTCCGGCATCATCGTGAACGGCTCGCCTCGGAAGTCCATGTCGAGTCCAGCGCAGATGACACGTTTGTCTTCTGACGCCAATTGCTCAATCACATCGACGATCCCTTCGTCGAAGAACTGAACCTCGTCGATGGCGATGACTTGCGTCTCTTCGCGCACCGCATCGTACAAATCTTGACTCGATTGAATCGGTACGGCCACGACCGAATTGCCGCTGTGGGAAACGACGTTTTCCTCATGGTAACGGTCGTCAATCGCCGGTTTGAACACTTGGACAGGGATTTTCCCGTAATGCGCCCGACGGACACGGCGGATCAGTTCCTCCGATTTCCCAGAAAACATACTCCCACAAATCACTTCTATCCAACCGTAACGGTTCGTCACATGCATCATTCTACTTCGCCCTCTCCTTCGTTAATCGCTTTCCGATTATAACCATCTTTCGGTCACAGGAAAAGGGTTGACTTCTGACAAAAATCGGAACGGCATGCTCCCGTCCCGATTTCGCTTCATTCGTCTGCCGCTTCTTCTTTTTTATTATCGATCAAATGCAATTTTCGAGCGAGCGGTCGAATCGTCAGCCCGTGTAGTGTCACAGAAATAAAGACCAGTCCGATCGTGAGCGGTAGCATTTGCGACGCGTCGTCAATCCCGAGATGCGCCACTTCTTCTGCGAAAAAACCGGCGACTGTCATGGCGACGATTCCACGCGGGGCAATCCATCCGATGAAACCACGTTCGCTGAGCGGAAGCCCGACGCCGATCGTCGATCCATAAATCGCGAGCGGACGAACGAGAAACAAAATGCCGGCAATCGTCAAAAGAAGCGGCCATTGGAAGATATTGAGCAGTTCATCGCGTGACAGCGACGCCGTCAGCAGGATGAACACCGACGAGATGAGCAAGATCGAGATGTCCTCTTTAAATGATTGCAACTCCTCGATGATCTCCTCATCCCGATGTTTCGTGTTCGCCATCGTCATTCCCATCGCCGTCACGGCGAGCAGACCGACTTCATGCATCATGAATTCACTCAATGAGAACAAGATCAAGACGGCCGTCAACGTGACCGAGGCCCGGAGATAGCGAGGGATTTTCTCACCGACAAACCAGCCCATCAACACGTGCCCGAACAAGTAACCGAGACCGATGCCGACGAGGCAAGCGCCCGCGAACAAGAGTTGCATCCACAAGTCCATTCCTTCATAGACGATATAACCGATGCGGATGACGAACAAACCGAGCAGGGCGCCGACCGGGTCAACGATGATCCCTTCCCATTTCAAAATGGCACCGACCCGATCCTTTAAATGCGCTTGGCGCAATAACGGGATGACGACCGTCGGACCGGTGACGACGAAAAGTGCGCCCATCGTCCAAGCGACGACCCAATGGAGACCTCCGACGTATTGAATCAACAGTGAGGCCCCGACGAACGACAGCGTCACCCCAATCGTCACGATGCGGACGATGGAACGGCGAAATTGATTGATTTCACTGAAATGGAGGCCGAGGCTCCCTTCAAACAAGATGATAGCGACGGCAAAAGAAATGATCGGGCTATACAGTTCACCGAGCAGTTCTCGCGGGTCGAACAATCCGAGCATCGGCCCGGCCAGTACACCGGCGACCGTCATGACGATGATGGCCGGGATTTGATAGCGCCAGGCCAACCATTGTGACAGAATACCGACGCCAATCAATAAACTGATACTAATCAGTATGAATTCCATAAAAGCCCCCTCATGTCAGTCTTTCGTCTCTTTACCCATCAGAAGACAACAAAAAACCGCCAAGGGCAATCCCTAGGCGGTGTGCATACAAGTTGACGATTAACGTTGGTACTTCTTGTTGAAGCGCTCGATACGACCGTCTGCAGATGCGAATTTCTGGCGACCTGTGTAGAACGGGTGCGAGTCAGAAGATACATCGACACGGATGAGTGGGTATTCGTTACCATCTTCCATCGTGATTGTCTCGTTAGAGTAACGAGTCGAACCAGAGATGAATTTGAACTCAGTCGTCGAGTCCATGAATACGACTTTACGGTATTCTGGGTGGATTCCTTGTTTCATTGCTTTTCAACTCCTTCGGCCCTAAGTATTCTTTCAACCTAGAGAAAGTTCACTAGAATATAATAGCACCCGGCTCACGGATTTACAAGTCTGTTTTCGTTTTTTTCACCGGGCGTCGACTCTTTTTCTTATCGGCCTCAAGCGCCGCAAAAAAGTCGAGGTTCGTTTTCGTTTCGCGGACCCGCCGCAAGAACTGATCGACGAAATCTGGCGACTCGTTCATCGTCCGTCGAATCGTCCAAAGCGAGTCGAGCTCGCCTTTGCCGAGCAGTAATTCTTCCTTGCGCGTTCCCGAACGACGGATGTCGATGGCCGGGAAGATTCGGCGTTCCGCGAGCTTCCGGTCGAGATGGAGCTCCATGTTGCCCGTCCCTTTGAACTCTTCATAGATGACGTCGTCCATGCGTGACCCTGTGTCAACGAGCGCCGTACCGAGGATCGTCAAACTGCCGCCGTCCTCGATGTTACGGGCCGCCCCGAAGAACTTCTTCGGTTTATGGAACGCGGCCGGGTCGATTCCGCCGGAAAGCGTCCGTCCGCTCGGTGGGACAGACAAGTTATACGCTCGTGTCAGACGCGTGATCGAGTCGAGCAGAATGACGACATCCTTCTTGTGTTCCACGAGACGCATCGCCCGCTCTAAGACGAGCTCTGAAATCCGGGCGTGGTTCTCCGGTGTCTCATCAAACGTCGAGTAGGCGACATCTGCGCCCGGCACCGAGCGCTGGATGTCCGTCACTTCTTCTGGCCGCTCGTCAATCAAGAGAATGATCAACTCGACGTTCGGATGGTTCGTCGTGATCGAGTTGGCAATCTCTTTTAAAAGCGATGTCTTCCCGGCTTTCGGCGGGGCGACAATCAACCCACGCTGTCCAAATCCGACAGGCGCGATCATGTCCATGACGCGGACCGACAAGTGATTCGGCTCTGTCTCGAGCACCATCTGCTGTTCCGGGTAAATCGGCGTGAGCGCCGGGAAGTAATCCCGATTCCGAGTCGAGTCGGTCGTCTCACCGTTGACCGCTTCGACACTGAGCAGCCCTTGGAACCGTTCGTTCTCTTTCGGTTTCCGGACTTTCCCCGTCACGAGGTCCCCGTTGCGAAGATTAAAGCGCCGGATTTGCGAGGCGGCGATGTAGATGTCTTCAGACGATTGAGAGTAGTTGATCGGTCGGAGGAAACCGAAGCCTCCATCATTTTGGGACTGCGGGTTTGGCGGGATGATCTCAAGGATGCCTTCGAGGAAATAAAGATCTTTCGATTCAGCCTGTGATTTTAAAATCCGAAACATGAGCTCGCGCTTGCGCGCCTCTCGATATTGGGGCACGTTCACTTCTTTCGCGATCTCATATAATTCTTTCAACGTCTTCGTCTCGAGTTCCCGAAGCGTGTAATTTTTAGCCGGTTCTGTCGTTTGACTCATTCAAGTCACCTGTCTTTCATGATTCTATATTTCAAAAATAAACGTTCAACCCTCATTCATCTAATCACAATTCTGTCGAGCCGTCACTGTTTGAAAAACGGCTTCATGACAGTCTATTCCCCTATTGTTGAAAACATAACAGTCTTTTCCCTTTCTATGTAACAAACAAGTCTCTATTCTCGCATATTGTTTCAAATATGTTACAAGAAAACCGTTTTTGTCTCGCGATTGAAAAATGCCATCGGTCTTGCGCATGATATAGTTTATTTGCACAGGAAACCGGGTAATATCCGCAACTTGTGCTCGACTATTGTTTACACACATCGATCATATACAGCCACTTAGGGTTTTATTTTAAAAAACGGAGGGAAATATATTATGTTAAAGCGTTTCGCATCTATCATTGTCGCTGCCACTCTCGCTTTCTCGGGTCTTGCTTTCACAACAGGTGAACAAGCAGAAGCCGCTACTGGAACATTCGCTTACTCGAAAGTTAACGGCTTGAACATCCGCACAGCACCGTCGCTCAAATCGAAAGTCACGACAACGATGAACAAAGGCCAACGCTATACATACCTCGGTAAAGTTGGTTCGTTCTACAAAATCAACTACAAAGGGTCTCACCGTTATATCTCAGCTTCATCGACATATACGTACTTGAAGCCAAACACGAAAACAGCGACTGCGAAGAAAGTCACAACGTCTTCTACATCAAGCGCTCGTACGAAACTCGTAGCCGAGTCGAAGAAGTACCTTGGTACACCTTACCGTTACGGCGGAACGACAACTTCAGGATTTGACTGCTCAGGCTACACAGGTCATGTCTACAAAAAAGCCATCAACAAATCGATTCCACGTGATTCACGTTCGCAATACGCAAACTCGAAAAAAGTTTCGAAGTCAGCGATTCAAGCCGGCGACCTCGTGTTCTTCTCACACAACGGCCGCACGATCCAACACGTTGGAATGGCACTCAGCAAAACACAAATGATCAACTCTGAAACAGGCGGCGTTAAATACGCGAGCTTCACATCAGGTTACTGGGCACCACGTTATGTCGGTGCAGGCACGTACCTCTAATTTAAACGATCAAACGACTCGGTTCATCGGAACCGAGTCGTTTTTTTCGTCTGGACGTTTCGTAACACCGTATCCGTGCTCGTCAACACCGAGAACGTCCCATCCGTCTCCAAGACGACAGCCTCGACTTGATCGAAATCCGTCCCGCTCGATCGAATCGCCTGCAACACTTCAATCTCGAGCACCCGTTCCCGGCGCATCGTTTCCTCTAAATATGTCCCGTCATAGTAAAGCAGTGCCGGCGTCGACTTGATCAGTTGATTCACACGTTTCGAGCGGGTCGCCAATTTGGCCATGACGTATTGCATGAACACGAGCGTCGCAAACGCGGTCAGTCCGTTCAGCAGCGGCGTCTGGCGACTCGTGAGTGTCGTCGCCAAAATTGATCCGAGCGCCACGGTGACGATAAAATCGAAGGCGTTCATTTTGGCGAGTGTCCGCTTTCCGGAGACTCGCAAGATGAGGATGATCGCCAAATAGGCACCCACCCCGGTCAGTATGATTTGTAGCATCGTTCGCAGTTGGTCCATCGTCTCCCTCCTTCTCTACTGCTGTTCCACGAAGCGCATCGATTCAATCCCTGTTCATCTTCCGTTCATCTGGATTCGCTACGATGGAGCCATCACCTTGAAGGAGTTGTTCTACGCCATGGAAAAGATTTGGAGTCTTCGTTTGATTCGCCTCGCCGCTCTGTTCGGCGTCATCGGGACGGCGCTCGGTTCGCATATGTCGGGGGCCGGCAGTTACGCCTTCCGCCCGATTCACGCCCATATCTTGCTCGCCGGTTGGTTATCGGCCTTCGCTTGGGGCGTGTTCTATCGTGTCTATTCGGTCCGAAACCAACTGCTCGTGACGATTCACGGATGGACGGCCGTGCTCGGATCGATTGGATTGACGAGCGGGATGTGGCTCTATACGATGAACCCGTTCCAATGGAATGAGACCGTCACCCTCGTCTATTTCATTATCGGGGGCACGGTCTCATTGATCAGTTTCATTCTCTTTTTGATTGTCACGTTTATGATCGACCAGGACGAGCGGGGTTAAACCCTGCTCGTCATTTTTGTTTTAAGGCGCCGCGCGCGTTCGTCGCCGCGAACACGACCATGATGACGCTCATCGCTCCGGCGACGGCGAGTCCAGCCGATAACGCGCTCCAATCGATTGTCGGTTGCGTCAAGACGGCGCGCATCCCTTCAAAGATGTACGTCGTCGGATTGAACGTCGCCGCTACTTTCAGCCACTCGGCCTCAATCAACTCTTTCGGGACGAACGTCGTCGATAAGAAGATGAGCGGGAAGAATAAGAGCGTACCGGCCTGTGCGGCCTGAGCGTTCCGTGTTTTCAGCGCGACACCGACCGAATACCCGGCAAAGCCAAGACCGAACCCGATGGCGAGCAACACCGTGAACAAAAAGCCAGGCAGACCGACCGGAATCGACAAGCCGAGCAAGAACGCGACGCCGAAAATGAGGAGTGTCTGAACGAGCAGTTGCAACATGCCGGCAATCATCGGTCCGAGCACAATCGCCGTCCGCGTCGCTGGCGTGAGGAGCAACCGGGCGAAGTACCCGCTCTCGATATCACGGACGAGCGCTTGTCCCGTCCCACCGGCCCCGCCGACCGCCCCTGAGACGATGGAGACGGGCAAGATGAAGTTCAAATAGGCGCTCCCATCAAACTGAGGAAGCGAAGCGACGCTCGACAGTCCGCTCGTGTAAACCAGTAAGAAGAAGACAGAGATGATCAAGTTCGGGATGAACGAGAACGGATTTCGAATCGTCGTGACGAGACTCCGTTTCGTGAAGAGCCATGTCTCAGTCCACATCGGGCACACCTCCTTCGTATGATTCCCCGGTCACTTTCAAAAAGACGTCGTCGAGTGACGGCTGTTTCACGGTCAGACGTTCCGGTTGAAGCGAACGCTCATCGAGTTGGCGCACGACTTCCATCAACGTATGGTCGATGAGCTCGAACGCTACGTGTTGCCCGGTCGCCGCATGACCGAACAGCGCAGCGGCTGCGGCCGCCTCTTGATCGCTGTGAAACGTCATCGCAATCGTCTCGCCGCCGACGAGTCGTTTCAACGCTTCGGCTGTCCCTTCACTGACGATTTTCCCATGATGGATGATGGCAATCCGGTCGGCCAGTTCATCCGCTTCTTCTAAGTACTGGGTCGTCAAAAAAATCGTTGTGCCGAACTCCTCGTTGAGCCGTCGCACCTCGTTCCAAATCTCGATTCGGCTCGCCGGATCGAGCCCGGTCGTCGGTTCATCTAAAAACAAGACAGTCGGGCGATGGACGAGCGTGAGCGCCAAATCGAGACGGCGCCGCATCCCGCCTGAATACGTGCCGCTTCGGCGGTCGGCCGCTTCTGTGAGCGAGACGACACGGAGCAGTTCCTCGGCGCGCGTCTCCGCCTCCTGCTTTGTCATCTTGAACAACCGGCCTTGCAGGACAAGCAGTTCCCGCCCGGTCAATACTTTATCGATCCCGGTCTCTTGCAGGGCGACACCGATGGACAACCGGACGTCTTTCTCTTGTTTGACGACATCGAATCCGTTCACCCGCGCCTTCCCTTCGGTCGGCCGGACGAGCGTCGTCAACATTTGCACGGTCGTCGACTTCCCGGCCCCGTTCGGCCCTAAAAATGCGAAGATTTCCCCTTCCTGAACCGAGAACGAGATGCCATCGACGGCAGGGACATCTCCGAACGTCTTGACGAGTGACTCCACTTCAATCATCCTCACACACCTCCTGCCCTTCCTTTCCCGTTCTGCGTGCATTGTAAATATGTAGGAACACATCAAAAAAGCCGCGGACATCACGTCCGCGACTCGAGAGAATTAAGGTTTCATGACCATTTTCGGTTTTTTCTTCAAGGAGTGGATGCCTTCAACGAAGCGGACCGTCCCCGACTTGGCACGCATGACGACCGAATGTGTCTGACCGCCCTGTCCGGTGAACTGAACGCCGCGGAGCAACTCCCCGTCCGTCACGCCCGTCGCCGCGAAGATGCAGTCTTCACCTTTGACGAGGTCGTCTAGAAGCAAAATCCGGCCCGTGTCGGCGATGCCCATGTCTTGGCAACGCTTCTCTTGGGCTTCGTCTTCAGGAAGCAGACGGCCTTGGAAGTCACCGCCGAGACACTTCATCGCGACGGCCGCGATGACGCCTTCCGGCGCACCACCCGAACCGAGCAACAAATCGACCCCCGTTTTCGGGAACGCCGTGTTGATGGCCGCGGCCACGTCACCGTCTGGAATCAACTTGATGCGAGCACCCGTCGCCCGGACGCGTTGAATCATCTCTTCGTGACGGTCACGATGTAAAATCGTGACGACGACGTCTTCGACGTTCTTGTTCTTCGCCTTGGCGACGATGGCGATATTTTCTTCAATCGAATTATCGAGACTAATCAATCCGGCCGCTTCCGGACCTACAGCAATCTTGTCCATATACATGTCCGGCGCGTGCAGCAAATCACCGGCATCGGCGACAGCGAGGACGGCGAGCGCTCCCCACGTCCCCGTCGCGACGATGCTCGTCCCTTCGAGCGGGTCGACGGCGACGTCGAGGCGTGAGCCGTAGCCGTTCCCGACTTTTTCACCGATATAGAGCATCGGTGCCTCATCCATCTCACCTTCACCGATGACGACAACCCCTTTCATCGGGATCGTATCGAACACTTCACGCATCGCGGTCGTCGCCGCGTCGTCCGCTTCTTCTTTCAAACCTTTACCCATCCAGCGAGCCGAAGATAGCGCTGCCGCTTCTGTGACTCGGACCAATTCCATTGATAAACTACGTTCCACCCGAATTCTCCCCTTTGTTACTCGGACACCTCATCGACCCAGGCGAGGGCGCCGAGTTGTTTTAGTTTGCCGACGAAATCGACATAAGAATCGTTCAATTTTTCCGCATGGATCACCGTGGACTCGCCACTCGCTTGAAGTCCTGCCAAGACGAGTGCCGCCCCGCTCCTCGCGTCCGCACATTCCATTTCCGCATTGGCGAGTGTCGTCCCACCACGGATGACGGCCGAAGCGTCCTCGAGCGTGATCTGTGCGTTCATCCGTCGCATTTCCGCGATATGGCGGAAACGTTGGGCGTACAGTTTATCTGTGACGACACTCGTCCCGTCTGCTTTCAACAGCGCGGCCGACATGATCGGTTGCAGGTCGGTCGGATATCCCGAATAGTGGAAGACGCGAATATCGATCGGACGGAAGGCGTTCGCCCGCACCGTGATCGATTCTTCGCCCACTTCGACTTCAGCCCCGTAATCCATCAACTTTTGGATGACGCCTTCTAAGTGGGTCGGGATGACGTTTCGAACCGTCACTTCCCCTGCCACAGCACCAAAAATCATAAATGTCCCGGCCTCTAAGCGGTCAGGAATGAGCGTATGCGTGCAGCCGTGTAATTTGTCGACCCCTTTAATGCGAATCTCGTCAGTCCCTGCCCCGATGACATGTGCCCCCATCGAAGTGAGCATCGTCGCGACGTCGACAATTTCCGGGTCGATGGCCGCGTTCTCGATGACGGTCGTCCCCTCAGCGAGCACGGCAGCGAGCATGGCGCTCACCGTCGCCCCGAACGAGCGAAGGTCGAGATAAATCCGATTCCCTTCCAACTTTTCGGCGTTCACATGATAGAGTCCCGATTCGTTCTCGACTTTAATCCCGAGACGTTCGAGTGCTTTCAAATGTAAATCGATCGGTCGTGGACCAATCGCATATCCACCGGGAAGCCCGACGGCCCCTTTCCCAAAACGAGCCGCAAACACCCCGAGCAAATAGACAGCGGCTCGGACTTTACGCGTTTCTGAGCCGAGTAGCGGCATGGCGACAGCGTCTTTCGCATGAAGCGTCATCCGCTCCCCGTCCCGTTCAATCGCGACCCCGAGTTCTTGTAATAGACTGAGCATCACTTCGACGTCCTCGATCACGGGGACGTTTTCAATCGTCACCGGTTCTTCCGTCAACAGTGCTGCGACGAGACAAGGCAAGGCGCTCTGTTTGGCACCGCTAATGTCAACTGTTCCTTCAAGTTTTTGCTGTCCTACGATATGGAGAATTTCCACGATGATCAAACCTTTCTGCGACAAACTTATTTGGATTGAGCGTTGTTCCAATCCGCTAAGAATTGCTCGATCCCTTTGTCAGTGAGCGGATGTTTCATCATCTGTTCGATGACTTTATATGGTACCGTGGCGATGTCAGCGCCAAGAAGGGCTGCTTTCGTCACGTGAACCGGATGGCGAACGGAAGCCGCGATGATTTCCGTCTCAATCCCATGAATGGCAAAGATATTGGCAATCGTCTCGACAAGGTCGAGGCCATCTTGACCGATATCGTCGAGGCGACCGATGAATGGCGAGACGTATGACGCGCCGGCCCGAACCGCAAGTAACGCTTGGTTAGCGTTAAAGATGAGTGTCACGTTCGTCTTGATGCCGAGCTGTGAAAACGTATTGACCGCTTCCATGCCTGCTGGCGTCATCGGTACCTTGACAGTAATATTCGGCGCGATGGCCGCAAGTTCCTTTCCTTCTTCCACCATACCCGCTGCGTCGAGCGCAATAACTTCCGCACTGACTGAGAGATCCCCGACGATCTCACAGATTTCACGTAGCCGTGTATGGAAATCGACGCCTTCTTTGGCGACGAGCGATGGATTCGTCGTCACGCCCCCGATGACGCCCATCTGATGAGCTTTCTTGATGTCTTCCACGTTTGCCGTATCAATGAAAAAACGCATGTACAATTCCTCCTCGAATGGTGTTGTGATCGCTTACACTTCTTATTATGAGGAAATTGTCATGGAATTGCTACACCCTTTACGTGAAGGCGGCAATAGCGAGCATCGAGCCGACGAGGAGTGCAATCCCAGCAATCGTCCCGAAGAACGTCCACTTCATGATCTTGCGCTGCTTCACGTAGTACGCCTCGTGCGGCCCTTCGTTCAAGCGCTCTGAGCCGTGTGTCTCGACCCAATCCGTGGCTGCCGTCTGTTCATCTGCCACGAGGTCGCCCGTGTATGTGAAAGGGATGATTTCTTCCGACCGAGACAATCGTTCGAACCGCTCGCGCCGTGTCGAGATGTTCGCACCTATCCAGTAGAGCCGTTTCGGCGTGTAGAAGAGCGGGACATCACGTTCATCAAAATACTGAATCCACTGTTCGAACGCGGCAAGATCGCGTTGATCGAACAAGATTTCCATCGAATCCGTTTCGGTCATGATGGCGAGCATCGGCGTATACTCCACTGTCGGTCGCCCGATTCGCACCGTCGGCGACGGCTGCGTCTTCCGGACGATGGCCGGGAAGAAGACGACTTGTTGGATGGTAGCTAGCGGAAAGACTTGCTCGACCGACTCGCCTGGCTCGTGCCGATATGTCACGCCTTCAATGTGTGTCGCGGTCACTTCGTATCGAGAATGATGTCGTTCCTTCCAAAATAAGCGACGAAACGTATACGTGAACCAGTACACCCCAAACCCACCGATAGCCACAAACACCAACAACGGGATGAGCCAGGCGACCGGATAATAATAAATCAAGGCGAGCGGAGCCACCGCCAACGCTAAAGAAAGGCCAATCAATACAATCGCTCCATACACATAAAATACGCGCCAAAACAATTCCGTTTGACGTTCTTGATAAACCATAAAACTCCCCCTTTTCATATGTATACGTTCCCCTACTCCTGTATGTTTCAACAAAAAAAGCCGGTTCTCACAGGGAGAACCGACTGATGTGACAGGATTATGCTTGGTTGCTTGAACCGAACTCACGCATTTTGCCAGTAACGACGTTGTAGATCGCTTCGACACCAGGGCCGATGACTTTACGTGGGTCATATACTTTCGAGTCCGTGTTGAGCTTCTCACGTACGGCACGAGTCCATTCTTGTTGGCACTCTGTGTTTACGTTGATTTTGCTGTGACCGAGCTCGATTGCTTTTTTGATTTGGTGCTCAGGAATACCTGAACCGCCGTGAAGAACGAGTGGAGTTTTAGTCGCTTCTGCGATTTCTTCCATCTCTTTGAAGCCGAGTTTTGGCTCGCCTTGGTATTCTCCGTGTACAGAACCGAGTGCTGCCGCAAGAGCGTCAACTTTCGCTTCTTTAACGACACGTACACACTCGTCGAGGTCAGCGTATTGTACGCCGCCGACAACGCCGTCTTCTTCGCCGCCGACTGTGCCGACTTCCGCTTCAACTGAAGCGCCTTTAGCGTGTGCATATTCAACGACTTGTTTCGTCATTTCGATGTTCTCTTCGATCGGGTGGTGTGAACCGTCGATCATAACAGACGTGAAACCAGCGTCGATCGCTGCTTTACACTTGTCGAAAGATGAACCGTGGTCGAGGTGGATTGCAACTGGAACAGTGATGTTGTAGTCGTGCATGAGACCCTCAGTCATTTTAACAACTGTTGTGAAGCCACCCATGTACTTCGCTGCACCTTCTGATACACCGAGGATAACTGGTGATTTCTCGTCTTCCGCAGCGCGAAGAATCGCTTGCGTCCACTCGAGGTTGTTGATGTTGAATTGGCCGACTGCATACTTGCCTTCGAATGCTTTGTTAAGCATTTCTGTCATTGATACTAATGGCATAATGACATCCTCCTGTCTGTTCGCTATTGTGCACTATGGGAAAAGTGCTCCCGTGCAATTCGTTCCCATTATAACACACGTCGAAACGTGTGCCTATGCTATTCGGGCATAGAAATGGCTCTGCGCAAGCGTTTACATATGTCATCTTCGTGACGAATCACTAGATTTTTAGGACTTCTTTCACTTTTTCAATCATGCCATAAATATCGAACGGCTTTTCAAATTGCGCGGTGATGCCCAGGCGTTGCACTTCTTCGAGTGTCGATTTCTCGCCGAACGCGGTCATGATCATGACCGGGGTATCAATGTCTCGTTGACGCATGTTTCGAAGCACCTCGTGGCCGAACATGCGCGGCATGTTCATATCGAGCAATACTAAATCATATCCGTTCTGTTCAAGCTTTTCCCAAGCGCTCAGTCCGTCATTCGCCGTGTCGACCTCAATGCCGAGGTTTTGGAACACCTGCGCCAACATCAACCGAATCCCGTCTTGGTCGTCTGCGATCAACATCCGTGACATCCATCTACCTTCTCTCCATATTTTGCAATACTCTAACCATACCAAATCCAATTTCATTTGGCGACGCGACTATTTTGAAATCAAGGCAACGGTATCGCTACCGGTTCATCGGTCTGTTCGTCCTTCAGCTGGGCCGGCACTTCCGACTCGGCTGCCGGTTCGTACGCGGTCACCCGTCCCTCATCTTTGACATATACTTTCAAAAAATCACCTTCAGCCAAGCGCGTCGGGTCCTGGAACGTAATCGGGCGTTTTTTCCCATCTTCGTCATAGCCGATCATCTCATACGTGTATGTCGTTCCTCGGTCGATCACTTCCGCACTCGGTACTTTCGCGTAGTAGACGTCGGCAAAGAGCCGATTCGTGTCGACGAATTGCCAGCCGAGAAATAAGATGAGAACGACGCCACTAATCGTAAGTCCTCGTTTCATCGCATATCCCCCACTCTCCTCGTTTCCATCTTGTTCAATACCATCGTGTCCCCATTTCTAAACGTCGGAACGATTGCTATACTGAACTGACTACATGAATGGGAAACGAACTATGAGACATCATCTATGGTACATTCTTTTTTTATTCCTCTTAGGAGGACGCAAGACCACGCTGACGGTCGAGACAGAAGTGTACCGTGAGGACGGTACGTATCTTTATCTCTATTTGTTCGGTGAACCAGACGTCGTCGAGGCGCTCGACGAACGCATCATGGCGTATTATGAAGAACTGGGCATATGAAAAGGAACCTCGCCGCGGCGAGGTTCCTTTTGGTTCATTTCATTATTCAACCGTCACGGGGACAACGGCGAGATCAATCTCTTTCTCGACTTCGGCCCGCTCTTCAGCGAGACGAGCATCCGACCATTTGAAGACGTCAGCCATGCAACGGAGCACGCCGTCTTTATGGTCCCGGACGAAATCGATGTCGAAGAACATCGCCCCGGTCCGGCGGACGAGGAAGTCTATGGCCCGAACGACCGACTCTTCTTCGATGCCGTACATGAGTTGTGCATAGACGTACTCTGGAAGGTCGTACGCGTTCGAGTCCATCCGCTCGATGACACGATCGATGTTCGATCCGTATAGACGAACGAGCTGCTCGGCCTTGACGTCATCGAGACCAAGGTTTTTCAGTTCAGCCTTCTTCTTCGTCAAGAAGTCATCGAACCCTTTCGAGCCACCGACATGACCGCCCGACATCGGCATATGCTTCGTACGCGAGGCGAGGAAGACGATACCTTCTTCTTGTTTGAGCAGTTTCGCCACCAAATCGACGACCGTCTCTGACATCTTGCGGTAACCCGTCAACTTCCCACCGGCAATCGTAATCAAACCGCTCTCTGACTGCCAGACCTCATCTTTACGTGAAATCTCAGACGGGTCTTTGCCTTCTTCATAGATGAGCGGACGAATCCCGGCCCAGCTCGACTCGACGTCGTCTGCCGTCACGTTGACATCTGGGAACATATAGTGAATCGCCTCTAAAATATAATCACGATCCTCGGTCGTCATACGTGGGTGAGCCTTATCCTTATCGAAGAACGTGTCCGTCGTCCCGACGTACGCCTTGCCGTCACGTGGAATCGCGAACACCATCCGTCCGTCCGGTGTATCGAAGTAAATCGCTTGCTTGAGCGGGAATTTCGATTGGTCGATGACGAGGTGAATCCCTTTCGTCAAGCGGAGCATCTTCCCTTTGTTCGAACCGTCCTGCTCGCGGAGCACGTCGACCCAAGGTCCGGTCGCATTGATGACTTTCTTCGCATAGACCTCATACGTCTTGCCGTCGATTTGGTCCTCGACGTGCACGCCGACGACTTTACCTTGCTCATAGATGAGACCGGTCACTTTCGAGTAGTTCATTAAGAGGGCACCGTGATTGGCCGCCTCTTTCGCAACTTCAATCGTCATCCGAGCATCATCCGTCCGATATTCGACATAATATCCGCCACCGACAAGACCGTCTTTTTTGACGAGCGGTGCTTTTTGAATGACTTCATCCGGTTTCAACATCAACCGGCGCTCTGCGCGTTTGACGCCAGCCAAGAAGTCGTACACCATCAAGCCGACCGCGGTCGAAAGTGGTCCGAACGTGCCGCCTTTATGCATCGGCAACAGCATGCGCTCCGGTGTCGTGACGTGTGGCCCGTTCTCATAGACGATCGCCCGCTCTTTACCGACTTCAGCAACGAGTGCGACTTCGAACTGTTTCAAATAACGTAAACCTCCGTGGACGAGTTTCGTCGAACGGCTCGACGTTCCGGCCGCGAAGTCTTGCATCTCGAGTACGGCCGTCTTCATCCCACGGGATGCGGCATCGAGCGCAATCCCGGCACCAGTGATGCCTCCGCCGACGACGAGAATATCATGGCGTTCCCCCGTCAATTGTTCGTATCGTTTGGCACGTTCTTTCGCTGAGAAATTTCTGATTTCCATCTTGTCCCCTCCTATAATGAATCCGGTCAGATGTATATGAAAAGAGACCACAACAAAACAAGGCTTCGCCCCCCATGTCGTGGTCTCTCTGTAGTCTCCAACCGGTTATCAACTTTTCTCCTGTATTATACCCTATTCTCACGTCTTCAACCATCGACCCGCTCACCAAGTGTGCAACCTGCTCCTCAGAAAGCGTCCTGCTCGCAATTTCGAAAAGAGACGACTAGACTTCAAGGTATCACCAACAAGGAGGAGTTTTTATGAAACGCATGTTACAACCTTTCCAATTTAAAAACGGCGTCGAGCTCCACAACCGGCTCGTCCTTGCGCCGATGACGCACTATTCGTCTGAACCGACAGGTGAAGTGTCAGAGCACGAACTCGCCTACTACCGGAAGCGGGCCAAGAACGTCGGACTCGCCATCACGGCATGTGCTTACGTGACCGAGGACGGCAAAGGGTTCCCGAACGCTTTCGGTGTGAACGACGACAAGTTCATCCCTGGGCTGCGCCAGCTCGCCGAGAGTCTAAAAGCGGAAGGCGCGAAAGCGATTCTCCAAATCTTCCATGCGGGACGCATGTCTCCTCCGGAACTCGTACCGAACGAACAACCGGTAAGCGCAAGTGCCATCGCACCGGTCCGTGAAGGGGCCGCCACTCCGCGCGCCCTCGAGACCGAGGAAGTCGAAGCCATCATCGACGCGTTCGGCGACGCGACACGTCGTGCCATCGAGGCCGGCTTTGACGGTGTCGAGATTCATGGGGCGAACACATACTTGATTCAGCAGTTCTTCTCACCCCACTCGAATCGACGTGACGACCGCTTCGGCGGCGACGTGAACGCACGTCTTACGTTCCCTCGTGAAGTCATCCGCTCGGTGAAACGTGCGGCCGAAGGCACAGACGACTTCTTGATCGGTTACCGCTTCTCACCGGAAGAAGTCGAGGAGCCGGGTATCACGCTCGACGATACGGACGTATTAATCGATATGTTGCTCGAAGAAAACCTCGATTACCTCCACGCCTCGCTCTGGAACTTCAACATCGGTTCAATGCGGAACGAGAACGTGACGGAGCGGTCGATTGATCGCATCGCCAAACGTATCAACGGTGCCATCCCGCTCATCGGAGTCGGACAGCTCCAGCGCCCAGGTCAAGTCGAAGACGCACTGAACGTCATCGACCTCGCCGCGCTAGGCCGCGAACTCATCATCGACCCGGATTGGCTCGAGAAAGTGAAAGACGACCGAGAAGACGAGATCGAGACCGAACTCGACTTGAACAAGCAAGCCGAACTCGCCGTACCGGCTCCGCTCTGGAACGCCATCACGACACGCGCCGGCTGGTTCCCAATCAAAGACCAAGCCGTCAAATAAACCACGATCCGCAGACTTAACGTCTGCGGATTTTTTTGTTTCCACCCAATCCATCGAGCGGTGTGAGAAATAAGATGTGCCACGGACACAATTCCGTCACATTTTTCATCTTTTTCACCACTCCTTTCGTGTTGACCTAACTTTGCAAGCCTTGTCCCCCTTCGTAAGCTAAGGACAGGAACCGTTTCCTCCATGAGACTGCTGGACAAGCCACGCTTGCGCCACGCCTGTCTGTTTGACCGTCTTTTGAAAGGGGCATATGATGTATGACAAAAAAGCCAATCGATCTCGATGCGTACAACAAACAGCTCAATCAACACCAACAGCGGACGAAACAAATCGCTGAAACGTATCGACAAAAAAGCAAGGAACTCGAACACCACCTCGAATCATCCACTCGTTCCCGTGAAGAAACGCTCGCACGAGAAATCGCCGAGTTGAAACAAGCGACCAAGCGGAACGTTCCACGCGATAAATAAACAGTTCCGAACTGTACGACGAAAGAAGTGAATCATCCGGTGGAAAACAAAATCAAGCGCCAATTTCTGAATCACCTGCATCGTGACAAAAATTTGTTCGATGATTTTCAGCATGTGGATAACTTTTATACGCTCGACCAACAGATCGTGAGTGCGCTCCGCAGCGCCCACCCGATTCGGGCCGAGCAACTGCTCGAGACGCTAACGCTCGACCTGCTGAAACTCCCGGTCGCGGATGAATATATGAGTGTCCGTTTCTATTACCGCGGTCTCGTCTATCACGTCATCCGCTTGATCCCGGTAGATAATCCGAACGTCCAAACCGCACTCAATTACACGAGCGCACTTCTCGCCTTAATAGATGAACTGACGACGACGCTCGATTTTCTCTACGCCATTCCCGTCATTGTCGACCATTTGACGAAAATGATGGCGTTTCTCTCCCCTCCCGTCTCGACCAATCCGAACGTCACGACGGCCATCCATTTGATTGAAGACCACTTGAAAGAACCGACGTTGTCACTCCCGTGGATCGCCCAGCAAACCGGGTTGTCGAACAATTACTTGTCGGCTCTGTTCAAACAGGAAGTCGGCGAGAGTGTACCCGAACGAATCCGGCGCCGCCGCATCGATGCGTCCATCGCCGATTTGCTCGGAACGAATTTGCCGATTTGTACCATCGGTGAGAAATATCGCTTCGCCTCGTGCACGGCCTATATCAACACGTTCAAGACGTACAAACAAATGACCCCACTCCAATACCGCCAATTGTTCCACACGTGAAAAGCGCTAAGCCTCTACCGAGACTTAGCGCTTTCTGTCATCCATTCTTCTCGCAACAAACCCATGCGAATCGAGTCGTAACGCACGTCGTCGACGACGCGCACCTGACGAATCCGACCTTCGAGTCGCATGCCGATTTTCTCGGCCACTTTCATCATCCGCTCATTGCCCGACCACGTCGTCAATCCGACCCGGACCGTCGGCAACGTCTGAAACAGATGGCCGACCCACAGCTTGAGCGCCCGCGTACCGATGCCCCGATTCCAGCGATCGGCTTGATGGAGGATGATGCCGACCTCGAGCCAGTTCTGTCCGGCGTCTTCATAATAGAAGGAAACCGTCCCGTAGACGGTCCCATCGACCTCGATGACCCACATGTCGTCACGGCCGACGTGTTCGTCCGCATTCTGACAGTACACCTCGTACGTCTGCGCCCGATGTTCGAAATACGGCGCGTCCCACTTCTTATATTCTGGTGCCTCGTTCTTATACATCAATTCCCATAACCGATCCAAGTCCCGTGCCTCAATCGGTCGAATCACTAACGCTTCATCACGAATCATACCCTCGTCCTCTCTATCTGTGCTGCTATACTCTTTCAAGGGATCAGTTCGAATTCCCTTTTTTCCGCTTTCGCCAGACGAGCGCCAAGATGACGAGCAACAGACTCGCCGTCACCGAGACGACGGCGAACGGACTCGCACCGGTGATGAACAGTTCGCCGAGCGAGACCGAATAGGCGAGACCGAACGACGTGACGAGCTTCGCGCCGATGGCGATCAAAACGAATCGAGGAAATGGCACCCGGCTGAACCCAGCCGCGAGACAGA
Source organism: Exiguobacterium sp. s7 (assembly GCF_018618195.1). Classification (NCBI taxonomy): domain Bacteria; kingdom Bacillati; phylum Bacillota; class Bacilli; order Caryophanales; genus Exiguobacterium; species Exiguobacterium sp. s7. Next base: position 42,479 of record NZ_JACSLO010000004.1, on the reverse strand, counting down.
TGACCTCATCGGGCAAGATCGGGATGATGAACAAGACGAGCAACACACCGAGCCCGTACTTGTCCACGTATCGGTCATACGTCGCGAGCTTGTCGGCGTCGATAAGCCGCATCACCCGTTCCCGCCCGAACCGAGCGAGCCCGTACATGACGAGGATGCCGAGCGTCGTCGCGACGCTCCCGATTAAGGCCGCCCGGAGCGGGCCAAGGGCGACACTGCCGATCGGGACACTGACCGCCTCCGGTACCGGAAGCGCGATCGGTTGCAGGAAGCTGAAGGCGGCGAACACCCACATCGCCTGGTCGCCATACTGTTCGAGCAACCGCTCGAGCCCGTAAGAATCATATAAAACGAGACCAAACGAAACGTAGTATACGAAGACGAACAACAAAAATAACGTGAACGTGACTTTGAGCATCTGTTTCAAGTATGTGTTCGAGCCCTCGCGAATCGACCGCAATAGACCAATCGACAGTGCGAGCAATACAATCCCGGTCCACCCGAGTTGATACGGCAATAATAGCGTCGGCAAGACGACGAACGGCAACAGGCTGAGCGTGACGAGCGCTCCCCCGTATCCTGCATAAATCATAGTTCGTTCTCGCATGTCGCATCGCCCTCTCCCTGTTCTACTATTAGTGTACCCGGATTTCGGGCAACATGTATCCACCTGAAGCTGTTGCGCACATCAGCCTTTTGCCCGAGAAAAAAGGCCACAGTCATAGACTGTGACCTGCCACTCACTCGCCGAGTGAGGCTTGGATGAAATCGTGGAACAAGCGTTGCGGACGCTCTGGACGCGAAATGAGTTCTGGGTGGAACTGTGACGCGACGAACCACTTGTGCTCTGGAATCTCAATGATTTCGACGAGACGGCCGTCCGGGCTCGTTCCTGAGAACTTGAACCCTTCTGCCTCGAACGCTTCACGGTACTCGTTGTTGAACTCGTAACGGTGACGATGGCGCTCGTAGACGAGCTCTTGGTTGTAAGCGGCGTGCGCTTTCGTACCTGGCTCGAGCTTGCATGGATAGAGGCCGAGACGGAGCGTGCCGCCGAGGTCCTCGATATCTTTTTGTTCTGGAAGCAAATCAATAATCGGATAGTTCGTCGTCGGATCGATTTCGGCCGAGTGGGCACCGTCGAGCTTCAAGACGTTACGGGCGAACTCGACCGTCGCGAGCTGCATGCCGAGGCAAATCCCGAAGAATGGGACGTTGTTCTCACGCGCATAACGCGTCGCTTCGATTTTCCCTTCGATGCCGCGTTCTCCAAATCCGCCTGGGACGAGAATCCCGTCTGCGTCTCCGAGAAGCGTCTCGACATTCTCTGCCGTCACCTCTTCAGCGTTGACCCAATCGATATCGATGTCGGCGTTGAAGGCGTAACCGGCGTGCTTGAGCGATTCTGCTACCGAGATGTACGCGTCACGAAGTTCGACGTATTTTCCGACGAGAGCGATTTTGACTTTCTTCTCGAGGTGCGTGACCGTGTGCACGAGCTCTTTCCAAGCCGTCATGTCAGCGGCCGGCGTGTTGAAGCCGAAGTAATCGTTGACGAGTTGGTCCATTCCTTGCTTTTGAAGGTTGAGCGGCACTTCGTAAAGCGTCGACGCATCTTGTGCCTCGATGACCGCTTCTTTACGTGTATCACAGAACAAGGCAATCTTTTCCCGCATCTCTTCTGGGATATCGTGCTCGGTACGGAGGACAATGATATCCGGCTGAATCCCGTAACTGCGGAGCTCTTTGACGCTATGTTGGGTCGGTTTTGTCTTCATCTCACCGGCAGCGCGGAGATAAGGGACGAGCGTACAGTGAACGTACATGACGTTCTCTTTGCCGATATCGTTTTTCACTTGACGAATGGCCTCGATGAACGGAAGCGACTCGATGTCCCCGACTGTTCCACCAATCTCTGTGATGACGACATCTGCGTTCGTCTCGCGACCGGCGCGGAAGACGCGGTCTTTAATCTCATTCGTGATGTGTGGAATGACTTGGACCGTTCCCCCGTTATAATCGCCACGACGCTCTTTTTTCAAGACCGTCGAGTAGATGCGACCTGACGTCACGTTGGCGTTTTGCGACAAGTTGATGTCGATGAAGCGCTCGTAGTGACCGAGGTCAAGGTCCGTCTCAGCGCCGTCATCTGTGACGAACACCTCTCCGTGCTGGTACGGGCTCATCGTTCCTGGGTCGATATTGATATACGGGTCAAACTTCTGAATCGTCACGTTCAAACCTCGGTTTTTGAGTAGACGTGCGAGTGAAGCGGCTGTGATCCCTTTACCGAGTGAAGATACTACCCCACCTGTTACGAAAATATACTTTGTCATCATCATTCTCCTCTCTTAAATGCCACAACGGGAAACGAAAAAACAAAAAAAGCAAAAGTGCCCCCACTGAAATGGAGGACACTTTTGCTGCATCGTTACGTGCTAAACTAGCCCATGACTAATTTACGTCAGAGACGATGCAGTCGTCAAGTCATTATTTTTTCTTTTTTTTCAACTGTCAAAAAAGAAAAAGAGACACGCCTAGCCGGGACAAATGCCCGGCTTTTTGCGGTCTCTTATAAATCATCCTCGTCTTTAAGGTCGAGGTCGTCGTCCAAGTCTTCGTCCTCGAACTCGTCAAGGCCTTCCACTTTTTCGGCTTCATCCTCGGCATCGAACTCAGATGCGTCAAAATCTTCACCTTTTGCAAAGACGTCAAGGTCGTCTTCAATGTCGACGATGCCTTCATCCGTCTCATCGATCTCTTCTTCGAACTCATCGAGCTCACCGCGCTGGCGTGCTTCGATGACGAGATCTTCGTCTGACTTATCGAACGGATACCAAACACGAAGCGCCCAACGGTTAGCTCCCAAGTTGACGAATAGTCCGTCGATGTTCATGTCCGTGTAGAGTTGCGCGATTTTCTCGAGCTCCTCCTCTTCACTTGCGAACGTATAGTTTTGTCTGATCAGCTCACGAATCTCATCAAATGACACTGGTTGCTCGCCAGTCTTTTGAAGAATTTCGTAAACGAAATCGATCAACGATTTATTCATTAAAGGACACTCCTTTTCCGTCACTAGTTAAACATCACTCCTCATTATAAACAAAACCGATATGAAAAAGCTAGAGGAAATTATTTTGAAGTTTCAACGGTTTTTTGGATGCTTAACCAATAGAGCGTAATCAATCCGACGTTGAAGATTCACGTCAAACCGAGCACCCCGAGCATCCAACCGCGCGGGACTTTGAAGGACAACTCTGCATTGACGGACTGGCCAGTATATAGGCCGTAGCCGAGCAATCCAATCATGAGCGCGGAATAAGCGACGACCATCCCGATCCGTTTCCATAGTTGCAAGAGCAGCGAGGCGAACTCTTTGTTGTCCCCATACGATGCATATAGATAGACGTGACCCGCACTCGCGTACATCGTCTGGACGTACCCACTCACAAACAGGACCGGAATAAACACGAGCGGCTCCAAGAAACCGAGGAAGAATAGCAGCGAAGTGGCTCCAAGAAACCGAGGAAGAATAGCAGCGACGTGACGAGCAGGACGTAGTACGGATGGCGTGCCACGTCGAACACACGGTTCAATAATATCCAGCCGATGACGCCCGCCAAGAACGGCATGAACACGTAGAATAAGAGCACTTGAAACGAGTATAGGGCCAGACTGACGAATACGGCGCCAATCAACGTCCAACCGCCAAATAACCCGACGACGAACGAGAGCAACTGGACTTGCCATGTTTTGGTGGCACTGACGTACGTTCTCGTCCGCTCCTGGAACAATACCCACCCGACGTAGCCGAGCAAAATAATCATCAATAAAAAGATTTCCACGTACCCGCTCGCCTCTTCCAACAGGCTGAGGAGACGGCTCACCGACGTGAACACGGTGACGGTGATGAAGGCAAGCACGAACTTCCCTGTCGCCCATGCCCACGTCGCCGTTTTCTCGAGCGGCAACTTTCTGACAAACGACCATGGAAGAACGAGACTGACGAGGAATAGAAGGACGGCCCAGTTATACGATTGCGTCAGGATATAGGAGAAGGCGACAATCCAAGCAATGAACGTGAGCACAAGAGGTAACGAACTCCCTTTCTCGTCTGACGGTTGTTTCGGTGCCGACAATTCGCCTAGCTGTGATAGAATCGTCGTCATAATCGATCCGACACCGATTGAGCCGACACCGACAAGAAAGGCGTTCAATTCGATGGCCCAGCCAAACGGCCACAAGAAGCAGACAAGGCCCGCGACCAAGACGGATAATGCCAACAAGAATGTCCGTTTCGAGCCTAGCCGCCCGATGACATACACCCATAACAATAGCCCCGACATACTCGCCACATAAAAAATCATGAACGGGATTAATCGTCCTGAGCCTTCTTCCACTGCCATAAGTGATAAAAATAAGATTTGAGGCAAAATTTGACTGCTGAGGGCACTGACAATCGTCAATAACACGACCGTGTTCTTCAAACGGAACACCTCATTTCTCAAAAATGGCCGAATCCATCTCTCTTTCTTCTCTTTCCCGCTTCTAGTGCGAAAACAACCAGCTTCATCGCACATCGATTTCTCAGTTTTTTCACATGTTTGCCGATATAAAGGAGAACGCTATTTTAGCTGTATGAGAAAAAGGAGAATGAATCATGGCACTGTTCCGTAAAGCAAAACCTGCCGCCTACGCCGCGTCGATCGGCTTTCCCGATGTGGCGACGATCGCGCAACCAAACGACCCAAATTTGAACGGACGCACCCATTATATGGGCTATACGGCGTCGCAAGTGAAACAACTTCAAAACATGGCCCCGCTCGTCGAAGCGGTGTTAGATGACGTACTTGAAAACGTGCTCGACCACTTGATGTTGCAACCCGAGATGGTCCAACTCGCCAACGCCTCATCGACGCGTGAGCGTCTGAAAAAGGTATTCGCCGACTACTTCCGTAGCCTGTTGACCGGAAAGATCGATGACAAGTTCCTCGCCATGCGCAAGCGGATGGGGCAAACGCATCATCACTTCTCGGTACCGGTCGTCTGGTTCCTCGCGACGTATTCCGCCTTCAATACGTTGCTCATCCCAAAAATCGTCGAGGCGTATCAACACGACCCGGCCACGATGACTGAGTCGCTCCTGGCTTTGTCTCACGCGATGAACTTGGACGCTCAAATCGTCACCGAACAATATGTCGACGCCCGCCTCGATGAAATCGAATCGGCGAACGTCGCTCGGGCGGCGCTACTTCATGACGTGAGCCGCGTCAGCACCGAAGTCGCGACGACGATGGAACAAACCGGTCACGCCATGTCCGAGACGAGCAAGCGGGCCCATCAAGTCTTGTCCGAGACCGAACAGACGGAGAAGATGAGCCGGCATTTGATGAACTTGACGCATACGAACGGCGAACAAATCGAACAGATGGAGACCGAGTTCAAGCAATCGGCGACGTACGTCGATGCCTCGCTCGAACGGATCACCGCCCTCAAGGACGGTTCACAAGACATCGTCAGCATGACCCGGAGCATCGAACAGATCGCCAATCAGACGAACTTGCTCGCCTTGAACGCATCGATTGAAGCGGCCCGGGCCGGTGAGCACGGTAAAGGCTTCGCCGTCGTCGCCACCGAGGTGCGCACGCTCGCCGAGAACGCCAAGCAGCTGAGCAGTCAAATCAACGTCCTCATCCATGAGAACGAGACGAACATCGCCGCCCTGCTCGATCAGATGGGACAGATGCATCGGACGAACGACGAGGCGATGCGTCAACTCGGTGCCGTCAAAGCAGGCTTCTCGACCGTCAAAGACGAGATGGGCAATTACGTCCTGTCGTTCGAACGGAACAAGCAAGACCTCGGCCAAATGGTCGAGACGATCTCAGCCATCAACGAGACGACGCAAGGCTTATCGCACTTGACGTCTTCTTTACTGGCCACTTCCGAGATGCGTTAAACGAACAAGGCACGGTCCGCGGACCGTGCCTTGTTTTTTTATTGAACGAGTGGTTCTGCTACTTCGATCGGAGCGAGGGAGCGATCAAGCAATTCGACGACGTCGAACGTGCCGACCGTCTCATCGACTTCTTTCGCTTTCGTCCCGTCCGAGAGCATCGTCAAGCAGTACGGACAAGCCGAGCCGATGACGGTCGGCTTCGTCTCGAGCAGCTGCTCGGTCCGAGCCACGTTGACGCGCGTCCCGACTTTCTCTTCTTGCCACATGAGACCGCCGCCAGCGCCGCAGCACATGCCGTTCTCACGGTTCCGGTCCGCCTCGACGAGTTCGACACCCGGGATGCGTTCCAAGACGAAACGTGGGGCGTCGTAAATGCCGTTATAGCGCCCGAGGTAGCACGAGTCGTGATAGACGACCCGCTCGTTCACGGAGAAGTCCGGCTTGACCCGGCCCGTATCGAGCAGCTCGGCGAGGAGCTCGGTATGGTGATACACTTTCACACCGCTCAGTCCGAAGTCCGGATACTCGTTTTTAAACGTGTTGTACGCGTGCGGGTCGACCGTGACGATTTTTGTGACCCCATACTTCTCGAACAGTTTGATGTTCGCTTCGGCGAGCTCTTGGAACAACAGCTCATTCCCAATGCGGCGTGGTGTGTCCCCTGAGTTCTTCTCTTCGTTCCCGAGGATGGCGAACGAGACACCGGCCTTGTTCAAGACGCTCGCAAAGCTTTGCGCGACTTTTTGGCTGCGGCTATCGTATGAGCCCATCGCCCCGACCCAGAAGAGGAATTCGAACTCTTCACCGGCCTTCTTCTTCTCTTTCGCCGTCGGGATGACAAGTTCTTCCCGGTCTTTGCGCCAATTCTCGCGCTCTTTCCGGTTCATCCCCCACGGGTTGCCTTGACGTTCGATGTTGGCGACCGTACGCTGCGCCTCAGGATCCATCTTGCCTTCCATCATGACGAGGTAACGGCGAAGGTCGATGATCTTGTCGACGTGCTCGTTCATGACCGGGCATTGGTCCTCACAGTTGCGACATGTCGTACATGCCCAAATCTCTTCTTCGGTGATGACGTTGCCAATCAACTCGTCGGCTACGAGCATATGCCCGTCTTGAGCCGCGACCGCGATCTCGGCCCCTTGCGTGTTTTGGAACATGAGCGCCGGTGCCCACGGCGATTTACGCGTGATGGCGGCCCCTTTCATGTTCATGTGGTCGCGCAGTTTGACGATGAGATCCATCGGCGACAACATTTTACCAGTCCCGGTCGCCGGGCAGACGTTCGTACAGCGTCCGCATTCGACACAGGCATACAAGTCAACGAGTTGTTTTTGATTGAAGTCTTCGATCTTATTGACGCCGAAGACGATTTCTTCATCCGACTCCTCGGCCTCTTCCATCGCTGAGAAGTCGACCGGTGCGAGACGACCGACTTGGTGCGTCCGTCCGAGCCAGACGTTGAGCGTCCCGGCAATCAAATGGGCGTGCTTGCCTTGCGGGATATAGATCATGAAGCTGAGCAAGAACAAGAGGTGAAGCCACCAGAAGACGACGAACAAGGCGAAGGCGACGCCTCCCGGTACCCAAGCGAACGCCGAACCGATGAGTGTCGCGACCGGTTCGCCCCACATCGGGAGCTCTTCCTTATAGACGAGATAGAACCCGTTCCCGAACAAGACCGATACCATCAACCCACCGATGAAGATGAGGGCGAGACCGGCCAGAAAGTTTCGTTTTAAACGCACGAGTTTCTCGACGTAACGGCGGTAGAATCCCCAAACGACCGCGACGAGAATCATGAGCATGACGATTTCTTGCATGAACGTGAAAATCGGATAGAGCGGACCGAGCGGGATGTGCGGGAAACGCGTCCCGACGGCAAGTCCTTTCCAGATGAAGTCGATGGCCCCGAACTGGACGAGGATGAACCCATAGAACATCATGACGTGAATGATGCCGCTCTTCTTGTCTTTCAACAGTTTCTTTTGGCCGAACACGTTGATCATGACCTGTTCAAGCCGTTCCTTATTCGTTTGGCTCCACTCTGCCTTTTTCCCGAGCTTGATGAACGTATAGCGCTGGTACACCAACGATGCGAACAAATATAGTCCATAGCCGAGGACGAGCAAGAATAGAATCCAGTTGACGATTAAAAATGTAGACATCCCCAAAACTCCCCCTTATGAAAACGGATTCAATCTTGAGTTAAGTATATCAAACAATGAATGAACAGTCATTCATTTTTATCGAAGGGGTCAAAAATTAAGCACATGCTTTAAGAATAAGAGGATGCCGCCATACCCGACGACGGCGAGGACGAACGTCCGGAAATGGAGGTTGCGGTCGGCTGGAAGTTCGAACTTGACGATATTCAGAATCATCGCCCCGGCGACAAACGCGAACAAGATGGCCTCGACGTGCGAGGCCAGGTCGATCAAGCGGGAGAAGAAACCGCCGGCAAGAATCCCGCCGCTCAACAAATAACGCCCTTGCCGGATGTACCGTTCCCCGTAATGGCGATACAAGTCTTGGCCGACGGCGAGGAAGTGTACGCCGAGCGCCGTCGCGTAGAAGCTGCGTGCGACGAACGTGACGGATGACGCTGTGACGACGTAAGCCGAGAACGACATATATGCCGTCAACAGCGTCACTTGGAGCCAGTACGACACGTTCTGTTCAATCGTCTCGTCTTTGAAATGGGGCGTCCGGACGACACGCATCGTCCCGTAAAAGACGGTGAAACCGAGCAGGCTGATGACATAAATCTCCGACGGCAAGGCCAGGTTGAGCCAATCCACTTGAAGCGTGTCTTGCCGCTTGTTCAAGGACGGCAAGAGATACATGAAAAAGTATGTGATGGCGATCCCGCTCGAAAACGAGAACCATTTTTGAGACGGCACCCGGTCTCGCGGAAACAGATAAATTCCGAAAAAATTGATGAGCGCTAAATAGACCACGATCCAGTTCGCCATCTCATGTCACCCCTTTAGTTCAATCCAAAACCGCTCGACAATTTTCCCGCCTTCCGCTGTGAACGGCGTGTCCGGCACGCCGCCATTGTTCAAAATGACTCGGCGTGACGCTTCGTTCGTCCGGTCGCACGTAATCAACGCCCGCTCGATCCCGAGTTCTTTCGCTTTCTCGAGTGCGAGCTCGAGTTGTTTCGTAGCGAGACCACGTCCGCGGGCACTCGGCTTGATGCCGTACCCGATATGTCCCCCTAAGTTGAGGAGGTTGTCATTCAATTCGTGACGGATATTCGTCGCCCCGAGCAACTCGTCCCCATCCGTCAGCCAATACGTCGTGCTCGGCACCCAACTGACGTTGTTCACCCGTACTTCTTTATCACGAATCTGTTTAACGTACGACGCAAAGTCGGACGCGTCACGGTCGACGGCGTTCGGGACGATCGTCTCGGAGCGTTCCCGCCATTCCTTTAAAAAATCGAGCACGTTCGCTTCCTGCTCCATGGATGTCTTCACTAGTCGCAACATAACGCTTCCCCCTATTTTTATGTATAGAAAAGACCGCAAAGCGGCCTTAATCTTCGAGTCCTAATCGTTTTGGCATCTGCGGGGCGAGCTCACGTGCCTCGTCAAGACGGCCCGCTTCGACGAGCGTATGGAACCGTAAAAATTCTTCATGCGTCGCGTCACCGATGGCCGCCAAGTAGTCGATGTAGCGGTCGTATACCGATCTATCTTCCGGTCGCGCTTCAATCAAGGCGACGTAAAGCCGGACCGTGTCTTCCCCGTAAAGAAGCGGGAACTCATCGTTCAATTGGAGCAATTTATCGACCGAGTCCATATCGACGCCGGTCTCGTTATCGTAGTGCCCGACGACCTGTTCGGCGTGGTCCTCGAGGCGGCCGCGCCACTCTTCATATTCGTCCTCATTCGTCTCGAGCATCTCGAACCAATCCTCGTTCAACATCTCTTCAATCTTTCTCACGCGTTCTGCAAAGTTCATGCTTCGTCTCCTCCTTCAAACGTCCACGTGACGTCGACTATATAGTTACCTGCCAAGTCATCGTTCATCGACAACTCGTAGGCGAAGCGACAACGTCCGTCCGCGACATCGAGCCGCTCCGTCGTCGTCGCCATCGTCATCGACATGTATGGGTTTTTATATAGGCTTTGGGTCAAGCGCCCTTCAATAAAGGAATGATTCATCTCAATCGGTCCTTTACAGATGAGCGCGAGCCGGCCCGTCGTATATTTGATCGTTGTCGGCACGACGCCGTCTTCTCGTTCTTGATCGAACGTCAAGACGAAGCCGGTCTTCAACTCATAATAGAGCCCGTCGGCTTGCAGCTCAATCGGCTCCTCGATTTCACTGATCATTGTCTTTTGGCGCACACGTACGCGTTTCGGTTCAATTGCCATGGTGATTCCCCTTTCCGCTGTCCCATCGTACCATATCTCGCGAATGGTCCGGAATCGGTAACTTTTTCTTTCCCGGTTCGCACGTGCTTCACACGTTGGACGCGGTCGTTCGTTTCGTTAAAACTTCAGCCAAGTCCCTTCCGAAATCACGTCGACCCGCCCGTCGACGACTCGAATCGCCGTCTCGTCATCGATGGCGTAGCTCGGACCAGTCAACATGCCTGCCCATTCGGTCGCATGCTCAGACGTGTTCTCCGGTAACATCTCATGATCGAGGTGAGGGAAAATCGAGAAATCGACATACCCCAGTGTCTCATCGCCCTGCTCGCCCGGTGCCTGCCAACCGACAAACGCCTCCCCAATTCGCGGGGTCATGACCATGCTGCCGGCGCTCAGACCGACGTAGACACCCTTCCATTCCGGCAACAGCTGGGCGACACCAGACTGCTTCATCCAATAATGCAAGAACAGCGGGTCGCCTCCGTTGACCAACAGTACATCGGCCTCGTCAAACGCCGGTCTCCAAACCGTTTCATCAAGGCTTGGGAGGGCGCTCAATTCGAGGACCCCGACCGATTTCCACCCTAACTCACACATCGGCGTCGAAGAATCACCGTTGAAAAAGTTCCAGGCATGCTTCATCCCACTCGGCAACGCGTAAATCGCGGTCGGGATACAAAGGGCGTTACACTCCTCAATCGGTTTCCCTAGTAACTCGAGCAACGCCTGTTTAATCCGCTCATTTTTGATACCGGCCGATGTCAGTAATAATCTCAATCCAATCCCTCCTCATCATTTCTATAAATAAATTCGTGCTCATTCGTTATTTCCCTGTGCTCAAAAAAAGACCGCACAGAGGCGGCCTTCGGATTAACTCAATTTATAGACGCGACCTTCGAACGGTTTCAAGTGAAGCAACGTCGTCTCGTCATGCGGCTCGAGCGGCATGTTTTTCAAGACGACGTCTTCTGAGCGAAGCGTGATCTCCGTCGCAAAGATGGCTTCTTTCCCTGTCAAATTCGTCATGACGAGGTATTGCGAGTCACCGAGCGTGCGTGTGTACGCGTAAATCTCTGGGTGCTCCGGCAAGACGATGTCATACGTTCCATAGACGAACGTCTCATCTTGTTTGCGAAGACGAATCATCTCTTTATAGAAGTTGAGAATCGAGTCGTCGTCTTCGAGCTGGGCGTCGACGTTGATGTCCGTGTAGTTCGGGTTGATGCCGAACCAAGGCGTCTCCGCGAACGTGAAGCCCGCGTTCGGGGCATCGCTCCACTGCATTGGTGTGCGCGTGTTATCACGTGACGAGTTCCACGTGATGTCCATCATCTCGTCATGGCTCTTGCCGTTCTCGAGACCGATGTAATACCGGTTGCGCGTCGCGATATCATCGTACTGGTCAATCGAGTCGAACTTCACGTTCGTCATGCCGATCTCTTGGCCTTGATAGATGAACGGCGTCCCTTGCATGAGGAAATACATCATCGCAATCGACTTGGCGCTTTCTTTCCAATAGCGCTCGTCATCACCCCATGATGACACGGTCCGCGTTTGGTCATGGTTCTCGACGTAAAGGGCGTTCCAGCCGTCCGCTTCGAGGCCTTTTTGCCATTTCGTGAGGACGTTCTTCAAGTGGACGACGTCGAGCTTCGACTCGGCGTCTTCACGCCAGAGACCCATGTGTTCGAATTGGAACACCATGTTCATCTTGCCTTCCTTCTCGCCGACCCAAAGGTGGGCATCGTCAGGCGAGACGCCGTTCGCTTCGCCGACCGTCATGATGTCGTGCTTGTTGAACGTCTCGTCGCGAAGTTCTTCTAAATAACCGTGAATCCCGTCGACGTTCATATGCATCTCGAACGATGGCACGAAGTCGAGGCCTTCCGGGTTCGGCAAGTCGCCGAACGACGGGTGTTTGCGGATGTGGCTGATTGCATCGACACGGAAACCGTCAATCCCCTTGTCGAGCCACCAGTTGATCATGTTGTACACCGTCTGGCGCATCTCGGCGTTCTCCCAGTTCAGGTCCGGCTGTTTCTTCGAGAAGACGTGCAAGAAGTATTGTTCCGTCGTCTCGTCAAACTCCCAAGCCGACCCGCCAAAAATTGACTCCCAGTTGTTCGGTTTCGAGCCGTCGGGTTTGCCGTCACGCCAAATGTACCAGTCACGCTTCGGATTGTCTTTCGAGCTCTTCGATTCGATGAACCATGGGTGCTCATCCGACGTATGGTTGACGACGAGGTCTAACAGCAATTTCATGCCGCGCGCATGGACTTCCGTCAACAGACGGTCGAAATCTTCCATCGTCCCGAACTCGTCCATGATGGCTTGATAGTCGCTAATGTCATAGCCGTTGTCATCATTCGGCGATTTGTACATCGGACAAATCCAGATGACGTCGACGCCGAGGTCTTTCAAGTAATCGAGTTTGTCGATGATGCCTTGAATATCGCCAATCCCGTCCCCGTTCGCATCATAAAAACTGCGCGGGTAGATTTGATAAGCGACAGCTTCTTTCCACCAGTTTCGTTTCAGTGTTTTCGTTTGTGTGTGTTGGTCACGTTGTAAAAGTTGCATGTGTCAATGATACTCCCTTGTCCCTAAACTCACTGCGCATCCTATATACTAATATCAGTGCTGTTGTCTCTTTATCTCGTTAGCGCAATCGTTTGCACGATTACAGTAAGTTTATCTTACCAAAAATCATTCCACGACACAAAGATGTTTTCAACAGCTTACTCATCGTGTACCCTACACGAATTTGAAATGAAATGAAAGTGAGGCGACTTACATGATCCGTTTGGCCACACAGGCCGATCTCTCGGCAATCGATCAACTGATTTTAACGAAAGCGCAATCGTTTCGGGCCGCTGGAAAAACGCAATGGCAAAAATATTTAGAGCCGAGTCGGACCGATTTTGTGACCCATGACGTCACGAACGGAACCGTCTATGTATACGAAGTGAACGGAGACATCGCCGGGTCGGTCAGCTTGATCCCACCGACGTCTTGGGACGAAAACTTGTGGGACGATCCTGACGCGGCCGTCTATTTACATCGCCTCGTCGTCGATGACCGGATGAAAGGCCGACAAGTCGGTGAACAGTTGATGCGTTATGCGCTTGCAGCGACGTCGGATCGAGTTCGCCTCGACTGCGTCGCCACGAATCACTTCTTGAACGCCTATTATCCCCGCTTCGGCTTCAATTATGTCGGCGAACGAGATGGATTCTCTTTGTTCGAAAAAGAGGCTTGACCTTGACGCGACGTCAACGTGTACGCTGACTTCAAGGAGGTGAGGACATGTACACGATTCAACAACTCGCGACACTCTCTGGCACGACCACAAGGACGTTGCGTCATTATGACGCCGTCGGTCTGCTCGTCCCGGAACGTGACGTCAACGGCTATCGGCGCTACTCGTCGCATGATGCCGAGCGGTTGCAGACGATTCTGCTGTATCGTTCGCTCGACTTCCCGCTCGAGACGATTCAAGGCTTACTCGAAGCCGAACCGTTCGATCGGACCCGTGCCCTCGAAGAGCAAGTGACCGCCCTGCGCGCGAAAGCCGCCTATTTTGCGACACTCGCCGAGACGGCGGAATCGACGCTCACCTCACTGAGAGGAGGAATTCCAATGGAAGACAAATCGTTGTTCAAGGGATTATCGTTTGACGAACTGAAAGCCCATGAAGCGAAGCACGAGGCGGAGACAGAAGAACGTTGGGGCGAGAGCGAGGCGTACAAGACGTCACGTGCGCGCGCCGATAAGCGATCGAAAGAGGACTGGGAAGCGCTCAGTCAACAACAAGTCGATCTCGTCAAGCCGCTCGTCGACTTGTTCATGGCCGGCGTCCCGGTCGAAGACCCGCGTGTCCAAGCGGCCGTCCGGGCGAACCACCTGTTCATCAATGACCAGTTTTATGACTGCTCGCTCGACATGTTCAGCGGACTCGGGCAGATGTACGTCATGGACGAACGTTTCACCGCGTTCTATGACAAGTACGCGCCTGGACTGGCCGTCTATTATAATGACGCCATCCAACACTATTGCATCACCCAAAGCTAAACGGCCAAAGCATCGCGCTTTGGCCGTTATTTTGCCGTTCGACGGTCATACACATCTTCCTTTAGCAATAACTCGATTTGACGTCTCAAGAGCGGGAGCGCCGTCGTGAGCTGCAAGTACGGATACGTGGCAAAATTATCCGTCCCGCCGATGTAGAGCACGGCCCGGTCGACCACGGACCAGCCCCGCTCGGTCCACTGTTCGATTCGTGCCTCACAGACGTCCGGTTTGGCCCGGAACGCCCAGTACGCTTGGAGTTGTCCTTCTGCCATCGTCGGTGCGACCGTCAATACCGGACAGTCGAATCGGGCGAGGACGCTCGGGTCAATCGACCCCGTCTCATGGGTGACGATGAGCTGCGGGTCGAGACGATCGAGCCACATCGTCGTCTTCGTATCGTTCAATGAGGTGACACGTAGAATGTGGTGGAACGGAATTGGCTCATCGTTCAATGGATAGCGACCTTTCAGTTCTCGGATCCGCGCCCGGCTCGAAAGGCGCATGACAGGCGACGTCAGCCGGACGTATATATGCGTCAGCCAATGCTTGATGGATTCCGGACGATGCTCGCTCGGTCCATCTTCCTGAATGACATGGGTCACCCCTAAGTTGCGGATCGCATGATAGACGTAGGCAGATGTCCGGTGTTCTCCAATGAGTAGTACGATCGGTCGGCCCATTTTGTCCCTCCCCTTTCCCTTCCTCCGAACGCCTCTCATCCGTGTCGCTCCTGCGTCGAGACGACGGCCGGGCGGCAACGGTCCGCCACTTCTTCCATCGATAAACTTTCAAATTGATACGTTTGATGCAACGTTTCATAATGGGCGATGATTTCACCCAACAAGGCCATGTTTTCGGATACATGTTTGCCAAAGTTGTGCGGGTGCCACCAAAGATGGAACACTTCCCCCCGTTTGGCCGCATGCGTCATGCTCCGTTTGATACGCCGCACTTTGAGTCGGTCGAGGAAGCGAAGCGCCGGCACGTAAGGTCGAAGGAATCGGCTCGATGGGACGTTATAAGGAGATGATTGCCGAATGGCTGCCCACGAGACCGTGTGGTGCCCCGTCAAATTGACGTAGGCATCAAGCAGACGAAGGGCCCGTCGGCCTAATCCCTCATCCCCTCTCGCATCGGCCCGATAAATGTAATGGGTCTCATTGCCGCGATAGACATCGATTCCGACTTCTTGCGCCGCTTGGAAATGCGCCGGGCTCGATTGATTGCGCGGATAGACGATGCTCTGAATGGGTAAGTCTCGACGTGCGGCCACCCGCTTCGCCGCCTCGAGATCGGCCTTGAACGCCTCGATGGTCACTCCTTCTTCTAAACAAGATAGATGACAATACGTATGCGTCCCGATGGTTTGACCAGGCGTCGCCGCGATTTGATCGACGAGTGATTTCCCGAAGTGATACGGGTCGACCGCCTCGTCCGCCCCGACGTGCTGCATCCAATTGTATGAAGAATATTCGGGATGCCGATACGCCGGTTGAATCGTCGGCAAGTCTTTCAATAGCTCTGCTTTCGTCTCATAGAACAGGAATCCGACCGTCGCCCAAGTCGCATGAATCTGATGCGCGGCAAACAAGTCGAGCAAGCTCGGCACGACTTGCCGGACCCCGAGTAGATTCTCGCCATACGCCTCAATCGTCGTACCGTCAAACGTGCCCCAGTTCAATTCAAAATCTAGTGAGATGACAAACGCTCCGTTCATCGAGACCCCTCCTCTGTCTTCACTTCTTTCCTTCACACGACTCACGAAGCTCTAGTTCGGCGAGCGCCCGTTTCCAGGAGCCGTATCGACGGGATACTTTGGCGACACTTGGTCGTCTATGTTGTTTCGCCCATTTTTGATAGGTGATCGCGTTGAATGGCACGACGACCCGACTTGCTTCTAGCAACGATTGAACGATTTCTGCTTTTTCACGTTCTGGCTGGACGGTAAAATGGAGCTCCTCTAAACGCTCTACCGTTTTCACGGCCAGACTCCAAGACCCGAAATGGGAAATAATATCACCTAGGGAAGGACCGGTATGATCTTTGACCCATTGTTGGTAATGGGTGCTCGTCAACTTCCCTTCCTGTTCAAGTGCGAGCCGAAGCGCTGCAACGAGTTCTTGTTGGGTATAGTGCTTTCGGGCTTCTAAGAGGCCGGCTGCCTTCAAGGCGCCGGTCCATGACCCGTAAAAATTGAGAACGTCGAGAAATGTCGGGACGTCCCGGTCTCGGCTCCAGAGCTGATATTGTTTAACCGTGAGGGTCGGAGTCAGAGATGCAGCGGCTCGAAGCGCTTGAATGATCTCTGCTTCCCGGTTCATCGTTCGTCCTCCTCAGACACTTTGTTCCGTGACGATCGAGCGCGTATCGAGCACGGTCTGGATGACTTGCTGTTGTTCCCCGAGAGTCAAGTCGGATCCCGATGGAAGGCAAATCCCATTCTCGAACAGACGCCGACTGACATCTTCTCCATCGACCGTCACATATTCGACATCGCGATACACCGGTTGCAGATGCATCGGTTTCCAGACAGGACGGGATTCGATGCCGGCACTGGCGAGCCGCTGCATCACCGTGTCTCGGTGCAAGTCTGTCTGATCCAACTGCATGGCGGTCAGCCAACGATTGGCCCGTGAGTGTGGGACTTCTTGCTGATACGTCGTCCCGAGCTGACGGAACATATGCTCATAGCGAGCGAACACGCGACGTCGTGCTTGAACGCGCTGCTCAATCACTTCGAGCTGTCCCCGACCGATCCCGGCCGAGACGTTGCTCAATCGATAGTTATAGCCGACTTGTTCGTGCTCATAATGCGGTGCGTCTTCCCGAGCTTGCGTGGCCAACTTGAGCGCCAACTGTCTCGTTTCCTCATTCGGCACCATGAGCATGCCGCCGCCTGATGTCGTGATGATTTTATTGCCGTTGAACGAATAAAACCCGATGTCCCCAATGGTTCCCGTCATTTGCCCGTGCCACGTCGAGCCGAGTGATTCGGCCGCGTCCTCGATCAATGGGACACCGAACTCACGACAGATGTGGCGAATCTCACCGATTTTCGCGACGACGCCGTATAGGTGGACGACGATGACCGCTTTCGGAAGTTTCCCTTTCGTCGCGGCTTGGACGAGCGCTTTCCGAAGCGCGTCTGGCGACATATTCCACGTCGTCGTTTCCGAGTCGATAAAGACCGGAATGGCGCCGACGTAACGGATTGGATTGACCGATGCGACGAACGTGAGTGACTGACAGAAGACCGTGTCCCCTGTCCCGACGCCGAGCGTAAGTAGCGCCAAATGGAGGGCAGCCGTCCCTGAGCTTGTCGCCAAGGCGTACGGATGGTCTGCGTAAGCGGCGACTTCCGCCTCAAACGCGTTGACGTTTGGCCCAAGCGGGGCGATCCAATTGCTCGCGAACGCCTCTTCGATGTAGGCCATCTCACGGCCCGACATATGGGGCTTCGATAATAGGATGTTCATTTGATGCCCTCCTTCATCATGGTTTTATACGAGATATACCAATCGACGACTTGCTCGAGTCCTTCAAACAGCGATGTGCTCGGGCTGAAGCCGATCAGCGTGTCGAGCGTCGGGACGGCCGACTGCCGAAGTACCGACTCGCGCATCGGCAACGACGTCTTCGCCGATTTGTTGAGGATATGTCCGATGTCGGACAGTAACGTTTGGACGTTCACGTAGTCGGAGGCCGGGATTTGGAAATATCCGACTGGCGACATCCCGGTTTGAATCAAGCGAAGCAAGCGGACGACCGATTCGACGACATCATCGATATAAGAGACGTTGATGATATCCGTCGCGTAATACCCTGAGAGTCGGACACCGCGGTCGACGGCGACAATGGCCTTTGACACTAGCGTCGAGGCATCGTCCCAAGGGCCGAAGACGTCTTCTGTGAACAGATGGATCACCGGACGTTCCCCGTCTTCCTGTTTTATAGGCAAGTCGAACGTGATGAACGATTCAACCGGGACCCGTTTCGTTTGGATGGCGATGTAGCGTTTCATCAACTCGTAACGTTCCAGCGGCTCTTCACTTCCGTTATGGCGACGGGTCGAACATAAGATGATGTGGCGCGGTTCATGTCGCTTCAAAATGCTGCGTATGACCGTCTTGTTGACGAGTGTCGTACGAATCAACTGAAACTGCGGGTGCGTCAAGACATAGAGACGTTGTTTGGCGATTCGCGTCTTGTGCCGCCCTTCATCGTCAATCCCGACGACATCAAACCCTTCCTGCAATAGCCGACGTGCGATATGAAACCCTTGGAAACTGGCTACCCCGACAATAAGAACCGTTTGATCGACCATCATTCTCCCCCTCTTCACTCGTTATGACCTTCAATTTCCGTCAGCGAGGCGTGTCCCGGCAATGTGAGGACGCATTCGCTTCACGCCATGTGTAAAGAGACGATCGATGTCTCGGTCGAGGTCGTCACTATTGGCGATAAAGAGCAGCAGGTAGGTCAGGGCCTCTTGGTCGTCTCGTAACGTCTCAATCAGGTGCAGCACGGAAGCGACGGTCGTGAAGGGACGGGTCCGGCCGACAAAGATTTTGGGGAAGACGTTCGCTTCTGGACCGAGTTCGCTCGCGGCGAGCAATTCTTCATATAACTTCTCACCCGGACGAATGCCGGTGACTTCAATGTCGATCTGTTCGGTCGTAAAACCGCTCAACTCGATCATTTTCTTCGCCAAGTCGATGATTTTGACCGGCTCGCCCATGTCGAGCACGAAAATCTCTCCCCCTCTGGACAAGACGCT
Organism: Exiguobacterium sp. s7; assembly: GCF_018618195.1. Taxonomy (NCBI): domain Bacteria; kingdom Bacillati; phylum Bacillota; class Bacilli; order Caryophanales; genus Exiguobacterium; species Exiguobacterium sp. s7. The sequence continues at coordinate 23,284 of NZ_JACSLO010000004.1, read as the reverse complement.
CGCTTGGATGACAAGCCGACTCGCTTCCGGGATGGTCATGAAGTAGCGGGTCATCTCAGGATCGGTAACGGTGACCGGTCCGCCCCGGAGAATCTGTTCTTTAAAGAGCGGTACGACCGAGCCGCGACTGCCTAAGACATTTCCGAAGCGTACGACTGCGAAGATCGTCTCGCTCGTTCGGGCTTTCTCTTGGACGACCATCTCGGCGATTCGTTTTGTCGAGCCCATCACGTTCGTCGGATTGACCGCCTTGTCGGTCGAGACCATGATGAAGCGGCTCACGTTATGCCGGGCCGCGACATCGACCATATGTTTTGTCCCGTAAATATTGTTTTTGACGGCTTCGAGCGGATTGTCTTCCATGAGCGGCACATGTTTATGAGCGGCGGCATGATAGACGATGTCCGGCTGGTACGTACGGAACACATCTTCGAGCCGAGCTTCGTCTTGCACATCCCCGATGACCGGGTGCAGAATCGTCTCCGTGCCGAGCCCACGCAACTCTCGCTCGATCAAGTAAATGCTGTTCTCCCCATGACCGAGGAGAATGATTTCTGCCGGGGCGAATTTGATCAATTGGCGACACAACTCCGAGCCGATTGAGCCACCGGCGCCAGTGACGAGCACAGTCGCGCCTTCGACATGGCGAGATATTCCAGATATGTCCAACTGGACCGGCTCACGTCCTAGCAAATCCTCGATTTTCACTTCGCGAATCTCGTTGATGGAGACTTTTCCGGTCGCCAGTTCCGAAATCATCGGCAAGGCGTGGGATTCGGCTCCTGTCTTCTCGATTCGTTTCAGCAAGGCGAGACGCCGTGTATAAGGCAAGCTTGGAATGGCCAAAATAACCACTTCGATACCATGTTCTTGAATGATGCGTTCCAAATCGTCCGTCATCCCGAGGACCGGGACACCGTGGACGTAGAGTGCCTGCAGTTGCGGGTTGTCGTCGAGCAGACCGACGACGCAGAGGACGGTCGTCCGATGCTCCTTCAACTCGCGGACAATCAACTGTCCGGAATCCCCGGCTCCGATGATGAGTGCTTTTCGTCCCGGATGGTTCGAATGGGGTTTGAACACGTCAAACACATGGTTGCGGGCTAAGAAGCGGGTGAACAAGATGAGGTTGAATGCGAGCAACCCTTGTACGGCGATGATCATCCCAAGGCCAGCCCCGAAGTGGAACTGGTTGTAGGCGTACAACACCAAGTCACTGCTCAGTAAGGCGATGGCGACTTGTTTCATCTCATGGACCGAAGCGTAACGCCAGTCGATGCGATGAATCTTCAAGACGCTCCCGACGAGACTGAAGCTGACGATTTTAATGGCGACCATCATCAACATCTCGCTCGATTCGAGTGCCGCGTACGACGTGATCGTGGAGAACATCAGTTCAAACGTCGCGTACAATACAAACGAGACGATCAAGATGTCGAGACATAAAAAGAGCAAATTGCGTTGATTCTTCCGATAGACGTTCACAAGTGTTGCCATGGTAGTTCGCACCTCCAAGAGTCTGAGTTGTTCGTTCGTGGTGTAGGTTGGAATGCGCAAAAGATGCGTCGATGCTAGTAAACTACCCGACTATCCTCAACAAGTTTAAAGATAAAACGAGCTTTTTCTCATTAACGACATAGATGCGAAAAAGGAGTTCACGAAATTATTATCATGATTTCATTCACATAATGAATAATTGTCGGACAAACGGGAAATGGAAATACATATAACCCGAATTGGGTATCGTTTACATTATTTTGAACTTAGCTAAAACGCCACATAAGGAGGTAGAAATCGATCGTAAGCATCCTTTTTGACTAGCTCGTTGACTCTTCAACCAATACATGCTGTTCATTCACACCAAGAGACCTTCCGAGACGCTCGCTGCGTCTCCCTCCAAAGGAGAGACACCAAGATGAAAAAATGGACACGCCCTCAAATCGTACAAGCGTTGCAGTTAGCTGCTCAAGAACATGCCGAGCTCGATTCGAAACGGTATAGTGTATGGTCGCAAACCAAAAATGTCCCGTCCCTTTCCACCGTCATCCATCAGTTCGGGTCTTGGCGCGAGGCGCTCGCCGCTGCCCAAATCCAAATGTCGTTCCATTACTACTCGGATGAAGACATCCTCCGCGCGTTGAATCAAGCCGCCGAGGAGTTACCGCTCTTCACGAGCCAAACGTATCGGGAATGGTCGAAAGTGACACGCTCCCCGTCGCTCACGTTGATCAGCAGTCGTTTCGGCTCCTGGTCGAACGCGCTCCGGGAAGCGAAACTTCAGACGACCGCCGCGAAAAACAATGAAGAGCGCATCATCCAAGCCTTGATTGAAGCGTCCGAAGAACTCGAACGTCTCACGTCCCAGCACTACGCCATCTGGGCCCAAGAACGCGGTTATCCGACAGTCGCGACGATCGCCCGGAAATATGGATCTTGGAGCTACGCCTTGTTCGTCCTCGACATCGCCCCGCCGAAACGGAAATGGGACGAAGAAGATGTCATCGAAGCCCTCCGCGTCGCGAAACATGAATTGTCACACTTCAGTATTCTGCATTACCGGAAATGGGCCGAGGGACGTAACGTGCCGAGCACGTCGACCATCAACGCCCTCTTCGGCAGTTGGACGGCCGCATTAAAATGCATGGAAGAACAGACGATCACCCAATAACAAAAGCCCTGTCTCATCGTGAGACAGGGCTTTTGTTCAAGTGACGATCGAAATGAATAGCGGGATGCCGATGAGCAAGTTGAACGGGAACGTGACGGCGAGGGCGAGCGTCAAATAAAACGACGGCTCCGCCTCCGGGACCGATGCTTGGAGCATGGCCGGTGCGGCGATGTACGACCCGCTCGCCGCGAGCGTCATAAGCAGAATCGTTCCCCCATCAGACAGTCCAGCCATTCCGGCAGCGAGAAAACCGATGGCCGCGCCGACGAGCGGAAACGTCATCCCGACGACTAAAAACTTCATCCCGTACGACGGTAGCGTCTTCAGCTGATGACCGACCTTTACGCCGAGGCTGAGCAAGAACAACAGCAACACGCCTGGGAACAAATCGACAAAAAACGGGGTTAATGCCGACGTATCCGGGGTGACCAGCCCGACAATGAGACCAGCCAAAAGCAGCAAGATGCTTTTCGAGAGCAGACTGTCACGGATGACGGTGAGCGATTGGGTCGGTGCGGCCGTGATGCCGAGGACGCGGCTTTGATTGTATAACAACAGCGCGACGACGAGACCCGGAATTTCGAGGACGACGACGAGCGTTGTCATGAACGGCTCATAACTGATGCCGAGACGTTCGAGCTGCGCCGTCGCGGCGACATACGTCACGAGCGAGACCGAGCCGAACGTCGCGGCCATGGCGATGCGTTCCGGAAACGTGAACTTCAAGAACGCTCCAAGGCCGAACGCGACGAGCGGAAGTACGAGACCAAGCACGAGCGTGACGGCGAGCGGGAACGCCAACTCGTCCATCGATACCGAGGCGAGCCCCATCCCTCCTTTCAATCCGATGGCAAGCAGTAAGTATAGGTTGAGCGTGATGCTGAGTGACTCAGGAATCTTCAAATTCGATTTGCCGAGAGCGGCAATCACACCTGTCACGAATAGGAGCACCGGGGCGCTCGTCAATAAAAACATCAATTGTTCCATCTTTTCCTCCTGGACGACAAAAGCGCACACCAAAGAAAGGTGTGCGCTGCATGCCGACGGCTCGAACACGTTCGCTCCGTCTAGCCGACAACTGTCGGGTATTTAGTTCGTCAGCTCCGGGACAGGACGACGGGAATGTCGCACGGACACTTCCCAATCCTGAACCGTCTCTGCTTCTAGTGTAAAAATGTCGTCACGGCTTGTCAATCCCGCCATCCCATGGTGCATCAAGTCGAAAGACGATGAGGCGTTCCCCTGTCTTCGTGCTGATATCCGTGTGAAGCGAGACGAGACGCCGACCGAGCACGTCATGTAAAATCGCCTCGAGTTGGGCTCGCCCTGATTCGACGAGGTTATTGCGATATTTCTTCAATTGCTCACGACCGGCCGACTTGGCGGCCAGTTCGTACTCGGCCGGGGTCAAGACGCCCTGAAGCGTCACGATGGCCAAGTCGCGGAGCAGGTCTGCTTTACACGTCAAAGAGCCGCGCCCGAGATACTCTTTCTCCCATTGGGTGATGCGAGCACTCAGTTCCATTTCGAGCTGACCTTTTTTCGGCATCGTTACTTCACGAATCCGATCATCATCTCGCGAAGGATTTTCGCGGCGGCGATGGCCGTCATGTCCGATTGGTCATATGCTGGTGATACTTCGACGAGATCGGCACCGATGATGTCGATGTCGGCGTTCGCGATGGCGTGCACTGCTTCGAGCAATTCTTTCGTCGTGATGCCACCGATTTCTTGCGTACCCGTTCCCGGTGCAGCCGATGGGTCGAGGACGTCGATGTCGATCGTGACGTACACTTTCTTCCCGGCAAGCGTCGGCAACACGCGTTTGAGCGGTTCGATCACTTCATATTTATACATGTTATAGCCGACTTCTTTGACCCAGTCGAACTCTTCTTTCATCCCAGAACGAATTCCGAACGAGTAGCAGTTCGACGGTCCGATGAGTTCGGCCGCTTTTTTGAGCGGTGTCGAGTGCGAGAGCGGCTCACCTTCATAGTCGTCACGGAGGTCCGTGTGCGCATCGAGGTGCAAGATGACGAAATCATCCCCGTACGCATCATGCATCGCCTTGATGACCGGCCATGTGACGAGGTGTTCTCCCCCCATACCGAGTGGGAACTTGCCTTCTTTGATGATATCTTTGACGAACGATTCGATCATGTCGAGTGATTTCTGGGCGTTTCCGAACGGGAGCGGGATATCGCCGGCGTCATAAACGGCTGCTTCCGTCAAATCACCATCAAGATAAGGGCTATATTCTTCGAGTCCGATCGAGACTTCACGGATTCGGTTCGGACCGAAGCGTGAGCCTGGACGGAAACTGACCGTCCAGTCCATCGGCATCCCGTAAAGGACCGTCTTCGCGTCCGTCACTTCCGGCAAGCTCGCGATAAACACTTTACCTGAGTAGGCTTCATCGAAACGTTTAATCATTTCGTCAAGTCCTCCACAAATTTCGGAAGAACGAAGGCCGCATTATGAAGTTTAGGCGTATAGTATTTCGTCTCGATGTCATGGAAACGCTCGGCCGGCACTTGTTCTGGGTCGTACTGCTTCGAGCCGATTGTGAAAGTCCACATGCCGCTCGGATACGTCGGTACGTTGGCCGTGTAGAGCTTCGTGATTGGGAAGATTTCTTTCACGTCACGTTGAACCGTTTGGATGAGCTCTGGCGTGAACCATGGGTTGTCCGTCTGTGCGACGAAAATGCCGTCGTCTTTGAGCGCTCTCGAGATGCCGGCGTAGAATCCTTTTGTGAACAAGTTGGCCGCTGGGCCGACCGGTTCTGTCGAGTCGACCATGATGACGTCATACTCGTTCTCTGATTCGGCGATATGCATGAAGCCGTCACCGACGATGACTTCAACACGCGGGTTGTCGAGTTCGCCTGCGATATTTGGTAAGTATTTCTTCGAATATTCAATGACTTTCCCGTCGATGTCGACGAGAACTGCTTTTTCGACTGATGGGTGTTTCATAATCTCACGGATGACGCCACCGTCTCCGCCACCGACAACGAGCACATGCTTCGGATTCGGGTGTGTGAAGAGTGGGACGTGAGCCACCATCTCGTGATAGACGAATTCGTCCTTATCCGTCGTCATGACCATTCCGTCAAGCAACAACATTGTTCCGAACTCGTCCGTTTCGACCATTTCTAGTCGTTGAAACTCCGTTTGTTCGCTCTCATAAACGTGGTTTACACGGAACGTGATTCCGTAATCTTCTGTTTGGTGCTCCGTAAACCATAATTTTAATTTTTGGTCCATCGATAGAACCCCTTTCTGTTCAAAAAGTTGTTCGTATGCGAGTGGCGTTTTGAGGCGCTTCTTATTCATACGATAGGAAGTATACAAAAACTGTACCCATTTTGCACGATTTTTTTATTTATTTACCTCGATGTGTGAGTTTTAGGTGAGTTTTGTCCGATAAACTGATTAGAGAGTATTTCGATTATTTGAAAGGAGGGATCCTATGTGGTCTCCTTGTACCGCCTGCTCCACGACCATCCCATTTTTTGAACGGGGCCTCGTCGTCGTCAATGACAAGCCCCACCCGTACGACTCATTTGACGAATTGACGCAACGCCTCGCCGCTGTCGAGGAAGACGTGTACTGTGTCGACCCGGCCACCAAACGCCAGACCGCCGTCGTCTCGGCGAGCGACCTGCTTGAACAAATCGCCAACCGCGACACGATCGAATTGATTCAACACGGTGACTTCGAGAGCCACTTGCAACCGATCATCCATCTCGACACCGGAGAACGGTTCGGCTACGAGGCTCTTCTCAGAAGCCAGAACAACGTCTCACCGGGCGAACTGTTCCGGGCCGCGAACCGATTCGGGCTTCACTCGAAGCTAGATCAACGTGCTCGCGCCGAAGCGATCAAAGCGACGTATCACGCCGTCGAGCCTCACGAGAAGACGTTCATCAACTTCTTGCCCTCGACGATTTATAACCCAGACTATTGTCTCCAACACACGTTCGAGATTATCGACCGGTACGGACTCAGTCCCGATCGTTTCATCTTCGAGGTCGTTGAGACGGAGAAAGTCCAAGATGTCGCCCATTTGCAACATGTGTTCTCTACATATAAGAAGCGTGGTATGAAAGTCGCCCTCGATGATGTCGGCGCTGGCTTCTCGACGCTCGATATGTTGAAGCGACTTGAGCCCGACTATGTCAAAATCGACCGGTCGTACATCTCCTTCTGCGACCAAGACGCCGAGAAACGAGCGTTCTTGAAAAACGTACGTCAATTGACGCGCTCAATGGGCATCACCATCCTCGCCGAGGGCATCGAACGCCCCGAAGAAGTCGACGTCTGTCGCGAACTCGGGTTCGACCTCGCCCAAGGCTATTATTTCGGTAAACCGTCTCCTTATGCGCTTTGACGCAATGAAGGCCTAGAGCACCCGCTCTAGGCCGTTTTTTTAATCCTCGTCTTCCTCTTCGTCCATGTCTTCTTGCATCTCTGTATCTTCATTGTTCATCGGTTCTTCCTCTGCTCCCCCGCAAGCCCCGAGGATGATGCCCGTCGCCAACAGCGACGCGGCCAATGCACCTTTCTTTTTCATCATGAACACCCCTTTTTACGTTGTGTCGTACAGTACGGTTAATTCCCTCGCGCTTCATGCTGAAACGTTTTTTAGGTTAAGAACGTGTAAACGGTGGAATGAATCTAGTGATGACAACTGAACAGAAAGAAGGTGTACTTGTTGAAACGACGCGTCTGGCAACTCCTCATCATGATTGTACTCGGCATCTTCCTTCTTGGTTTGCTTTACTCGATCGACGGGCTCATCCCGTTCCTAATTGGGGCCGCCATTCTCATTCCGCTCATCGTCGGCTGGCATATCTTATTTGACCATGTCCAACCGCAGGCCAAGCTCGCCTGGCTGCTCGCCGTCTTGTTCATTCCGTTCCTCGGTGCCCTCGCCTGGGTACTGTTCGGCCGAACACCTCGACGACACCGACGCATCAAACGGACCTCGACCGAGATTCGGATGTTCCGGCAAGCAATCGAGGCCGAACGGATCGAGACAGCAAACGACGTGTCGGATCGCTTTCCTCTCACGCGCACACTCGAGAAGCTCGGCGCGACCGGTGCGGATGGTCACACGTCGACGAAACTGCTCGTCAACGGCGAGGAAAAATTCGATGCGGTGATTAAAGATATCGAGCAAGCGACCCATCATATCCACGTCCAGTATTATCTATTCCGGACCGATGAAATCTCGCTCAAAATTCGTGACGCTCTCATTAAACGATCCAACGAGAATGTCACCGTCCGCTTTTTGTATGACGGCCTCGGCAGCCAAGAGATTAGCGAAGCGTTTCTCGAACCGCTCCGCGAGTCCCGCGTCCACGTCGAAGCGTTCGACCCGGTCGTCCACCCGCTCCTCGTCTTTAACGCCAACTTCCGCAACCATCAAAAGTTGATCGTCATCGATGGGCGAATCGCTTACACCGGCGGACTGAACGTCGGGGATGAATATCTCGGGAAACATAAAAAGCTTGGATTTTGGCGTGATACCCATCTGCGCCTCGAAGGACCGCTCGTCCGGGAACTTCAGCGTTTGTTCGTCGAGAATTGGCTGTATGCCGGTCATGAAGACGATACAGAACGCTGGGACTTGTTCGCCGACAGCAAACATTTACCGGAGTATTTTATCGATGACCTGCAACCGGACAACGGGGCGACACAGCTACTCGTCACGTCTCCCGGGAAAGATGTCACGATCCGAGACGGGCTCATTACGCTTTTGATGGAGGCGAAGGAGTCGATTTGGATTACGACACCATATTTGATTCCGCCTCCCGAATTGCTCGCGCTGTTAGAAGTCGCCGGCCGGCGTGGCATCGATGTGCGAATCGTCGTCCCCGGAAAAGGAGACGAATGGTTCAGCTTCCATGCGACCGAATATTATTTCGAACAACTGCTCAAACGGAACATTCGGATTTATAAATACAATCGCCATTTCATCCATGCAAAAACCGTCCTCATCGATGGCAAGATTGCGCTCGTCGGGACGGCTAACTTTGATTTTAGGAGCATGTACTTGAACCACGAGATGACAATCGCCCAGTATGAGACGTCGTCCATCCAACAGCTGCAAGAAGCGTTCTTGAAAGACTTTGATGAGTCGATTCTCATCGACTGGTCAATGCTTCGCAAGAAATCGAGCGGCAAACGTTTCATCGAAGCGTTCTGTCATATTTTCTCGCCACTCCTTTGAGACAAGCGCCAAACCGCATACAGGATAAGGAGAACCGCAATGAGACCGAGTTGCCAGCCCGCGGCCACGTGTAAGACCGCCGCGACCGCGAGCGCCTCGATCAACAATGCCGGCACTTTCCCAATCGTGCTCGCTACGGCGAAGGACGGGAGCGACATCCGGCTGAACGCGGCCGACAGCGTGACGAGTCCGGACGGTACGAACGGCATCAGCCTCAGCCCGAGGACAAGAAACCATGCCTCAATACCATCTGCTTCGCGGAGCCGTTTCAAACGCTCCCCATCCGGTGAGGTGAACCGGTGGAACGCTTTGTGATAGAGAATAAAACTGAGCACAGCACCCACGGCCTCGCCGACGATAGAGACGGCGACGCCCGGTCCAAATCCTAGCAGTTGCACGTTCAACGCCGTCAAAAATGCGCTCGGTAATATACCGGCGACGGCGATGAGCATATTCAACAAGATACTGATCACAACAAACAACGGGATCGGCAAAGCTGCCCATTCCATATAAAAACCTCACTTCATTTGAAAAGGCTGGCCCGTCAACGACGGGTCAGCCTTCTGTTTATTTTGCTTCGACTTCATCCCACGCGTCTTCGTCGACAGGTGGAAGGTGTTTCTCTTCAAGTTTCGAGACAACGACCGCGCATGTCGCGTCGCCGGTAATGTTGACCGACGTCCGGAGCATGTCGAGGATACGGTCGACACCGATGATCAGGGCGATCCCTTCGACCGGTAAGTTGACCGACTGCAAGACGAGCGCGAGCATGATGAGCCCGACACCAGGTACACCCGCCGTCCCGATCGAGGCGAGTACCGCTGTGATGACGACCGTCACGAGTTCGGTCATCGTCAAATCAGCCGCGAATACTTGGGCGATGAAAATCGTCGCGACCCCTTGCATGATCGCCGTCCCGTCCATGTTCACCGTCGCGCCGAGCGGCTGAACGAATGAGGAGATGGAACGCGGCACGCCGAGCTTCGTCTGGGCGAGTTCCATCGATACAGGGAGCGTCGCGTTCGAAGACGACGTCGAAAACGCGAGCGTGATCGCTTCGTAGAAGTTTTTAAAGAAGAAGACCGGACTCATCTTCCCGAGCAGGACGAGCGCCCCGCCGTAGACGAGTACCGAGTGTAAAAATAGCGTCAAGACGACCGCGAACATATACCACGCCATCGCTTTGACAGCATCGAAACCGATACCTCCGATGGCCGAGGCGATCAAAGCGAACGCGCCGTATGGGGCGAGCTTCATGACCAAGTGAATCAAGTGCATCATGATGCGGTCGCCTTGTTTGACGAAACGGCGCCACGTTTTGGCCCGTTCGCCGAGAGCGATCATCGCAAATCCGATGAGAGCCGCAAACACGATGATTTGAAGCATGTTGCCTTCAGCGAGCGCTTGAATCGGGTTCGTCGGAATCATGTTGACGAATGTCTGCACGATGTTTGACGACTCTTCAGCCGCACCCGATTCGAATTCAAGGTTTGCTGTTTGGAAATCGCCACGCTCTCCCGGTTTGATGACCGAAGCGACACCCATCGCCAAGATGATGGCGAGCGCCGTCGTCGTCAAGAAGAAGAGAAGCGCCTTCGATCCGACCCGACCGAGCTCTTTCGGGTCCCCGAGACCCATGACGCCGAGAATGATCGAGAAGAAGACGATCGGAACGACCAGCATTTTAATCAAGTTCAAAAATACGGTACCGACTGGGGAAAGGATATACGTATTGACGATGTCATATACGTTACCGGACAGACCGGCGAGCCCTAGCCCGACAAGGACCCCTAAGGCGAGGCCAATTAAAATTTTCTTCGTTTCACTCATCGTGTCACCCTTTCTTTTTTGCACAGTGCGTTTAGTATAGCATAATGCTGAATATTCATACAATTACGGTAAAATCACAACATCATAACAAGTTCATGTTCCCATCTTCACTTGAACGAAAACAAAAAAGATTGGAGACCAAAACGGTCCAATCTTTTCACTCGGCATCGAGACGCGCAAGTTCGGTTTGAAGTTCGGTCGATTGCTCCCAAATCTCAGGACGATGTTCTTTCAAAAACGCGGCTAGCACGCTGCGTGACGGTGCGTCCATCATATCGATGAGAATACGGCCTTTGAGCGATTTGTCCATCTGGTTGACGTGGTACGGCAACAGCTTGTATCCGCGCCGTGCCTCGAGGTCGACCGACATGTCACAGGCCGCGACACCGCCATAATAGAACCCTTCCGGCTTTCGACCGACCGTGACCCAGACAATCCAGTACGGTTTGCCGTTCGGCACCGCTTCCGGGTCCGTCAAAAACTTGATGCGTTTCTCAATCGCCGATTTGGCATGCATGGCCCCCATATCGATGACCGCAGTCCCCGCCTCGACATCGATGATGACGGGAGACATATTGTTCAAACTGAGCGAACCGACCCCAAAACCGCCGTGGCCATCGGTCGAATCGTCAGCGACGATATTAAAATTAATCTCTTTCATAGACTTCCCTCCCTCTCTACTGTACACAATGACGAGGGAATGTGGCAATCCGGAACGTCAGCACCACTCAATCCGAAACGTCGTACCCGGTCCGATGGCACGGATGAGCGGACGGTCTGCCTCGATGACCCGGCCGAGAACGTTGACTCGTGCATCAGGCGGAAGATCCCGTTTCGTCACTTGCATCTCGCCGGCATAGCGCCCGTAATCCGCATTATCGACCGTGATCGTCCCAAGCGGACGCGGTCTCGCATCCATCGGTTCAAGCAAGCGGTCCCCAGGTCGGCCGTAAGCCCGAGACTCGACCGAACGGACGACGTCACGCGCCGGGTCCATCCGGTTCGTCTGGACGCGATAGAAAGCAGCCTCAATCGTCGTCTCCGCTTCGGCCCGGAGGACGAGCATCCCGTCGGCGTTTGAAGCGAACTGTTCAATCGTCTCGTCAGCAAGTCCCGGATCACCGATTAAAATGCGATCGACTGAATCCATGAGGTCCATGTAGCAGGCGAACGTCGATAACGTTCGATGGTCTTCGAGCGTCGGCAACCGTTCCAACAGCGGTCCGCGGAGTGTCCCATCTCCCGGGATGAACGCTTGAACGCTCAATCCTTGGCGTTTCAACCAATCGTTCTTGTCATCGAACCAGTTTCGATCAAGCCCCGTCTCCGGGCGCGGATAGAAGTTGTGCCATGCCTCGACGTTGTCCGTCACGAGACCGTGCCGCCTCATCTCCGCGAACTCACTTTCTGTGAGCGTGCTCGCGTTCAAGGCGACCGTCATCCGCGTCGACAAGTCGGCGACTTGTTTCGGGGTCACGCCGTAATCGACGCGCAGTCCGGTCACACCCCACTCGACGAGCGTGTGGGCATCATCCCACGTTTTGCCGAGCGCGGCAAGCGACGTTGGCGCGATATCGGCGAACAGCTCCATGTCGAGTTCACGTGCGAGCATGCCGAGCTGTCGCAATCGTTCCGTATATACGGATGGATCGTCCTCTGGAATATGTAGGGATGTGAACATCGACGTAAAGCCAATCTCACGCATGCGTCCGACCCATGCCTTGAAGTTTGACGTGAGCGGTTCGCTCAAATATACCGATAATCCTTTCATCAGAAAACCTCCTCTTAAATGAAAAGGCGACTCCAAAGAGCCGCCTCGGTTGTTAAATTCCGTCCGCCATCTCTTCTTTGAATCCGAAGAAATATGTGAAGACGAAGCCTGCCGTGTACGAAATGACAAGACCTGCGATGTACGTCAAGTACATGCCGTTGTCGATGAGCGGTGTGAGCGAGAGACCCGAGACCCCAATCCCGAGTGCTGCCGTCTTCATCGTCGCTTGGAATGCGCCGCCGACCGCTGCGCCCATACAAGCCGTCAAGAACGGACGACCGAGCGGAAGCGTGACCCCGTAGAGGAGCGGCTCACCGATGCCAAGGAATCCGACCGGGATCGCCCCTTTGATGATGTTACGGAGGCGTTGGTTGCGCGTCTTCACAAAGATGGCAAGTGCTGCCCCGACTTGTCCGGCCCCGGCCATCGCCAAGATCGGCAAGAGTGCCGTGTTACCGACCGTGTTCAACAGCTCCAAGTGAATCGGTGTGAGTCCGTGGTGCAATCCGACCATGACGAGCGGCAAGAAGAATCCAGCAAGAACAGCCCCTGCGACCGGTCCACCGACTTCGAGCACGGCGTTAAGACCTTGCATGATACCATCCGATAAGACGCCTGCGAACGGCATGATCGCATAGAGCGCCGTGAAACCGACGACGAGTACCGTGAGAAGCGGTGTGAAGATGATATCAACTGCTGTCGGCATGAAGCGACGGACATGTTTCTCGATGTACGTCATGAGCCAAGCGGCAAAGATGACCCCGAACAGTCCACCCCGCCCGACGACGAGCGGTTCCCCATAAATGGTGATGTCCGCGAGCACCGGGTTGAAGAGGATCCCCCCGGCGATGGCACCGAGTACCGGCGTCCCGCCGAACTCTTTTGCCGTGTTCCAACCGACGAGAATGGCGAGGTAAGCGAATACCGTGCTACCGAGCAATAAGAGGATTTGCATCCACGTTTCCGTCGGGTCGACCCCGGCGTTCTTCGCGAAGTTGGCTCCTCCGTTAATGATACCTGAAGCGACAAGTCCTGGAATGAGCGGAATGAAAATATTCCCTAAGCGACGTAAGAAGCGCTTGAACGGCGACTTCTGTTTGTCTTTCACTTTTTGACGTTCGATGGCGGCCCGTTCGTCCGGCGTCAAGTTCGCGTCGACCGATTCTTCTCCGATGGCGAGCCCCGTCTCGCGGCTGAGGTGATCCGCCACACGGTTGACCGTCCCCGGGCCAACGACGATTTGCAACGTCTCATCATCGATGACACCCATGACACCATCGATTTGTTTCAAGGCGGCAAGATCCGCTTTCGTCGGATCTTTGAGCGCCAAACGCACACGTGTCATACAGTGCGCGAGTTGACGAATGTTGTCTTTCCCCCCGACATGCTCGAGTATCGCATGCGCAAGAACCTCTTCTTTCTTCATCTCGAATCCCCCTTATAATGCGTCACGGACGAATCCGTTCGCACGCTCTAATCGCTCGACTGCCTCCGCATGCGGGACATCGGCTAAAATCATGACGATCGCCGTCTTGACGTGCCCACCGGATGAATCAAAATAACGCGCGGCCGTCTGTTCGTCGACCCCTGTCGCTTCCGCAATCATCCGTTTGGCCCGCACTTCCAACTTCTCGTTCGTCGGCTGCACGTCGACCATCAGGTTTTGATACACTTTCCCTACCCCAATCATCGACGCCGTCGAAATCATGTTGAGGACGAGTTTTTGCGCCGTCCCTGCTTTCAAACGGGTCGAACCGGTCAACACTTCCGGTCCCGTCTCGACCTCGATTTTATACTCGGCGTGGTCGCTGATTTTTGATCCTTTGTTACATGATAACGCAGCTGTCGTCGCCCCGACTTCACGGGCGTAATCGAGCCCGCCGATGACGTACGGTGTCCGGCCGCTCGCGGCGATTCCGACGACCGTGTCCTTCTCGCCCAAGTGAAGCGCTTTCAAATCATTGACTGCCAAATCCTTGCTGTCTTCTGCTCCCTCGACGGCTTTAATGAGCGCACGCTCGCCTCCGGCGATGAGTCCGACGACCATGTCCGGTGATACGCCGAACGTCGGCACACATTCTGCCGCATCCAAGATACCGAGCCGTCCGCTCGTCCCTGCGCCGATATAAATCAAACGCCCGCCTTGTTTGAAGGATGCGATGGCACGCTTCGTCACTTCGGCAATGACCGATAGCTCTTCTTTAATGACGTGGGGGACCGATTGATCTTCCTCGTTCATCACCGCGAGGAACTCCTCGACCGCCATCTCGTCCAAGTGCATCGTTCGTTCATTCCGTCTTTCAGTAGCCAGTTTGTCTAACATCGCCACCATCCTTTCTTCTCTCTGATTTCATTGTACTAACTTGAAATTAAAAGTCAAACTTATTTAAAAAAATAAGGAAGTAAAATTTCATAAAAGGAATGAGGATGCCGCCCAGTCCATAGAAAAAGCCCAGCCCATAGCGGACCGAGCCCTTCATTCGACCAGTTTCTTCATCACGTGGACTTGGTCGCCCCGTGCCGTGACGGAATCTTTTTCGTACACATAACCTTGTCGTTCCCAAAAGTGATGTGCCCGTTCATTGTGCGGCAAGACACCGAGCCGAAACACCGTCTGGAAAGGGCGCATATATTCCTGTTCAAGTTGCTCATACAGCCGTTGCGCGACGCCGGTACCATGAAATCGTTCGTCGACGACGAACAGGCCGAGCCAGAGCGATCCGTCGACTGGATGTTCTTTCAACAAATCAGCGACCGCGATGACGTCCCCTTCTTCAAACACGAGGCTGACGGTCCCTTCGGCTTCAAAGTCGGTCAAATTCTCGTCTCGAAACGCTTCAGGTGTCTGTCCGTTCAAGCTCGCGAACGCCGACTGCCGCAACAAGAACGTCGCGACCTTGTCGCGCCACGTCGCATCATAAACGTGAATCATCGGCGCAACTTCACCATCTCGTCACGCGCCTCGGCGTAACGGTCAATCAAACTTTCGCCTTTCCGGTGCAACAGACCCATATAGAGCGTATCGATGATCGTCAACTGGGTCATCCGTGAAGCGATGCTCGCAATCCGGAAATCACGTTCGACGCTCGGCGTGCAAAGACGGACGTCCGCCTCCCGATAGAGCGGAGATTTATCGAGGTCCGTGATGGCGACGACCGGCACCCCTTTCTTCTTGGCGAAGCGGACGAGTTCGAGCACGTCTTTCGTCCGACCAGACGTGCTGATGGCGACGAAGACGTCGTTCGGTCCGAGATGCGGGATGAGCGACAACATGTAATGAAAGTCTTGCGACGTCTGGGCCGCATAGCCGAGTTTCGTGAATTTGTACTGGGCGTCGTACGCCGCCGTCGACGAGCCGCCGACCCCATAAAACACGACCCGGTTCGCTCGGGCGAACGTATCGATTGCATGCTCGAGCTCGCGTTTGTCCATCGCCTCGGCACATGCCTCGATGGCCATCTTGTTCACATGGATGACTTTTTGAAACGAATCGTACGGTGTGTCTTTCTGCTGTAACACGTTGAAGTCGGTGAGCGTCGTCTCGGTGATGGCCAAGTCTTTGACGAGGGCGAGCTTGAACGCCTTGAAGCTGTCGATGCCGACGACGCGGGCGAACCGGACGATACTCGCCTCTGACACATCCGTCTTTTGAGCAAGTTCTTTCGTCGTCATGTTCGGAACGAGCGTCGAGTGGGTCAAAATATAGTCTGCGATTTTCTTCTCGACAGACGTCATCTCACTTTTAGCGAGTTCGATTTTTTTGAGTAAGGATTCCATCGGGTCATCCCCTTCCTACTTCTAGTTTCTGTTTCCATGATAGCGGATTCTTTCTGCACAAGCCAATTTGGATATGAAAAAGGTCAAGCCGAAGCTTGACCTGATCGTTATAAGTTTTTGGCATTGAACGTATCGCCGCCTTGAATCGTCCCGTTTTGGAACCCTTTGTCGAACCAGCGTTTCCGCTGTTCGGACGTCCCATGGGTGAACGAGTCTGGCGTCACATAGCCGCGTGCCTGTTTTTGAAGCGTGTCATCCCCGATTTGGTGCGCCGCATTCATCGCTTCTTCGACGTCGCCAGCCTCGAGGTAGCCCATGCCTTGGGCGTGGTGGGCCCAGACGCCCGCATAATAATCGGCCTGAAGCTCGAAGCGGACCAAATATTTATTGAACTGCGTCTCACTCATCTCGTTACGGAGCGGCATGATCTCATCGGTCGTGCCGAGCAACGTCTGGACGTGGTGGCCGACTTCGTGGGCGACGACATACGCCATCGCGAAGTCACCCGGTGCGTTGAAACGTTGACTGAGTTCATCATAGAAACTTAAATCGATGTATAGCTTTTGGTCACCGGGACAGTAGAACGGTCCGACAGCCGATCCCGCGATACCGCAGGCAGATTCGACCTGGTCTTTATACAAGACGAGCGTCGGTTCCCGATACGTCAATCCGTTCTCCGCGAATATATCGGTCCATACTTCCTCGGTATCCCTTAGCACGACCGACACGAAGTCTGCCATCTCTTCTTCCCGTGCCGAACCTTGATACGTCTCGGACGACTGTGGTTCGCCGATCCCGATGTTGTTGACAATGTCTGCCGGATTGCCCCCGTTCAGCAATGTGAAGACGATGACCAAGATGAGACCGAAGCCTCCGCCAATCCCGGCAATCCCTTTCCCTCCGACACTTTGTCCCCGTCGATCTTCGACATTACGACTTGCTTGTCTACCCTTCCATTTCATCCGCCTGTTCCTCCTACGTCTAGTCTGTCTTGTTCCTTACCCCGTTTTCACATATTTCGCACCTGCATTTTTTCTTTGTACCGTCCGCTCAATCGATTTTCTGCTTTCCACCCGCCCCACCTTTCACTAGAATGAAAGGGAACGAACTAAAAGGAGGAAATGTTATGCCATACGTAACTGTCAAAATGCTCCCAGGCCGCACGGTCGAACAAAAACGTGCCTTGATTGAAAAAGTGACGGACGCCGTCTCGGAGACGACGAACGCACCGAAAGAAAACATCACCGTCTTCATCGAAGAAATGGACGCGACGCACTACGGTCAAGCCGGCGTTATGCACGCGGACAAGAAGTAATGAGGTAAAAAGAATGCCATGTCCCTGTTGTGGACATGGCATTCTTTTTACCTCAAAACGGCATTTTATTAGAAATAGTTTTCATAATCAAATCTTCTACGATTGTTTCGACTTTAGTGATTTCTAAAAAGCCGCTCTCATCAATCCGTGGAACCGCATTAGTCTCAAGGAATCTCCAATCATATTGAATCGTTTCTAAATCATTCGCATTGGCAATTTCTTTAGACGTTGCTCTCATTAAAATACGGAATTTATATGGCCAGAGCCCAGTTTTGTGTTTTTGCATCACAAAGTGCTCATTTTGTTGAACATTACTCCAAAAATTCAATCCGCCCATTGTTGAAACAGGTTTTCTAAATGGCATAAAAAATCCTCCCATAATGTCTAATGTACAATCATTATACAAATATAGATGTTAACGATGTTTGGATTTTTATTTTTTTGGTATATATTTTCAATTACATAATAAATGTTGGATGTAATTTTACAAATGTGGTCAGTCTTCCAGATTCACTTCAAACCGCTCGCTCGGGACGGTCGGTTTAATGAGATGACGCGTCGCACGCCAAATGTGATAGCCGATTCGGTCGAGCCAGAGGAGAGCTTGCACCTTTTGAATCGTTTGGTCCATCTCGAGTTGATTGGCCGCCGTCTCCTCGAGCAGTTCGGCCCGGTGCGCTTTTCGATATTCGGCGAGCTGTTTCGAGGCCGTCTTCCACTGCCGAGACTCTTCCGGGGGCGTGTGATGGTTGAGCGTCTCCAACATGTCGAGTTCATGCAAGACGAGCTGGCGCGCGACTAGGAAGTCTGTATCCCGAAGGGCGTCGACCGGGTCGACTTCACGCATGACGAACAGCCACCGCTCCAAGTGATCAATCGTATGAAGCAGCGACAAGTGTTGCCCATAGTCATTGCGGCCCCGCCCTTCTTCCAATTGAATCGTGCTCAAAAAGACACGCACGTCCCCGAGCGTCTTCTCCACGAGTTGGAGCTCGTCGTCGCGCTTTCGTCCTTCCGCTAGTAACAGTTTCGTCTCTTTGGCGAGATAGCGCTCGATTTCAATCAACGAGCGTCGGGCCGCTTCGAGCGCGACCGTCGGGATGCGGGCCATGTTCGGGTTCAAGAACCGGGTCAGCTTCTCCGCCCGGCTCGGGACCCACTTCAGCAACCGACGGCTGAACGCCTCGTGGAACGGCAAAAACGTGAACACACCAAGCAGATGGAACGACGTGTGGAACAAGGCGAGCCGCAACAGTTCGTTCCAATTGAGACGGTCGGCCACACCGTTGACGACGCCGAACAAGAGCGGGAACGTCAGCCAGCCAATGAGTAAAATCGAGCCGTGGACGAGCACGTGCGCCAAGACGATGCGGCGGGCCGACTTCCAGCCTCCGATCGACCCGAGCGCGACGACGAGACTTGTACCGGCACTTTGCCCTAAGACGAGCAGACACGCTTGGGCAAGGGTGACCGTATCAGTCGCGAGCGCCGTCATCGTCAAGACGAGACCGATGCTTGAAGACTGCAATAAAACAGTCATCAACAGGCCCGTACCGAGAAGCGCAAGTTGGTGGAGCGGTGTGTCCGCTTCCCAACTGGCGAACGAGAACGTGACAACTTCCCGCATCGCCTCTTGGAGCGTTCCGATGCCGACAAAAATGAGGCCAAGTCCGACCATGAGCATGCCGATGCGTTTGACGCGCCGCCCAATCAAGCGCAGCGCCATGCCGACCCCGATGAGCGGGAGCAACAGCTCGCGGATATCGACGTTATAACCTAAGAGCGCCACGATCCATCCGGTCGTCGCGCTACCCGCGTTCGCTCCGATGACGAGTGTGAGCGCTTGGGTGAACGTCAGCAGGCCGGCACTGACAAAACTGATTGTCATGAGCGTCGTCACGGTCGAGGACTGAAACAACGTCGTCATCGTCGCTCCGAGAAAGGCACCCGAAACAGGTCCTTCAGCCAAGCGATTCAATCGTTGCCGGAGGCGTTCCCCGGCCATGCTTTTCAACGTATCCGTCAACAGCATCATCCCGAGTAGGAAGATGCCGACTCCCCCGACCAATGTGCCGATTCCCATGGTGTCACTTCCTTTTCAACGATTCAATCGCCTCGTAACGTTGACAACATCCATGTTTTTTCTGATGCGTGATCTTTCAAGTTGAGCAGTACGTCCTCCGGATAATAGATTTTCTCGTCGGACTGTCGTGAGTTTAAAATCGATTGGACGAGCATCGACACTTCCGAAATTTCCCGGCGGTCGCCATCATTCATCTTGAGATAGATGCCTTCGTATGTCCCGTGCCCTTTATACAAATCGTATGGCAATTGGCTGAGCTGATCCTCGAGCAAGTAGTAGCGGGTCGGTAAACCGATTGCCTCCATCGTTGAACGCAAGCGGTCCATATAGCGGACGCGGTTCGCTTCCGGGAAGTTCTTATATTTCAACAAACGACGGTTGACGAAGCGGCTCGCAAGGTCGGCCAAAATCGGGTCCGCCTCATCCATCCATTCCTGGAAATAGAAATAGACGATCGTCTCATCGAGCTTCAAATAATGCTCGAGCGTCATGTCTTCATGGTTAAAAATCGGCAAGAAATGCTTTGGAGTCATCTCGAAAGAATAACCCGATTCGTATAGTTCTTGCGCCCGTTCGAGCACGGCTTTGAGCAATAAATCGCTCGATCGCGTCGCCGGATGCAAGTAGACTTGCCAATACATTTGATAGCGGCGCATGATATAGTCCTCAATCGTATGCATCCCCGACTGTTTGACGACGACTTGGTCCTCGTCAGGACGCAACACCCGAAGCATGCGCTCAAGATCGAACTTCCCATAACTGACACCGGCGAAATGGGCGTCGCGAAGCAGATAGTCCATCCGGTCGACATCGAGCTGCGAGCTCAGTATATTGACGAGCAAGCGGTTCGGGTGCGTCTTATTGATGATGGCCGCTACTTCTTCCGGGAAACCAACGCCCATCTCCGACAGCACTTTGTTCACTTCCGTGTCGCCGAGGATGATTCGTTCGGTCCATACCTCGTGACGAACGGCGAAGACGTGCTCGAACGCGTGTGAGAACGGACCGTGGCCGACATCGTGCAGCAGTGCCGCTGCGAGCAACAGCTCCCGGTCGCGGTCGTCCCACTCTGGATACTCGTGAAATTGGTCAATCAGCTGCCGGGCGATCTCATAGACGCCAAGCGAATGATGGAACCGGGTATGTTCGGCGCCATGGAACGTCAGAAATGATGTCCCGAGCTGTTTGATGCGCCGTAAGCGTTGAAACTCTTTCGTGTTGATCAATTCCCAGACGAGATGATCATAGACATATATATAGCGGTGAACCGGATCTTTGAACACTTTCGACCCGGATAATTGACCTCGTGACGTGTACATGACGTTGCCCCCTACATTTCATTAATGATTGGATTCGACTTCTAGCGCGTGGTTCCTCCCATGCTATAATGGGGAGGAAATTATTTATTGAAAAGGAATTATGTATATGACCCATCCATTATTACAACAACCGACCTACCGTGTCATCGATCAGTCCTCGCTCGGTCCTGCGTTTCAAGCCGAGCAATCGTTCGCGACGGACGACACGCTCTGTGCGTCGACCGCAACGTCTGGTGCCGTCCTCAGGGCCTGGGTTCATCTAAACACGGTCGTGCTCGGCATTCAAGACGCCCGCCTGCCTCACTTGTCAGACGGCATCCGTTTTCTACATGAACATGGATTCCGTCCCGTCGTGCGAAATTCAGGAGGGCTTGCCGTCGTCTTGGATGAAGACGTATTGAACTTATCCCTGATTTTACCTGAAAAAGACGGGATTCAAATCGATAGCGGCTACGAGGCGATGACGTCGCTCATCCAACTCATGTTTCAAGACGTGACGACAGACATTGTCGCTGGCGAAATCGTTGGGTCTTACTGCCCCGGCAGTTTCGACTTATCCATCGGCGGCAAGAAGTTCGCGGGCATCTCACAGCGCCGTGTCCGTGGCGGTGTCGCCGTCCAAATTTATTTGAGCGTTCGCAAGAGCGGGAGCGAACGCGCCGCCCTCATCCGTGATTTTTATGAGCGCGCCATCCAAGGCGAAGCGACAAAGTTCACCTACCCGGCCATCGTCCCTGAGACGATGGCGTCACTCGAGGACTTGCTCGGTATCCCGCTCACCGTCGATGACGTGTTGCGCCGCGCCTACACCGTCCTTAGTGACGTGAGCCGGCTCATACCTGGCACTCTCGATGCAGACGAGCAGGCGACGCTCGTGACCCAGCTCGACCGGATGTGGAAGCGCAATGAACCGATCCGTGAGATTGAACAACAATTGATAGAGGAGTGACCGCATGTTTAAAATCATAACCGATACCGGCGCCGATTTGACCCAAGACCAGATCGTCGAGTACGGTCTCGAAATGCTACCGCTCGGTGTCGTCATCGACAACGACGAATTTTTAGACGGTGAGACGATTCAACCAAAAGACGTGTACGACGCGATGCGTGCCGGGAAGACGCCGAAGACGTTCCAAATCGAGGCGGCCCGCCTCGAACAATGTTTCCGTCAACATCTCGAATCGGAAATCCCGTTCCTGTACCTCGCCTTCTCCGGTGAGCTTTCAGGCACCTATCAGACGGCCGTCATGGTCGGCAACCTACTTAAAGAAGAATACCCGAACAGCACGTTCCATATTCTTGATACGCGTGCCGCGTCCGTCGGCCAAGGACTGTTCGTCAAGGCGGTCGCCGAGTATGGTCAAGACCATACGTATGAAGAGACGGTCGCCTACGCTACGTCGCTCGTCGGCAAAATCCGGCATTTGTTCACGGTCGAATCGCTTGAATATTTGATGCGCGGCGGTCGTGTCTCAAAAGCGAGCGCGTTCATCGGGGATTTGTTGACGATTCTACCGCTTTTGACAGTCGAAGACGGCAAGCTCGTCCCAATCGAGAAGGTGCGCGGTCACAAGAAAGTGTTACGCCGCATCGTCGAATGGATGACCGAGTCGAAACCGCTCGTCGAGGGTGGGCACGTCTTCATCGGCCACGGCGATGATCCAGTCAAAGCCGACCAATTCGAGGCGTTGTTACGGGAACATGTGAACCCGGCGAGCGTCACGAAGACGATTGTCGGTTCGGCCATCGGGGCGCACACAGGCCCAGGCCTGCTCGTCGTCGGCTATTTTGAGGCGTGAAGAAACGACGCGTTTGGCTCACAATCGGATTACTCCTGATTATTGGAGCATATGCATTGTTTCAAATCGATGAAGCCAATAAACGAAGGTTTCTTCAGAATTATTTGCAGGAACATCATGCACTTTCTGATTCGTCTTATTCATCGCATGCCAGTATTACTCAATTCGGTACCATGTTCCATGTCACGTTAGTTGATGAACCGGACATCATGTACGACTTTTTTGTCAAACGACGCGATGGTGTCATGCATGTCGTTTACAGAATTTGCGAACGAGAAAGCCCACTGCTTCAGTGGTGGGATGAACGTGAGCTTGATTTCGGAGTTCCGCTAGTCGGAATTTCAGAGATCAACACGTGTGATCTTATCCCGAGAAAATGTATCGCTTAAATAGACAAAGTGATACGATAAACGTATGAACAACTATCGAAGAACCAACACCACCGTGTCGATGCTCCATTATCATTTCGTGTTCTGCCCGAG
>NZ_JACSLO010000030.1:0-2333 GCF_018618195.1 Exiguobacterium sp. s7 | reverse complement strand
CAACGGAAACGTACACAACTCTGCACTCCTATTTTAGAAAAGAAAAAGGACTTGCCAGCAACCATAATCTCACCCTAACGTTTAAGTTGCGACACAAGAACGTTAGGAGATGGAAGGAATGCTAGCAATGTCCGATATCAATTGTATCAAATATCTGAGAAACCACAAATCACATTCGATCAATCGAATCGCTAAAAATCTAGACCTCAACTGGAGGACGGTAAAAAAATACGCGGATTCAGCTCAACTGCCGAGTGAAACCATTCGCCCCAAGAGAGGCATGATGTACGGAACGAAATGGGGCGAGATGGTCGAGGATTGGTTGACCGAGGATCAAATGCTTCAGAAAAAGTTAAGACGAACGAATAAAAAGCTTTATGAAACGCTGGTGGCGAACGGATTCGAGGGTTCTTACCGGACGGTCTGCAATTTCATCAAGAGCTGGCATATGACGAGCGAGGAGGAAAACGACACAAGGCAAGAACGATTGCAACACCCTCCGGGTGAGGCACAGGTAGATTTCGGGACGATGGAAGTCGTCAAAGATAGTCATGCGGTCGATGTAAAATGCCTCGTCATGAGCCTGCCCTTCAGTAACCGCACAGCAGCTGTCGCCCTGCCCGCAGAAAACCAAGAGTGCTTTTTGACGGGACTCAAAATGCTTTTTGAAGAAATCGGTGGTGTACCGCAACAGCTCAGAATCGATAATCTCCCCGCCGCAGTCATCCAACCACGAACGACAAAAGAAGAGGCGATCTATACAGATGCTTTCCTGCAGTTCATGGCACATTACGGCTTCCAAGTTCAAAGCTGTAATCCTTACAGAGGTAACGAGAAAGGAAGTGTCGAGAACAAGGTAGGATACGTTCGGTACAATTTTCTTGTCCCAGCCCCTGTCATGCATGATTACGATTCGACGAACCGGCAACTCGCAGCTTCCCTACGGGATGACATGGAGAGAGTGCATTACGAAAAGCATGTGCTGATCCGTGAGTTGTTCGAAGAAGAGCAGAGACATCTATTGCGATTGCCGCAAGAAGACTTCCCCGTCTTCAAAGAAGAACTGTTCAAGGTGAACAAGTACGGCGAAATAACGATCGATAAGACGAAAGTCTTGATCCCTTCAGGGGCTCGTCATGGGCAAGTACGCGCCATCTTAAGGTGGGATTCGATGAAGATTCTCTCACTTCACGGAGAAATCCTCTACGAAGAAAAACGTCCCTACATGATGACAAAGCGTGCGCTCCCATGGGAAAACATCATCAGCACTTGGCACAAGAAGCCGAGAAGCTTCGGGCACTCCCGTTATTCCGAATATCTGCCGGGTAGAATCAAAGAGTACCTGGGCGTACCCAACTTACTCGTTCGGCAGGAAAGACTGGCCTGGATCCGAGCCAAGCTCGCACTCTATCCAATCCTCGAGATCAATGAACGCCTATACGAGCTACTGAGCGAGGACGACGATCCAGCCGTGGTTGAGGACCATCCTTATGATGTGGATTGGAGCAAGTACGATAGCCTGAATCGGCCTTGGGGAGAAGGTGGTGCAGTATGAGCCTAAAAGAAATGTGCAAATCGCTCCGCCTTGCCTATGTCGCTGAAATCTATGAATCGATTCCAACGGAATCCCCTGAAAAGTTTCTCACGGAGCTTTTCTCGATGGAAATGCGCCTCCGCGAGGAAGCGAAAGCGCAACGGTTAATCAAAAAGGCAAAATTCATCAACAATAAGTCACTAGACGA
Source organism: Exiguobacterium sp. s7 (assembly GCF_018618195.1). Lineage (NCBI taxonomy): Bacteria > Bacillati > Bacillota > Bacilli > Caryophanales > Exiguobacterium > Exiguobacterium sp. s7. The sequence goes on along the minus strand of NZ_JACSLO010000030.1, from coordinate 591 downwards.
CTATCATTGGGGCAATCACATCTACTTCCCAAAGCATTTAGATAAGGACGAACTGACCTCACTGAATTTCGTCGAGCACTCACAGAACGTCGTTCTGACAGGGTCCCCGGGTACAGGAAAGACCCATTTGGCCATCGGGCTCGGGAGAGAAGCTTGTCACAAAGGTTATGAGGTGAGGTTCTTCCGGGTCTCTGAACTCGTCGAGCAACTTAACAAGGCCTGGCGGGATGGAAAACTAGGCAACTTCCATTCTCGTCTCGAGTCGGCAGATATGATTATTTTAGATGAGATGGGATATCTCCCTCTCACAAAAGAATCTGCGGAACTTCTGTTTCATCTCATCACCGACTGGTACGAGCGAAAGAGCCTGATCATCACATCCAACCTTGAGTTCAGCCAATGGAATCGCATCTTTGGCGACGCGCGCTTGACTGCGGCACTCGTCGATCGCGTCATCCATCACGCTCACATACTAAACTTTACAGGTGACAGTTATCGTGTCACGCATGCGTTGTCGAAACACTAAAACCCAGCTGGCAAAGTTCTGTACTTTTCGTTGCATTATTGTGCACATTTGTATTGCAAAATACA
>NZ_JACSLO010000029.1:0-2841 GCF_018618195.1 Exiguobacterium sp. s7 | reverse complement strand
CGAATGCCGACTTTTCGACATAAAAAACACTCCCCAATCAGATAAACAGATTTGTTATTTCATCTGTCTACCTATTGGGGAGCATATCACTACGGCGGGCTTTTTCGATTGTGCTACAATATGACGTGAGGTGATCACATGAATTGGACAGTAGAAGAAGTGAGACAAGCAGAACAGGTGGCGGCGCTCGAGGCAGCGGTCAATGCATTTGACAAGATTGACGTGAAACTCGGACATGTGGCGGTCGGTCAGAACGATTACGCCGTCTATGACAATGATACGCTCGTCGGCTATATGGTACTTTTCCCATATCTCCCGAACGAGTATGAAGTGAATGCGCTCGTGCATCCGGACTACCGGAAGCAAGGTGTCTTCACGGCACTCTTTGAAACGGCGAAACAGGATGCGAAACAGAACGATTGTGAGGCGTTCACGTTCGTCATCGATCGCAAATCGAAGGACGGCAAGGCGGTCATCGATCGTCTTGGCGCGGCGTACCAGTTCTCAGAATATAACTTGGTCCTTAAAAAAGCCGAGCTGTTCTTGAAGCCGGACGAAGTGTCGCTCCGCGAGGCGACGGACGCCGACCGTCCGCTCATCATCGAGACGCTCTCTGAAGCGTTCGGCGACCCGGTCGACGTGACGGAGAACATCTATCAACAGATCGATACGCCGGACCGCGTGACGTACATCGGTGAGGTCGACGGTCGTCCGATCGGGGTCATTCGTGCCCTCCTTTCGGGCGAAGATGCCGGTAGCATCCACGCGTTCGGCGTCAAGGCGGACGAGCAAGGAAAAGGTTACGGCACGAAGATGTTGAAGCAGATGGTCCAGCAACTGTTCCGCATGGGACGGACGAAACTCGAGCTCGACGTCGAGACGGAAAACAAGGCCGCGCTCGAGATTTACAAGCGGGCCGGGTTCGCGGAGAACGGCGGCTATGAATTCTATTTGTTAGAACTGTGAGGTGAGACAGATGGTTCGGAATTTGAAATGGATGGGTGCCGCCTTTGAGGCGCTGCTCGGCATCCCGGCGCTCGGTGGGCTGTTCATCATCAGCATGGGTTATATGCCGCTCGGGTTCATGCTCGTGTTCCACATCGTCGTGCTCGTCTTGTCGATCACGCGGCTGAAGCGGATTTCGGTCGGGCCGATCGTCGGCATCACGGCGTCGGTGCTCGGGTTCATCCCGTTCCTCGGCATGATGCTGCACTGGGCGGCCGCGCTAGCACTCGCAATCGACGCGCTTTTGACACCGCGCGAACAAGTGCACATGACAAAAGAAGACGACCGATTTTGAATTGAACGCTCTCGGAGACGGGGGCGTTTTTTCATTGACCAAAACTTCAACTGAAAACGCTATACAAAAGCTGGCAATCGGACGATATAGTAGGTGATGAATTACACAGAGGAGGAACTCATAGTGAAGCTATTCAAAAACTTTACGACCCAACTGCTCGCTTGGATTTTGGTCACATCCTTTATTACGGGCGGAGCGGTCGGCTGGATCACGCTCTTGCTGCTCACCGAGCTTGAGATGGCGAAAGGACAGGTCATGCTCGTCGGGACGGCCGTGGCGTTGCTCATTTCAGGTTTAGGTGGAGCTGTCATCTACTTGATCGCCCGTCGCCCGCTCAAGGCGATCGAATCGGCGTCAGATAAGGCGGTCGAGGTCGGCAATGGCGATTTGACGGTCGTGTTCGCGAGCGAGACGACGACAGACCGTTCGGAGATGGGACGTCTGCTCTTGTCGATGGACAACATGGTCGGACACCTGCGGGAACAAGGGACGAACATGCGTTACACGGCGGACCAGCTCACCGGTTCGGCGCAAGAAATCGCGGCAGCGGTCCAAGAAGGGAATATCGCCGGCGAGAACATCCGTCAAGCGATGGACGCCTTGAACAAGATGCTCGAGGATAACGTCAACGCGACATACAGCTCGATGGATTTGCTCGGTGCCGTCGCTCGGACGATGGAGAACATCCGTAAGGAGATGGGCTCGGCGCTCGATTCGGCAAGCGAGATGCAACAAGAAGCGGAGAGCGGCAAAGGGCTCGCCTCGTCGTCGGTCGATGCGATGCATGCGATTGCTGGCAAAGTCGAGCAGTCGTCGACGCTCAACAGCAAGTTGACAGAAATGACAGGCGAAATCTCGCGTATCACGGACGTTATCAGCGACATCTCGGCGCAGACGAACTTGCTCGCCTTGAACGCGTCAATTGAAGCGGCACGCGCCGGAGAGCATGGACGCGGCTTCGCAGTCGTCGCGGCCGAGGTCAAGAAGCTTGCCGAACAGACGGCGAACTCGACGCAAGAGATCACGGATTTGATTGTCGACGTCAAACGTTTGGTTGGCGACACGTCGTCATCGATGGCGAACGTGAAAGCGGAAGTGGAGACGGGCGTCGGTCTCGTCGAGAAGGCGGGCGGTGCGTTTGCGTCGATCCACAACTCGGCGAACGAAGTGTACAGCCACGTCCATTCGGTCGATGCGCTCTTAGATGAGTCGCGTGGCCAGATTGACTCGGTCGTCACAAACTCTGCCGGCATCGTTGGCATGGTCGAAGAGGCGTCACGTTATGCTACGGAAGTCACGTCAGCGGCGAGCCAACAGGCGGCCAGTCTCGGTGAAGTGAACGGCGCGATGACGGAGCTCGTCCGTGTCGCGGAGAGTTTGCAGAACGAGACGGAGCAAGTGAAAGTGGAAGCGTAAGAAGGAGCGGCCCAGCGATGGGTCGTTTTTCTATGTGACGGTTTGTCAAATTAAGCGCAACACTTCCTCGGTGAAGGCCTCGTGTGCGGTTTTCCAGTCCAGGCACTTTCTCGGTCGCCCGTTGA
>NZ_JACSLO010000028.1:0-3680 GCF_018618195.1 Exiguobacterium sp. s7 | reverse complement strand
GGCTACCGAAACCTCGAACGTTTCTTTTTGAGATTACGCTTCGAGCTTGGTCGTTAAAATAGCAACCACGAGTTATGGTGATGAGCCTATATAATAACTTTATAAACAATATATGGAAGGTGATAGTGGATGAACATTAATACATATTTGAAAGAATACGCCCACACCTTACTCGGTGACGGCACGCATATCGCACCAAACGTACCCGACAAAAAATTGAACGGAGCCATTAAGAATTATGCAGAGGACGCCCTCCCGGAACATGTCATCGTCTTGTATGATTCGACGCTCTTCAAGAGCGGCAAGGAAGGCATGCTGTTTTTGGGTGACCGCTTCTATTTCAAACCGTTACTTGAAAAACCGATTTGCGTCTACTACAAAGATTTGCAGCGCGTCGATTTGGATAGAGAAGTCACGTATAAGAATGATAAGCGAAAAGAGAAACTTCACATCGTCATGCACACCGAGCAATATGACTACAGCCTGTCCGACAAACTCGCAACCTATAACGTCGAAGGCGTCGTCGAGCTATTGAACGGGATTGCCGCGTTAAAAGATAAAGAAGACGAACTCGTCAACGTCTCGCAAGTGATACCACTCGCCGACTTGCCGGAAACGTATAAGCTCACCTATTTAAAAATATTGGCCAACTTCACGTTCGTCGATGACCAACAGATTGACGCCCAAGAGTATAGCGAACTGATGTCACTCGTTACCCGCATCCACCTCAGTTCGGACTATCGGTTGCAACTTCGCGCCTACTTGAGCAATCCAGCCGAACATGCACCAACACTCACGTTGATTGACGAATTACGCGACTTGTCGACGACCATCGACTTTTCCATCGTCGAAAAATCGTTATTCAAAGACCTTCTCTATATCTTCAAATTGAAGCGTCCGCTCTCGGCTTGGTTCGAAAACAAGTTTCTTGGCGAGTTGAAAGAAGTGCTCTCCATCTCACGCGAAGAAATCGAACTCATCTCAAGCGCCATCCAAAGCGACGAGGACATTTTGACATTCCGCAAAAACGATTCAGAGATCGCCAAGTCGATGAAAGACTTGGCAGCCAAAGCGGCCGCGGTCGGCGTCCCGCTCACAGCCATCTATTTATCAGGTTCTGTCGTCGGCTTGAGCGCGGCCGGATTGACGTCTGGTCTCGCCTCCCTCGGCATGGGCGGACTCCTCGGCTTCTCAAGCATGTTCACGGGCATCGGCGTATTGGTCGTCATCGGCGTCGGCACGTACCAAGGTTTGAAAAAAATCACAGGCATGAAAGACATCGAGAACAATAAGCAGCGCGAGTTCATGCTGCAGGCCATCATCCGCAACACGCAACAAACGCTCAACTGTCTGCTAGAGGACATCAATGAAATCTCGAGTCGTCTCGTTGTCGCGATTCAACAAGGAAACGCCAACTCGGAGAAAATCAACCAGCTATCGAACATGTTGCAAATGCTCAGTCAGAGTGCTCAGTTCAGTGCCGACAAACAAGTCCACTCTCAAAAAGAACAAATCATCACGCAACTGCCTCCGAAACTGAGCACCGTTCGCTTAGACGAGTTGACGTCGAAACCGACGTATCAGAAACTACGCGACTACGTGTATGCGTGTTATTCGCCGCAACCGATCCAGCTTGATGATTTAACGTTCAGTGCCGAGGAAGAGCTCGTCTTGAAGGAGACACTTTCGCTCGAAGAGTTGGAACAGTTACACGAATCGTTCCAAGCGATCGGCTACTTTGAAATGTCCGGTGGCGGTCTGGCCGAAGTGACGGGTGGGGCGAAGCGTCTTGTCAAAAACGTCTTCGGTGACAAATGAACCGGTCCGAACAAGACATCATTGACAAAGCAAAAGCTTTACTCGTTCAACAACATCAAGCCGCACAGGCCGAGCAACGTTTAGGTGATATTCATTCACACTTGAATCAACTTGAAGACACGCAAGACGCTCAATCGGCAGCGCTCGACAATTTGTTCGACGACATGATGCGACTCATGAATGGACAGGTACCACAAACAGAGGTACCTCAGTTGGCACCGCTAGCCGTCCCTACATTTGACGACCTGGAACCTGTCCAAGTCTCGGACGTCTCTTGGGATATGTATTTGGCCGAACTCGATACGTATGCGACGCGTCATGATGTGACTGCGCTCGACGATCCGTTCGCCCATCTGTTGACGGCACGACAACGTCACGATTTGGCGACAACGTTCAAAGAGGAGTTCTTGCTGAAGGAAGTGCAATGTGACCGCTACGATTACATGATCGCGTCCTTCAGCGGTCTCGTCGCTGGATTGATTGACAGTTTCTTCGTCGGCTCCCCGACGGACAGTAAACTCGGGAAGTGGTCAGATGAGAAGATCGACAACGTCGTCATCAAGTTTGCGAACCTCGTCTGGAAACAAGACAAGAAGAACGGGGCCCGCCTCCGCAAACAACCGGATTCGATTGCGAGCGCCATCGGTTTTTTGGAGCGCCGCTTTAAAGTGAACTATGATGCACGCTACGCGAGCGACTTGAAGATGGGTGATGCGACGCTCAATATGCGCCCGTCAGACCACCATTTGAAATCGCTCGCCCACGCACCGGACATCATCGGCTTGTTCTTCTCGATTTTGGATCAATTCACGGGGAAAGCGAGTTTCATCTCGGACGGTCGCCTGCTTCGACTCGAACCGAAAGAAAATGGTACGCAACGGCTACAAGGTGGAAATCTATTAGCGAAACTGTTCGCGGGGTTTGCCAACTGGTTCGGTCACCTCTTGTCTGACGTATCAGGATCGAGTGGTGTACGCGGTCACGACAACGGTCGTCGCGGCGCCGGCATCCCGCTCCCGTTTTTCGAGCTGTTCCAATTCGCCGACTTCGGACAAGTGTCGCACAACGGACAGACGCTCTCCTTCGCTGACTTTTCGACAAAAGTGTTCGAGAGCGGGTATGATGCCCGTCACGGTGTCGCGATGGCAGTCCCCGTCGTCTTCAATGAACTCGTCATTCGCCTACTCTGGGGTTTGAAGAGTCTGTTCTATCATAAGAACGGATGGCTCGCCTCGATTCCCATCGGCAATAAGCCGACACTTCGGAAGATGTTGCTCGTCGGTCACGGTGCCTTGTGTCTGACTGACGGAATGGATGCCTATATCCGAAGTGGCAACGTCCCGATTTTATTTGCGACGCGTTTGAACTACGTCGCCTGGAGCCGCTTCGCGTTCGCCTCAATGCAAGAACTGAAGCATGTGCTCGGGAAAGACGTGTACAACTGGAAAGCAGTTGATGCCCACCTTGAGCAAGAATGGAAGAAACTTAGTGGTGAATATTGACAACAAATGATATTTCATGACCTACTTACTCTATACAATCTTACAATTTTAAAGTTTATATAATTCTAATAGTCTGTATATATGAGAATGTTTTATTGTTACTCTTTAGGCTCATCACCATAACTCGTGGTTGCTATTTTGACGACCGATCTCGAGGCGCAATCTTAAAAAGAATCGTTCGAGGTTTCGATAGCCATAACCACGGCGTTTGATGAGCTTGATCTTGTTGTTCGTCCCTTCCATCTTCCCGTTCGACAGCCTTGACACGATGGTCTGGCGCATCGCTTGCTCCCGGACCCGGATTGCTTTCGCGATCTTCGCCAGGGGCCCGCACGGATGGAACTGATAACGGTCCAACCA
>NZ_JACSLO010000027.1:0-3988 GCF_018618195.1 Exiguobacterium sp. s7 | reverse complement strand
GGTTTGTCTAGGCAACAATTACGATACCGGGGTTTTCGCTTTTTTTCTATGTTCAATTCAAAATCTGATGGATTTTATGCGTCAACCACGCCTTATGGTGATGAGCCTCTTCTATACCATTTTCAGCTCTTCTAAAGATAGAATGCTTAACAAGACATGCAGGCATTGGCCATACTAAATTTCAATTTGCCTTGCCACTTGTCGCTCCCTGTTCATTCTAACAAGCATGCCCAAACATTAAAACAATCATTTGAATATATAATTGACAATCTAGCGAAATCTTTGTACACTTGCATTAATCAAACGTTTGTTTGAATGTATAACTATCAGAGGGTATCACTTCACACTAGGATATCCGTAAAGGAGATGAGGGTGCTGTTAACCACGATTTTTACCGCGGTTGCCGCTTATGTGGCGACCAGCATTGATTACGTCATTATTTTGCTGATCCTGTTTTCACAAACGATGAAAAAAGGCCAGTTAAAATCCATTGTCATCGGACAATACCTAGGAACAGCCATCTTGGTGGGCGTCAGCCTGTTGGCTGCGTACAGCCTGACGCTTGTGCCGTCCCACTGGGTGGGCTTGCTAGGGCTCATTCCGATTTACCTGGGCATCCGGGTCTGGAAGCGAGAAGAAGACGAGGACGACGAAGAGAATCTCCTGTCCCGTTTGTCTTCCGGAAACCCCAATCGCTTGTTTGTCACCATTACAGTCATTACCCTGGCGGCTGGCGGCGACAACATTGGCGTCTACATACCCTACTTTTCAACCTTGAATCCAAGTGAAACTGTGGTGATGCTGGTTGTCTTTGCCATCCTGGTCGCCGTCTTGTGTTACCTCAGTTACCGGTTGGCAGCCGTTAAAACGATTTCTGAAACGATAGAAAATTGGGAACGGTGGATTGTGCCGATTGTCTTCATCGGGCTCGGCATCTTGATTATGGCGGAGAATGGGACTTTCCGATTCCTTTGGGGATTGGTGAGTTGAAGTGATTCTTTGCACTCTTTGTTTTATATAGAAGAAAATCACTTACTTGAAAAAACGAATGAGTAAACAGAAGTGAGAAAAAGGAGTGAATGAAAATGGCAAAAGAGATTTGTGATGTGGTCTGTGTAGATGAAGAAAAGGTGGAACGAGTCCAGCAGCAACTGTCTGAACAAAATCCATTGGAAGTGGCGAAGATCTTCAAGGCGTTGTCGGACGATACGCGTATCAAGATCGCCTACGCCTTATCGCTGGAGGACAAACTGTGTGTGTGTGACGTTGCGAATATCATCGGTTCATCTACCGCAACCGCCTCCTACCACCTGCGACTACTGAATAATATGGGGTTGGCGAAATACAACAAGGAAGGCAAGTTGGTCTACTACTCACTGGATGACGCGCATGTGAAACACTTGGTGCAAGTGGCCTTCATCCATCAGAAGGAGGTTGTTTCCGTTGGTTGAAAAAACGAAGGAAACAGAAGACAAAACGGTCTACCGGGTTGAGGGCTTTTCGTGTGCGAATTGCGCCGGGAAATTCGAGAAGAACGTCAAACAGATTCCCGGTGTCCAGGATGCCAAAGTGAACTTTGGGGCTTCGAAAATTGCGGTCTACGGCGAGGCGACGGTCGAGGAACTGGAAAAAGCCGGCGCTTTCGAGAATTTGAAGGTCGCACCGGAAAAACCGAAACGCCAGGCGGCTCCTGAAGTGACCGTCGAAGACAAAAATGTCTTCCGGGTCGAAGGCTTTACATGCGCGAACTGCGCCGGGAAGTTTGAGAACAACGTCAAGCAGATCCCCGGTGTCCAGGATGCCAAAGTGAACTTCGGGGCTTCAAAAATTTCCGTTTACGGGGCAGCGACCATCGACGAATTGGAGAAAGCCGGTGCGTTTGAAAACTTGAAGGTCGCGCCTGAAATTACAGGACGTCCAGCTATCACGAATACCGGAACCGAAAAAGCGCCAGCTCGAACAGAGAAGAAAGTGCCGTTCTACCAAAAGCACAGCACCTTGCTCTACTCCACCCTCTTGATCGTGTTCGGCTACATTTCCCAGTTCGTCAATGGCGAAGACAACCTGATGACGTCGCTCCTGTTTGTGGCGGCGATTGTCATTGGCGGGTACTCGCTCTTCAAAGTCGGCTTCCAGAACCTGATTCGCCTGGATTTCGACATGAAAACCCTCATGACCGTTGCCGTCATCGGGGCGGCTTTTATCGGCGAATGGGCGGAAGCGTCTATCGTGGTCATCCTCTTTGCGATCAGTGAAGCACTGGAACGCTATTCCATGGACCGTGCCCGCCAATCCATCCGTTCGTTGATGGACATTGCCCCGAAAGAAGCACTCGTCCGGCGGAATGGCCAGGAACAGCTGATTTCGGTGGACGACATTGTGGTGGGCGACACCATGATTGTCAGACCCGGACAGAAGATTGCCATGGACGGCACGGTGACCAACGGCTATTCGGCGGTCAATCAGGCGGCGATCACCGGGGAATCCGTGCCGGTCGCCAAAACGGTGAACGATGACGTCTTCGCGGGCACGCTGAATGAAGAAGGCTTGCTCGAAGTCAAAGTCACGAAGTTGGTTGAAGACACAACCATTGCGAAAATCATCCACCTGGTTGAGGAAGCACAAGGCGAACGGGCTCCTTCGCAGGCGTTTGTCGATAAATTTGCCAAATATTATACACCGATTATCATGGTCGTTGCTGCGCTTGTAGCCATCGTTCCTCCCCTTCTGTTTGATGCCAGCTGGGAAACCTGGGTCTACCAAGGATTGGCTGTGCTAGTCGTAGGATGCCCGTGTGCTTTGGTCATTTCGACTCCGATTTCGATTGTATCTGCTATCGGGAACGCAGCGAAAAAAGGCGTTTTGGTAAAAGGCGGCGTGTATTTGGAAGAAATGGGCGCGCTGAAAGCCATCGCGTTTGACAAGACCGGCACCTTGACCAAAGGGGTTCCGGTTGTCACGGACTTTGAAGTGCTGAACAAGGGAATCAGTGAAAAAGAGCTGCTTTCTATCGTCACAGCACTGGAGTACCGCTCACAGCATCCCCTTGCTTCGGCCATCATGAAAAAAGCGGATGCAGAAAATATTTCTTATTCTTCGGTCTTGGTCGAGGACTTCTCATCCATTACCGGCAAAGGGATTAAAGGAACCGTCGAAGGAACCACGTACTATATCGGCAGCCCGATCCTCTTCAACGAGCTGGGCGCCGCAAGTGCGGATAAGAACTTGGAACAAAATGTCACAGCTCTTCAAAATCAGGGCAAGACGGCCATGATCATCGGAACGGAACAAAACATCCTGGCGGTCATCGCCGTGGCCGATGAAGTCCGGGACTCCAGCAAGGAAGTCATCCAGAAGCTGCACGACATGGGCATCAAGAAGACGATCATGCTGACGGGTGACAACAAAGCGACCGGTCAGGCCATCGGCCGAGAGGTCGGCGTCACCGAAATCCAGGCCGAGCTGATGCCGGAGGACAAATTGAATGTCATCAAACGCTTACGGGCCGAGTACGGCAAGGTGGCGATGATTGGAGACGGCGTGAACGACGCGCCGGCACTCGCCGCTTCTACGGTCGGGATTGCCATGGGCGGAGCCGGAACGGATACCGCTTTGGAAACGGCGGATGTCGCTTTGATGGGCGACGATTTGAGCAAGCTGCCATTCACGGTGAAATTGAGCCGGAAATCCCTGAATATCATCAAAGCGAACATTACGTTCGCCATCGGCATCAAAGTGATTGCACTGCTATTGGTCATTCCGGGTTGGCTGACCCTGTGGATCGCCATCATGTCGGATATGGGCGCTACCCTTCTAGTCGCGTTAAACAGTTTACGGCTGATGCGAGTGAAAGAATAAAAAGCAAAAGGGGTTTCCGATTATCTGGAAACCCCTTTTTTATGATGAATTATAAAATTAAGTGCAACATCTGAACGTGAACGCAAAAAAAAGCCCACAGCGATGGCCTCGTTTAGAATGAAGTTACGAC
>NZ_JACSLO010000026.1:0-2527 GCF_018618195.1 Exiguobacterium sp. s7 | reverse complement strand
TATCCCCTCCAGAGTGGATCCTGAGTACGGCGGGACACGTGAAACCCCGTCGGAATCCGGGAGGACCATCTCCCAAGGCTAAATACTTCCTAGTGACCGATAGTGAACCAGTACCGTGAGGGAAAGGTGAAAAGCACCCCGGAAGGGGAGTGAAACAGATCCTGAAACCGTATGCCTACAAGTAGTCAGAGCCCGTTAACGGGTGATGGCGTGCCTTTTGTAGAATGAACCGGCGAGTTACGATGGCGGGCGAGGTTAAGCCGATGAGGCGGAGCCGCAGCGAAAGCGAGTCTGAATAGGGCGCATCAGTCCGTCGTCGTAGACCCGAAACCAGGTGATCTACCCATGTCCAGGATGAAGGTCAGGTAACACTGACTGGAGGTCCGAACCCACGCACGTTGAAAAGTGCGGGGATGAGGTGTGGGTAGCGGTGAAATGCCAATCGAACCTGGAGATAGCTGGTTCTCCCCGAAATAGCTTTAGGGCTAGCCTCGAGGTGAAGAGTTCCGGAGGTAGAGCACTGATTGGACTAGGGGCCCCCACAGGGTTACCGAATTCAGTCAAACTCCGAATGCCGGCAACTTGTACTCGGGAGTCAGACTGCGAGTGATAAGATCCGTAGTCGAAAGGGAAACAGCCCAGACCATCAGCTAAGGTCCCCAAGTGTATGTTAAGTGGAAAAGGATGTGGCGTTGCACAGACAACTAGGATGTTGGCTTAGAAGCAGCCATCATTCAAAGAGTGCGTAATAGCTCACTAGTCGAGTGACGCCGCGCCGAAAATGTAACGGGGCTAAACATACCACCGAAGCTATGGATCCCGTAAGGGATGGTAGGGGAGCGTTCCAAGCAGCAGTGAAGCGGTATCGTGAGGAGCCGTGGAGCGCTTGGAAGTGAGAATGCCGGTGTGAGTAGCGAAAAGAGGGGTGAGAATCCCCTCCGTCGAAAGCCCAAGGTTTCCTGAGGAAGGCTCGTCCGCTCAGGGTTAGTCTGGACCTAAGCCGAGGCCGAAAGGCGTAGGCGATGGACAACAGGTTGATATTCCTGTACCGCCGTACCACCGTTTGAACGATGGGGGGACGCAGAAGGATAAGGTAACCGTGCGACTGGAAGTGCACGGACAAGCAGCGAGGCCGTCGGGTTGGCAAATCCGCCCGACACACAAGGCTGAGCTGTGACGTGGAGCCCGTAGGGCGAAGTACCGGATTTCACGCTGCCAAGAAAAGCCTCTAGTAAGGAGGTCGGCGCCAGTACCGTAAACCGACACAGGTAGGCGAGATGAGAATTCTAAGACGCGCGGGATAACTCTCGTTAAGGAACTCGGCAAAATGGTCCCGTAACTTCGGGAGAAGGGACGCTTATGGCAACATAAGCCGCAGTGAATAGGCCCAAACGACTGTTTAGCAAAAACACAGGTCTCTGCTAAATCGCAAGATGAAGTATAGGGGCTGACGCCTGCCCGGTGCTGGAAGGTTAAGGGGATGTGTCATCGCAAGAGAAGCACTGAACCGAAGCCCCAGTAAACGGCGGCCGTAACTATAACGGTCCTAAGGTAGCGAAATTCCTTGTCGGGTAAGTTCCGACCCGCACGAAAGGCGTAACGATTTGGGCACTGTCTCAACGAGAGACCCGGTGAAATCATAGTACCTGTGAAGATGCAGGTTACCCGCGACAGGACGGAAAGACCCCATGGAGCTTTACTACAGCCTGATATTGAGGCTTTGTACGCGATGTACAGGATAGGTGGGAGTTTGTGAAGCCGGAGCGCCAGCTTCGGTGGAGACACCCTTGGGATACCACCCTTTGCGTATAGAGTCTCTAACTCGCAGCCGTGATCCGGCTGGAGGACCGTGTCAGGTGGGTAGTTTGACTGGGGCGGTCGCCTCCTAAACAGTAACGGAGGCGCCCAAAGGTTCCCTCAGAATGGTTGGAAATCATTCGAAGAGTGCAAAGGCAGAAGGGAGCTTGACTGCGAGACCTACAAGTCGAGCAGGGACGAAAGTCGGGCTTAGTGATCCGGTGGTTCCGCATGGAAGGGCCATCGCTCAACGGATAAAAGCTACCCTGGGGATAACAGGCTGATCTCCCCCAAGAGTCCACATCGACGGGGAGGTTTGGCACCTCGATGTCGGCTCATCGCATCCTGGGGCTGGAGTAGGTCCCAAGGGTTGGGCTGTTCGCCCATTAAAGCGGTACGCGAGCTGGGTTCAGAACGTCGTGAGACAGTTCGGTCCCTATCCGTCGTGGGCGCAGGAAATTTGAGGAGAGCTGTCCTTAGTACGAGAGGACCGGGATGGACGCACCGCTGGTGTACCAGTTGTTCCGCCAGGAGCATCGCTGGGTAGCTACGTGCGGACGGGATAAGTGCTGAAAGCATCTAAGCATGAAGCCCCCTCCGAGATGAGATTTCCCTTTGAGCAATCAAGAAAGACCCCTCAGAGACGATGAGGTAGATAGGTCATGGGTGGAAGCACGGCGACGTGTGGAGCTGAATGATACTAATCGGTCGAGGCTTTGATCTAGTCTAA
>NZ_JACSLO010000025.1:0-7217 GCF_018618195.1 Exiguobacterium sp. s7 | reverse complement strand
CGTTCCCATGCCGAACACGGAAGTTAAGCGCTTCAGCGCCGAAAGTAGTTGGGGGTCTCCCCCTGTGAGGATAGGACGCTGCCAGGCAAGATCGTTCCGCAATAGCTCAGTGGTAGAGCAACCGGCTGTTAACCGGTAGGTCGTAGGTTCAAATCCTACTTGCGGAGCCACTTTTCTCTTTTTGGAGAGCTGTCCGAGTGGCCGAAGGAGCACGATTGGAATTCGTGTAGGCGGCAAAACCGTCTCAAGGGTTCGAATCCCTTGCTCTCCGCCAGTTTTTCAATCAATAGTATGGCCCGTTGGTCAAGCGGTTAAGACACCGCCCTTTCACGGCGGTAACACGGGTTCGAATCCCGTACGGGTCACCATTTAAATTTTATATCGTCGCGGGGTGGAGCAGTCTGGTAGCTCGTCGGGCTCATAACCCGAAGGTCGTTGGTTCAAATCCAGCCCCCGCAATTAGTGTGGTCCTGTGGTGTAGTGGTTAACATGCCTGCCTGTCACGCAGGAGATCGCGGGTTCGACCCCCGTCAGGACCGCCATTTTTTAATTTAATTACTACATACATGGCTTTGTAGCTCAGTTGGTAGAGCAAAGGACTGAAAATCCTTGTGTCGGCGGTTCGATTCCGTCCAAAGCCACCATGTGGGGGGGTAGCGAAGTGGCTAAACGCGGCGGACTGTAAATCCGCTCCCTCGGGTTCGGCGGTTCGAATCCGCCCCCCCCCACCACTTAGGGGCATAGTTTAGCGGTAGAACTACGGTCTCCAAAACCGTCAGCGCGGGTTCGATTCCTGCTGCCCCTGCTTCTTAATATCATTATGGCGATTGTGGCGAAGTGGTTAACGCACCGGATTGTGATTCCGGCATTCGAGGGTTCAATTCCCTTCAGTCGCCCCATTTTATTGGGCTGTAGCCAAGTGGTAAGGCATCGGATTTTGATTCCGACATGCGTAGGTTCGATCCCTTCCAGCCCAGCCATTATGCGGAAGTAGTTCAGTGGTAGAATACGACCTTGCCAAGGTCGGGGTCGCGGGTTCGAATCCCGTCTTCCGCTCCATTCAATTTGGCGCCATAGCCAAGTGGTAAGGCAGAGGACTGCAACTCCTCTATCGTCGGTTCGATTCCGACTGGCGCCTCCAACATAATATGCCGGTGTGGCGGAATTGGTAGACGCGCACGACTCAAAATCGTGTTCCTCTGGAGTGTCGGTTCGACTCCGACCACCGGTATCCGTAGATCCTAGCTGAGGCTAGGGTCTTTTTTTGTGTATCTAAAACCAAGAAGAATGGAGAAAGGGAAGCGACGCATAAAGAATAGGGCAGAAGTGTTAAGAAGCTGAACTATGAAAGGTACACTCGTGTCAGAGCTTTTTGCATCAATCAAAAAAGAATCATCATTGAGATGATTCTTTATATGACGTGTACGTCGTTTCTTCCAACGTGTTCAAGTATTCAGGTCCGAAGTTGTTCAAAATAAAGAGTTCTTCTTCATTCTTGGTAGCTAATCCATTCGAGAACCCTCTACTCGCTTGGAGGAAGTGCAACAAACGATCTTGTTCCGTGTCAGTTTTGGAGAAGTCGCCTTGTGACCAATTTTCGAGTATGACGTTCAATTCGGCGTACATGTCGTCTCTGATTTTAAATTTTGATTTTAGAAGATTCAAGTATTCAGCCGATTGTTGAATATTCTGTGGTGTCATTGGAATCGCGCCCCACTTGGAACGGGCCGATATTTTTTGGTGTGTCATCAAATGCATGTTTTTAATTAATTCAGTTCGACTAGGTTTCTCTTTATTGAAAGAGACCTCTAATTCAACGCGAGTCTTTGCGGTGGAGTTGCCTCTCCGATCTAATGGGTCTTCTTTAGAAACTTCGATTTGTAACTCTTTGACTCGCTTTGCATATTTGTCATCAAGGTCTTTATTTTCGACGCCTTGACTCAAATTTTTATAGAACGTATAGCTGACAAAGAAGACTGGGATAAGCAAGATAAAGACGCTCGCCATGATGATCAATCGCTTAGGTGTGATCAAATTTTTTAATTTCTGAAACAATAACATTTCCTCCTATCTCTATATAATTGGAGTCTAACACACTTTATGTATTAATAATTCCATATAAGGAATTTTAATGGGAATTATTGAGACAGAAATAATAATTGATTCAATTACTGGTATGGAATGAACGATTTATTCTATGTGATGTGATATAATTACCTGGTAATAATATTTTTATGACAAATTGATTCTTATGGCGATGGATGCCGTCGTCACTATCATAGTGTAGTTGGTTTCATATTTCATTTTTGTTGTCGTCAACGCTGTATGCAATTGAGGAGGAAGTTGTACATGAGTAAAGAAAAAATCGCCCAGCTCCGGAAACACGTCTCGCCGTTTGAAAAGGCCGACGTGAAGAAGAGCGTCCGGCAGATGATCAACACGATCCTGCCGTTTCTTGCCGCCTGGATCCTTGCCTATCAGGCGCTCCAAATTTCGGTCTTCTTGACCATCCCGCTCGCCATCGTGGCAGCAGGCTTCGTCGTCCGGATGTTCATCATTTTCCACGACTGCACGCACGGTTCGTTTTTCAAAAATAAGAAAGCGAACGCCATCGTCGGGACGATCATGGGTATCTTGACGTTATTCCCGTATGAGAAGTGGAAACGAGAGCATTCGATTCACCATGCCTCGAGTGGGAATTTAGATAAGCGGGGAGTTGGTGACATTTGGGTCATGACAATCGAAGAGTACGTCGAAGCTTCGAAGTGGACTCGTCTCCAATATCGTCTCTATCGTAACCCGCTCGTCATGTTCGGCCTTGGACCTTTGTTCCTGATCCTTATCACGAGCCGCTTCAACCGGAAAGACGCACGTAAGAAAGAGCGCAACAACACGTATCTCATCAACTTGTCTCTCGTCGTGCTCTACGCACTCGTCATCGCGCTCGTCGGATGGAAAGCATTCTTGATCGTTCAAGGAACGACGATGTTCACGGCAGGCGTCCTCGGGATTTGGTTGTTCTATGTCCAACATACGTTCGAAGACTCGTATTTTGAGGACGAGAGCGAATGGGATTATGTGAAAGCAGCAATTGAAGGGAGCTCGTATTACGAGTTGCCTAAAGTGTTGCAGTGGGTGACGGGAAATATTGGTTTCCATCACGTGCATCACTTGAGCCCACGCGTACCGAACTATAACCTTGAACAAGCCCATACGGCGACACCGCCGCTCCAGAAAGCGACGACGATCGGTCTGTTCTCTAGTTTGAAATCGCTGCGCTATAAGCTATATGATGCTAAAAACAAGACGTTCGTCACGTTCCGAGATATTAAACATTTGCTTCGGGAACCAAAGACATCGTCATTGTAATAGAACTTCCTGCCGACAGAGTCGGCAGGATATTTTTATACCGCGACGTTTATCTTATAGTGAGATATGGTTTGAAGAAGAGAGATAAGGGAATTATATGTATTCATACACCATTAAGTATGGATTTCATAAGCTATCAAATAAATTTCTTCAAAAGTATTGACTTCCTAAAGGTATAGATGTATATTGATTGTAGTCGCTTTTACAGACGACTCATTTGAACCATGCGGGTGTAGTTTAATGGTAAAACCTCAGCCTTCCAAGCTGATGACGAGAGTTCGATTCTCTTCACCCGCTTCATCATCTCTCTGCCGACTGGCGGGGAGATTTTTTGTATGCGAAAATAGACACGAAAGAGGTGATTCGATGAACGGGATGGACCCGGAGACACTCAAACAGAAGATTGTAGCATATGCGACGACAATCGGGATTGACGAGTTGAAAGTGACGACCGCCGACCCGTTCATCGTCATGAAGCAACGTCTCGTGAAGCAGCAAGAGAAGGGTTTCGCCTCGGGGTTCGAGGAGCCTGACTTGGACAAACGGACGACGCCGACGCTGTTGCTCGACGAGGCGCAGTCGATCATCGCCATCGCCATCGCGTATCCGAGCAAATTGAAAGATGCGCCGCGAAGTGTTGCCGATGAACGGCGGGGCTTGTTCGCCCGGGCATCGTGGGGGCTCGACTACCATCGCGCCGTCGGCTCAAGGCTTGAGCAACTGCAAGCGTATATTGAACAGCTCGTCCCGGGCGTCCGGACACGCTCGATGGTCGACACGGGAGAACTCGTTGACCGTGCCGTCGCCGAACGGGCCGGAATCGGCTTCAGCGGCAAGAACTGTTCCATCATTTCGCCCGAGAAGGGGTCGTACCTTTATTTAGGGGAGATGATCCTCGACACATACTTACCACCGGACGAGATGATTGAGGACGGCTGTGGCGAGTGTACGAAATGTATGACGGCTTGTCCGACGACGGCACTCATCGAACCAGGTGTTCTCGATGCCAAACGTTGTATCGCCTATTTGACGCAAATGAAGACACTTATGCCACGCGAGTTTCGTTCGAAGCTCGGTGGGCGGCTTTACGGTTGCGACACGTGCCAACAAGTCTGTCCGTATAATCGGAAAAAAGATTGGCGCCATCATGAGGAACTGCTTCCTGAAGCTGAAATCGTCAAACCGTTGCTCGTCCCGTTACTGAACTTGAGCAATCGGGAGTTCAAAGCGAAGTTTGGCCATCTGTCTGGCGCATGGCGCGGCAAAAAGCCGATTCAGCGAAATGCGATTTTAGCATTGGCCCATTATCGGGAACCATCGGCCGTGCCGGTGCTCGAAGACTTCATTCGACAAGATGAGCGCGAAGACATGCGGGCGACGGCCGTCTGGGCGATCGGTGCGATTCTCGGAGCCGAAGCCGAGACGATTTATCGACAAATCGAGTCGACGGAGACGTCTGAGCTCGTACATGAAGAGATTCGATTGTTCCGAGAGGAGTGGGACCGTGAAGACCGTGTCATCTAAATGGGGTACATTGGCGTATGAATTGAACGCGCAAGGGAAGCTATGCGCGTTAGACTTTGCGGAGACGGAAGCAGATGACGGGTCGGCGCCGAGTTGGCTGACCGACCTGATTGAACGCGTGGAGCAAAATGGGCTTCAACCGTCTGACCGCGAGTGGATCGAGATGAATGGGACCGTCTTCCAGCAGGAAGTATGGGATGCGCTCTTAACGATCCCGTTCGGAGAGACGCGCTCGTATAAACAAATCGCCGAACAGATCGGACGGCCTAAAGCGGTTCGGGCGGTTGGCCAGGCGCTGAACCGCAATCCGTTGCCCGTCATTTTCCCATGCCATCGCGTCGTCGGCAGCGGAGGGCAACTGACCGGGTTCGGAGGCGGCCTTCATCAAAAACAACGATTACTTGATCTCGAACAAGTGAAGTGAGGAGTAGATTATGGCAATCCATGTAGTAATGTTCCAACCAGAAATCCCGGCAAATACGGGTAACGTCTCGCGCACATGTGCGGCGACGAATTCCGTGCTCCATTTGATTCGTCCGTTAGGTTTCTCGACGGACGACAAAATGCTCAAACGGGCCGGGCTCGACTATTGGCAATTCGTCGACGTCCGTTATCACGATTCGCTCGATGAACTGTGGGCCAAACACCCGGACGGAGAGTTCTTCTACATTACCAAGTATGGGGAACAGTACCCAAGTGACCTCGATGTGTCTGCAATCGATAAAGACTATTTCTTTGTCTTCGGACGCGAGACGAAAGGGTTGCCGATGGAAGTGATCGAGGACAACCTCGACCGCTGCATCCGTTTACCCCAATCGAACCTCGTTCGGTCGCTCAATGTCTCAAACACGGCGGCCATCATCGTTTATGAGGCGCTCCGTCAACAAGGATATGCTGGATTGAAATAAAAAAGAGCCGGATTCGTGAGAATCTCGGCTCTTATTGATTACCTTCAGGTTTTCTGTTGTATCCAGCTGTGAAGATAGCTGCGAGGAAGACGACGCTGATTCCGACCATTAGTAACAAACCCATCTAAAAATCCCCCTTTTGTTCTCCGTGACTACGAATATTATAATATACTTGATAATAGATTTGCACTGAATATGAGAAATTCTTGTGAAATTGGAGCCGATATGAAAACAAACGTGTACTTGTTAAGCTATGCCCCGTTGATTGGGATTATTCTGTTCTCGATGTCGCTCGCCATTGCCACGAGCGAGTATGTGATTCAATGGCTGACGCGTGTCGGCGTGTACAGCGAAATCATCGCCTTGTTGTCCGTCCAA
This sequence comes from Exiguobacterium sp. s7, assembly GCF_018618195.1. Lineage (NCBI taxonomy): Bacteria > Bacillati > Bacillota > Bacilli > Caryophanales > Exiguobacterium > Exiguobacterium sp. s7. The sequence continues at coordinate 1,038 of NZ_JACSLO010000025.1, read as the reverse complement.
GAGTCGAAAGTGCTCGTGCTCGTCGTGTTCTTTACCATTTACTTTATGCTGTTCAGCGCCTTCAAGCTCGTCGCCGATACGTTCAACCAACTCGGGTTCGCATTCTTTGCGCGTGAGACGAACGGTAGCTCGTTGCATCGGTTGAAGCCAGGCGCGACGATTTTTCTCGTCGGCTCAGGAATTAGCTTCTTGTTTTTAAATTCGCTGCTTGCGGTCATTGCGGTACTGCTCGGCACGTTCGTTCTCTATTTGTTCTATTACATATGGCAAGTCAGCCAGTTGATGTCGACGTTCCGGGCCATCGGTCTGCTCTTGATTCAAGCGATGATGTGGGCCATCCTGTTGAGCGGCCTCGCTTGGGCCATGCTCCGCTTGTTTAACTCGGTCGGGGATATCATCCTATGACGGTGAACACGACGATTTCCCTCATCCCGGCCGAAGAAGTCGTCCAGGAGTGGATGTCGTCGATGGTGCCACCGATGGACTTGTTTATGGCGGACGAGCATCTCGTTACGCAATTAGGCGCACAGGTGTCAGTGTTGATCATCCCGAAAGCAGAATTTGACACACACCCGTCTTACCGGGACGTCCGAGTCGCCAACGCCTATACGTATTGGACGATTGATTGGGAAGTGCCGTACGTCCTGCATGCGCCGCCTAGTTGGATCGAGACATTGCCGCCAGAAGTGAGGCGCGAGTTGCTTGCCTATCAAGTCACGGTCGGACGAGGGCTCGTTTTCCCGGCGACTGACATGGAAATCGATTCGTTGGCGACTTCGAGGGTCACGGTAGATGATGTGCCGTATCTCATCTTACAGAATTTGCGAACGAGAAAGCCCACTGCTTCAGTGATGGGATGAACGTGAGCTTGATTTCGGAGTTCCGCTAGTCGGAATTTCAGAAATCAACAAGTATGATCTTATCCCGAGAAAATGTATCGCTTAAATAAACAAAGTGATACGATAAACGTATGAACAACTATCGAAGAACCAACACCACCGTGTCGATGCTCCATTATCATTTCGTGTTCTGCCCGAG
>NZ_JACSLO010000024.1:0-9735 GCF_018618195.1 Exiguobacterium sp. s7 | reverse complement strand
CGAATGCCGACTTTTCGACATAAAAAACACTCCCCAATCAGATAAACAGATTTGTTATTTCATCTGTCTACCTATTGGGGAGCATATCATTGCGGACAGGCGCTTGTTTCAGTTGGCTTGTTCGATGTCGTTTAATTGTTCGTTCGCTTTGCGGAAGTGCTCACGCACGAGATAGATGACGGTCAATCCGACCAACCACGGAATCCCGAACTTGAGCAGAATATTGAAGTCGGTGAACCATGTCGTGATCATGAGGCTGAGCAATAGTCCGGCACCGAGTAACGGCAAGAACGGGTAACCGATCATGCGGACCGGTAATTTGCGTCCTGTCCACTTTTTGCGGAAGAACAGGTGCGAGACGAATACCATGAACCATGTGAAGATGGCTCCGAACATCGAGATCCCCATGAGGAACGGATACGACGATTCCATGAACACTTGAAGCAGCGCCGCGAGAATGATTCCGCCTGTAGAGACGAGCAAGGCGGGCATTGGAATCCCGCTAGTGCTGACTTTTTTAAAGAGACGCGGAGCATCACCAGCTTCGGCGAGGGAATACATCATTCGCGTTGAAGCATAGAGCTGAGCGTTCATCGCTGACAACGCAGCGATCAAGATGACAAAGTTTAAAATGCCGGCTGCGCCAGGCACGTCGAACTGCTGCATGACGAGAACGAATGGGCTTTGATCAATCCCGGCTTGCTGCCAAGGGATGAGCATGAGCATGATGGCGATTGTGACGAGATAAAAGAACGTCAACCGGAATACCGTCGCACGTAGCGCTTTCGGGACGGCGCGGTCCGGGTCTTTCGCTTCGCCGGCCGTGACGGCGACGAGCTCGGTCCCGAGGAAACTGAAGAGGGAGATGAAAATCGTCACCCACATGCCGTAAAATCCGAAAGCGAAGAAGCCTTCATCGCCGGCTGTGATGGATTCAATCGGTGAAACGGGTTGACCGAACAGCGTGGCGGCACCGAGCACGATAAATAGAATGATGGCCGTTACTTTGATGAACGATAACCAGTATTCGGTCGTCCCGAACGTATGGACGTGCCGGGCGTTGACGTAGATGAGCAATCCGCCGAATACGGCGACCCAGACGAATCCGTTCACGTCGGGGAACCAGTACCGCATATAGATGGCGATTGCGCTCACTTCGACGCCGATGGCGAGGACGTTGGCGACCCAGTACGAGTAACGGACCAAAAAGCCGGCGAGCGGATGGACATAGCGTTCGGCGATTGTGCCGAACGAGCCCGAGGTCGGATGGGCGACGGTCATCTCAGCGAGACAGCCCATCAATAACAGGACGATGAAGGCTCCGATGGCGTAACTGACGAGCACACTCGGTCCTGCCGTTTGGATAGCGAGCCCGCTTCCGAGGAAGAGGCCCGTCCCGATGGCGCTACCGAGCGAAATCATCGTCAACTGCCGCGTGGACAGTTCACGTTTTAATTTGCTAGTTTCCAAAGTCAATTCTCCTTTAGTTGAGTGAAGTGTTGTTGGGGACGACTATAGCAGACAAAAAAATCAAGTGTCAACTCGCGAAATCGCAAAAGACGGTATCGATTCGGCCGCACCTATAGAAGCAAAGTTTTTTTACATGCTTTTGTTTGACAGGAGGTTTCTCGACCTGTATAGTACGAGTTAACTTAATTGAAACGAATAAAGGCGTCGACGAAGAGAAGTAACGACGGTCCCCGTATGACAGAGAGCTGATGGTTGGTGTGAATCAGTATGCGGGACGTCGCGAATGGACTTCCGAGCTCTAAACCGAAACTTTTAGTAGGCTTTAGCGGGTCACCCACCGTTACCATGGGAAAGCGGATGTTTGTCCGTGAAGTGGGTTCTACGGAACCAACGAAGGTGGCACCACGGGGTTACTCGTCCTTCTCATAGCGCAAGCTATGAGTCGGGCGGGTGACCCTTTTTCGTTTCAACACATCATAAATCAGTGATTGAGAAGAGTAGCGTGAACAAGTCTCGTTCAGAGAGCCGGGGGTGGTGGGATCCCGGCCGAGGCCATCACGTGAATGGGCTCATGAGAGCATGGCTGAATCAAGTAGGTCATGACGGTTTCCTCCGTTATCGGGATACGATGTGATAGCATCGGAAAGTGGGATCAATCGATCCAACGAGAGGTGGCACCGCGGTCCATACCGTCCTCCATACGACAGACGTCGTATGGAGTTTTTTTATACCCAAAATGCTTGAGGAGGAACGGACATGTTAACACGACTATTGACGAACCCATTGACGACGAATGAAATGAAACTGGCAGCGGCCGAGCTGTTCCAAGCCGATGAAGCGCAAATCGCCGAGGTGTTACTCGCCATGAAAGCGCGCGGTGAGACGGCTGAGGAGATGGCCGGACTCGCTGACTATATTCGTGAGGCGGCAACGTTCCCCGAGACGACGCTCCCTGTGCTCGACGTCTGTGGCACAGGCGGTGACGGGGCGAACACGTTCAACATCAGCTCGACGGTCGCGTTCGTCTTAGCGGGGCTCAACATCCCGGTCGCCAAACATGGGAATCGCAGCGTGTCGAGCCGGTCAGGCAGTGCCGACGTCCTCGAGTCATTGAATATCCCGATCGTCCAAAGTCATGAGGCGATGCTCGCCGACCTTGAGCGGACGAACTTGAGTTTCTTGTTCGCCCAACACATCCATCCGGTCATGAAACACGTCATGCCGGTCCGGAAACGACTCGCAACGGCGACCATCTTCAATCAAATCGGCCCGTTGACGAACCCGCTCAAGCCGAAGCGGCAATTGATCGGCGTGTACCATCCATCGCTCATCGAGAAGATGGCGACGGCGATGCGCCACCTCGGCGTCGAGCGCGGAATGGTCGTCCATGGGGCGGGCGGGCTGGATGAAGCGAGTCTCGCTGGAAGAAATGACGTCTTGTTCTTCAACGGCGACAAAGTGGCCCGTTACACCGTCGACCCGCGCGACGTCGGATTGATGCGAGCTCCGCTGTCGGCCTTGCAAGGCGGGACACCAGCTGAGAATGCGGCGACGCTCCTGGCCGTCTTGAACGGAGAGCAGGGATCGGCGCGAGACGTCGTCTTATTGAACGCCGCGCTCGCCCTCTGCACATATGGGACGGTCCAGACGCTTCGCGAAGGCGTCGCCGCGGCAACGGCAAGCATTGATGAAGGGCACGCCATCCGCGTGCTCAAACAATTACAACGAACGGAGGTTGGCGCATGAGCTACTTGACGAAAATCATCGGAACGAAAATTGAAGAGGTCAATCAAATGGAAGACATCGAGGTGACGCGGACGACAGCCATCTCATTACCGCTTTTAATGAAGGACGGCTTTCATGTCATCGCCGAAATTAAGCGGTCCTCCCCGTCAAAAGGAGTGATTCGCCAAGAAGTGGACGTCGTGAGCCGGGCCCGCACGTATGAACAGGCAGGGGCGACAATGATTTCCGTTTTGACGGATACGACCTACTTCAACGGTTCGTTCAACGACTTGCATGATGTCGCGGCCGCTGTTGAGATCCCAGTCCTCTGCAAAGACTTTATCATCGATGAACGACAGCTCGACCGGGCGAAGGAAGCTGGAGCGAGTGCGGCACTGCTGATTGTCGCGGCGCTCCATCCGAGCCGGCTTCATACCTTAAAACAGTATGCGCGGTCCATCGGCCTCGACGTGCTTGTCGAAGTTCATGATGAGGCCGAGCTCCAGACGGCGCTCGAACTGGGCGATGTATTGATTGGCATCAACAATCGAAACTTGAAGACGTTCGAGGTCTCGCTCGACACGTCGGTCGACTTGATGACGAAGTATCCAGATGTCGCGTTCGTCAGCGAGAGCGGCGTCAGCACAGGCGAGGCGGCCCGTCGGTTACAGACGGCCGGGGCCCGAGCGATTCTCGTCGGGGAGGCGCTCATGCGACAGGACGACCCGACAGCCTTGATTGAGGAGTTGACATCATGTTCGTTAAAATATGTGGACTGACGACCGAGGCCAGTGTCGCGACGGCGGTAGAGGCCGGAGCGGACGCCATCGGGTTCGTCTTTGCGGATAGCCCGCGCCAAATCGACATCGCGACGGCGCAACGGCTTCGAGGGTTCATCCCGGAAGATGTCCGAGTCGTCGGCGTATTTCTCGATCCAACAATTAAAGAGGTCGAAGCTGCCGTCGCTTGCGGGTTGACCGACATTCAATTGCACCGTCGGACACGGCCACTTGAAACGTTCCGTCAGTTCGGTCTCCCGATCATCGAAGCGGATCACGAGTCGGAGGCCGACATCATTTTACTCGACGCGCCAACGCCGGGTAGTGGGCAGGCGCTTGATTGGGAGACGCTCGAACGGCCGGAACAGACGTTTTGGCTCGCCGGTGGATTGAACGTCGACAATGTCGGTGCGGCGATTCGCGCCATGCGACCGGACGGCGTCGACGTCTCGAGCGGTGTGGAAACGAATGGACAGAAAGATCATGATAAAATTCGCGCGTTCATCGGACGCGCCAAGGAGGAAACACGATGTATACACAACCAGTGAACGGAAAGTTCGGCCCCTATGGAGGGAAATATATACCGGAGACGCTCATGCAAGCGGTCGAAGAGCTCGAAGTGGCGTACGAGGAAGCGAAACAAGACCCTGAGTTCCAGGAACGCTTCAACGATCTCCTCAGTGAGTATGTAGGACGGGAAACGCCACTCTATTATGCGGAGAACATGAGTCGCCGTCTTGGGACGAACGTCTATTTAAAACGAGAAGATTTGAACCATACCGGTGCTCATAAAATCAACAACACAATCGGTCAGGCACTCCTCGCCAAACGAATGGGCAAACGAAAAGTCGTCGCCGAGACAGGGGCCGGGCAGCATGGTGTCGCCACGGCGACGGTATGTGCGCTCCTCAATCTCGAATGTACGATTTTCATGGGTGAGGTCGACGTCGAACGTCAAGAATTGAACGTGTTTCGGATGGAGCTACTCGGTGCGACCGTCGTTCCGGTCAAGTCGGGGAGCCGAACGCTGAAAGATGCCGTCAACGAGGCGCTCCGTTACTGGGTCAAACACGTCGATGACACGCATTACGTGATGGGGTCGGTGCTCGGACCGCACCCGTTCCCGACGATGGTCCGCGATTTCCAAAGCGTCATCGGGACGGAGACGCGTCGCCAAGTACTCGAGAAGACAGGTCGTCTCCCTGACGCGGTCGTCGCTTGTGTCGGTGGCGGGAGCAACGCGATGGGCATGTTCTACCCGTTCTTGAATGATGAAACGGTCGCCTTATACGGTGTAGAGGCAGCAGGGAGTGGCGTCGATACGGACAAGCATGCGGCGACGCTCACGAAAGGTGAGGTCGGGGTGCTCCACGGGTCGCTCATGTACGTCTTGCAAGACGCGGCCGGACAAATCCAGGAAGCACACTCGATCTCGGCCGGGCTCGATTATCCGGGTGTCGGACCAGAGCACAGCTTCTTAAAAGACATTGAGCGGGTTCGCTACGCGGCGGTAACGGACGAAGACGCACTTGCGGCCTGCATGTCGCTCAGCCGCCAAGAAGGGATTATTCCGGCACTTGAGTCATCGCATGCGCTCGCTTATGCGGAAACGCTCGCCCAAACGATGGACGAGGACGACGTGCTCGTCATCTGTCTATCTGGTCGCGGGGATAAGGATGTTCATACGATTCGAGAAAGGGTGACACAATGATGAGATTAGATGAAGCGATTCGACAGCGGAGTGAAGGGACGGCGTTCGTCCCGTACATCATGGCCGGGGACGGCGGACTCGATCACTTGATTCCGACGATTGAACGGCTAGAAGCGATGGGAGCGACGGCCATCGAACTCGGAATTCCATTCTCGGATCCGGTGGCAGACGGTCCCATCATCGAGGCGGCTGGAATGCGCGCCCTCGAACAAGGTGTGACGTTGACGGACGTGTTGGACCATTTAATAGAAGGAACGGGTCGTTTTTCGGTGCCGATCGTCTTGATGACGTACTTGAATCCGGTGTTCCGGTTCGGGGTCGAGCGTTTCTTCGAGCGGGCGGCAGCGTCTGGGGTCAGCGGCGTCATCATTCCCGATTTGCCGTTTGAAGAGAGCCTCGATTTGTTCGCTGGCATCGATCGTCACGGAGTCGCGGTCGTACCGCTCGTCACGTTGACGAGCAGTCAGACCCGCATCGACACGATTCTGGATCAGGCGGAAGGATTCGTCTATGCGGTGACGCTCAAAGGGACGACTGGGAAGACGGACGTGTTCCCGGATGAGTTACTCGAGCACTTGCGTTCGTTGACGGAGCGGTCACCGGTACCGGTGCTCGCCGGATTCGGTGTCCATCGCGCCGATCAGGTTCGGACGCTCGGGGCAGCCTGTGACGGGGTTGTCGTCGGTAGTTTCATCGTCGAGGCGCTCCATGCGGGACGTGAACAGGACGTGGCCACGTTGATTGCATCGGCGCGGACGGTCAACGCAAAAAAATAAGGATCGTGCCTCGGCACGATCCTTATTTATTCTTCGATTTCAATGGTGCGGGTGCTCGAGCCGTCATCGGCTTTCGGTACGGTCAAGTGGAGCACGCCGTCTGACAGTTTCGCTTTGATGGCATCTTCTTTCACGTTCGGTAGATAGAGTGAACGTTGCATCGATGTGACGCGGCGTTCCCGATAGACGTAGTCTTTGTCTTCTTCCCTCTCTTCACGTTGGTCGACCGAGAGGATGAGATAGTCTTTGTCGTAGCGGATGTGGATGTTATCTTTTTTGATACCTGGCATCTCGGCCTCGATAACGTATTGGCCGTCCTGGTCCCGGACGTCGAGTTTGAACGAGTCGAGGAACGACGTCGCGCCGTCTTTCGGATCGAACAGTTGATTCATTCGATCAAAGACGTCGCCGAACAAATCTTTGCGCAATCGCTCGAGCTCATTCTTCCGAAATGGCGTCAAATCGAACATACAAATTCCCCCTTCAAAAAACGGACAGCGTAGAAGTGTTGTCACTTTTACTCTGTCCGTTTTTAGCTAAGGATAAACGTAATTGACGTGACAGTTTATTGAAGAAACGAGAGTCACAATTCGACGCGCTCTAACCCGTCTTCCCCGAACTTGCGATCGAGTTGGTCATGGCGATACGTCGAGGCGAGGACGTATAACAAGTCGCCTGGCTCGATTTTCGTCTGGCCCGTCGGCGGGATGAGATAGTCTTGACGGACGATTGCATTCACGACCGTGTTCGGTGGCAAGGTGATATCGGCGAGCGTTTTTCCAATCATTGATGATTCTTCGGTCGCCACGTAAGGGACGAGCTGATGTTGCGATTGCTTGCTCGAGACGAGTGCGATCGTATAGGGCGATCGAATTTTATCCGGTCCGAGCAAATCGAGTTTCGCCGCGAGCGGTGTTAATGTCGTTCCTTGAATCAAGGCACTCGTCACGACGACGAAGAAGACGGCGTTGAAAATCAATTGGGCGTTGTCGATGCCTGCGATGAGCGGGAACGTAGCGAGGACAATCGGCACGGCGCCTTTCAGTCCGGCCCACGAGATAAACAGTTTTTCTTTGTGGGTAAACTGCATCTTTATTGTCGATAAATAGACGGCAATCGGCCGGGCGATGAACATCAGGATGAATGAAATCAATAACCCTTTCCAGATGAGCTCCGGGTCAAGCAACTGTCTCGGGAAGACAAGCAGACCGAGGATGACGAACATGATGATTTGCATAATCCAAGCGAGTGCCTCTGAGAATTGGACGATGGTCACTTCGTGGGCTGTATGCGCATTCCCGACAATCATCGCGGCGAGATAGACGGCAAGTAGTCCGCTGCCGGCAAAATAGGCGGCGACACCGTATGTCATAAAGGCCATTGAGATCATGAGGACGGCGTGCAGACCGCTCGACTCGAGTCGCAAGTGGTTCAACATGAGTCGGGACAAATTTCCGAGGAAATAACCGACGAACGCACCAACGATGATTTGTAGGATGAACATCCAAACACCGTCCCAAATCGTCGTGTCGGGTTTTAACATGAAGTCAAGGGCGAGAATCGTCAAGAACATCGCCATCGGGTCATTCGTGCCGGACTCGGCTTCGAGTGTCGCGCCGACTTTCGGCGAGATATTCTTTCCTTTAAAGGCGGCGAAGACGGCAGCCGCATCGGTTGAACCGATGATCGCGCCGAACAGGAAAGATTCAATCCAGTCGAAACCAAATACGAAACGAACGGCCACGGCGATAAGTCCGGTCGTCAACAAGACGCCGATCGTGGCGAGCGAAGCGGACGGAGCAAGCACACTTCGAATCGACGACCATTTCGTCTGCAGTCCACCCTCGAACAAAATGACGACGAGTGCGGCAACACCGATCATTTGAGCGAGATTGGTGTCGTCGAAGAAAATCAGGCCGGTGATATCGCTACCCATCAGCATGCCGATGCCCATAAACAAAATCAAGGCAGGCAAGCCAAAACGCGTCGATACGCGTGTGGCCAAAACACCGGCGACGAGGAGCAACCCGAACAACAAAATTAAGACATCCGTACTTAAAATCGAACCATTCAAACACATCACTTCCTTTTAGAAATTAATCACATTTCGCTATATTATTAAGTTCATTATACCATGAAACCGTTATGAATTAAGAAATAACGCATCATAAATTATGCGCATTGGAATAATCGGATATGGATATGGTAAAGTAAGGACAATCAAAAGGGGGATTCACATGGCCAAAATTCACGTACTCCACGAAAACAACGAATGGACGGACCATCTCGTCCGACGACTCGAGGAATTATCACTTCCATATGAGCTGTGGCATCTCGATCAAGGCATCATCGACATCGCGGCCGAGCCGCCAGAGGGCGTCTTCTATAACCGGATGAGTGCCTCGTCGCACACACGGGGGCACCGGTACGCGCCGGAGTTGACGGAAGGTGTGCTCGCTTGGCTCGAGGCGAACGGACGGACCGTCTTCAACGGCACACGCGCGATTCGGCTCGAAGTGAGCAAGGTCAATCAGTATACGGCGCTCCGCCAAGAGGGAATTCGGGTGCCGAAGACGATTGCGGCCGTCGGGAAAGCCCAAATCATCGAGGCGGCCGAGAAGCTCGGGATGACGCCGTTCATCACGAAACACAACCGGGCCGGTAAAGGGCTCGGGGTTCAGTTGTTTCATTCCGTTGATGCGTTGAAGGCATACGTGAACGGACCGACGTTCGAGGAATCGATTGACGGGATTACGCTCATCCAACAATATATCGAGGCACCGAAACCGTTCATCACACGCTGTGAGTTCATCGGGGGCAAGTTCGTTTACGCGGTACGAGTCGATACGTCAGACGGCTTCGAACTCTGCCCGGCCGACGCCTGCTCGATTGAAGACCAGTTTTGCCCGGTCGGCGAGACGCCACCGGCGAAGTTCGAGATCGTCTCTGGTTTCGACGACCCGATTATCAAGCAGCTAGAGGCGTTTCTGAAGAACAATCACATTGCCGTTGCTGGAATTGAAATCATCGAAGACGAGGATGGAAACGTGTACGCGTATGACGTCAACACGAACACGAACTACAACTCGGACGCCGAAGCGAAAGCAGGGCAGTACGGTATGCTCGAACTTGCGACGTTCCTTGGGGACGCCTTGGCGGTCACGACGAAATAAAGACAGAAGAAAGAGGCTGGGACATAACTCAGTAGATTTATAAGAAAGAGGCCACCTGGCGCGACTCGTTCGCGCCAGGTGGCCTCTTCTCCTTTTTATGG
>NZ_JACSLO010000023.1:0-15627 GCF_018618195.1 Exiguobacterium sp. s7 | reverse complement strand
GCATGCGTTGTCGAAACACTAAAACCCAGCTGGCAAAGTTCTGTACTTTTCGTTGCATTATTGTGCACATTTGTATTGCAAAATACAGTCGAAGCAATACCTCCGTCATCTCGTCCATCGTCTGTTGATCTAGTTGGTAACTGTCCATCTGAATCTTCCTCTCCTGTTGATAGCCTCATGATACCTCGCATCCAAGCAGACAACATCTCGCCTAATTTCACGTAAGCCCTAGGGCTTGTTTAGAAAACATGCTCATTTTCAATAAACAAACCGTGTTTTCACTTCTGTCATTTCATCAAATAGTCTTCTTACGAGACAGACCAAAACAACGTCCAACCTTCACACACGAACCATCGCGTTTTCGTCATGCGAAAACGACCCTTTTCCGGATCCCGCTCTATGGATCCAGGCGAGAGCAACGCGAGTCGCCCATCCAGTCAAAGAAAAACGTACGTTTTTCTTCCTTGTCCTTACCGGACGGACCGGGACCGGTCCCCCGGCCCCACTCCATTCCGTTCAACCCATGTAACCTCGCTGTTTCATGCTGACGTACGACTCGTCCGCTCCGAGGATGAGATGGTCGAGCACCGGGATGCCGATGAGGTCCCCCGCCTCATGTAACCGTTCGGAGACGAGGATGTCCTCCCGGCTCGGCGTCGGGTCCCCGCTCGGGTGCTGATGACAGACGATGAGGCACGAGGCGTTGTTCAAGATGGCGCATTTGAAGACCTCCCGTGGGTGGACGACACTCGAGTTGACGCTCCCGACGTGTGCCCGGTGGACGCCGATGACCCGGTTCTTTGTGTTGAGCATGATGACGAGGAACACTTCACGGTCGTCGTCCCCGATGAACGAGGAACCGATTTGTCGGGCACTGTCCGGTGATTGGATGATGGCGTGCTCGAGAGCGACCATCTCCTCGCGAATCTCTTGTTTGATACGAATGACCTCGATGATGGATGTAAGTTCCATGATGGTTTGTCCCCTTTCGGATAAGCCGAGCTCAGAACGAACACCGTTGTGCGTCCTGTTGACGGGAACGAAGCGAGCGTCGGGAGACGGTGCAAGGGCGACCGCAGGGAGAGCCTCAAAAAAATGCGTAGAGCAAACGGAGGGACAGGCTTCCGTAGCCAACGAGCGAAAAGCCTCGCTTTGAGCCTAAAGCGAAGGAAGACGGGCCGGAGGGCGCGTCATTTTTTTGACGTCCCTTGCACCGAAGACCAGCGAGCTAGAGTACGGAAACAGGACGCACGGATTACCAATCACGAAAAAGGCTGTTCAAACGGGACAAATCGGGTATAAAATAAGAACAAACGTTCGTTTTATTGAGAGGGGTAATTATTATGACGATGTATCGCGATCGGGGCGAATTGAAATGGATCCCATTCCTCATGCCCGAGCACAAGGCGCTACTGACGAAATACTATAAAGAGATTCAAAAAATTGAGATGCCAGATATCGATGAACAGGTCCTATCGGTCTATGAGAATGTGCTGAACGACGCGATCTTCAGCGGAGATTTGGTAGAGGTAAAATATGTGGAGAAGCGGGAGATGAAACGATTCAGAGGATTCGTGCACCGGACGAACTACATGGAGCGGACCGTCGAGCTGGCCAATCAAAGGGAAGGGATCATCCATGTGCCGTTCGAGGCAATCATTCACGTCGAACAATCGATAGACTAACGCCCTGGCGGTTGCTGACGAAAAATCCTTTGCTGCTTTTATAGATGTATCAGTTAAAAGTTGCAGTACACTGATATCTTTAAATCATTCCGTTTGTCAATTTAAGCTAGACAGATCGACTCCATTCAGGTGACTCAAAAATGCCTCCAACGGTGTGCGGTAATTCAGTGACTTTCTTGGGATGTTATTCCGCTTGTCGGCCACCGACGAAATGAATGTTTGATCCACCTGGTTGAAGTCCATTTCCTTTGCCAAGCCGTCTTTCCGCAGGAGCCCGTTGGAGTTTTCATTCAAGGCGCGCTGAGAAGGCGTGCCGGGATCCGCAAAGTAAATCGAGACGTCGTGCCGGTTGCACAACGGTTTCCAATTGGAGAATTCCTTGCCGCAATCAAACGTGATGGATTTGAACAGATTTCTCGGGACCCCTTGGAACCACTGGTTCAACGCAGTTTCAATATCGCAAGCCTTGCGTCCTGCAGGCTTCAGGGCGATGATGACTTTCGTCAGCCGTTCGACCAGCGTGATCACCGCACTTTTGTGGCGGGCACCCACAATGGTGTCGCCTTCGATATGCCCGAACTCTTTTTTGAACGACGGGTTGTCGGCTTCCCGTTCGGAAATATGGCGTTTGAACGCCTGTTTTCCCCGGCGTTCCTGGTGTCCATTGGGTTTCCGTTTTCCTTTCATCGGCAGCGTGGCGGCGTCAAAGACCTGATTTTTGAACATGCGATAGATGGTGCGCGCGGAACAATCGATGGCCGTTTCTGCCCGGCCGACAATGACATCCGGCGTCCAGCCCTGCGCCACCTTGTCTTGAACATAGGCCACTTGTTTCTTCGGCAGGACAATCTTCCGCCGGCCGCAGCGTTTCTTATTTTTCTTGTATTGCGTGTAGAAGTCGAGCGCTGTATGTCCTGATTTCAGGAAATTGATGACGTTGTAGATTGGCTGCCTGGAACGGTTCATCAACTTAGCAATGATCGCTACAGGTATATTTTGGCGGTGGTAGGATTCTATCATCACCAGTTCATCCGTGGTAAGATGGGTGTAGGTCATTCGTGATCACTCCTATGTTTTTCTTTGGTCGGAAAATACATTGTGAGTGTACCACGAATGGCTTTTTCAATTGTCTAGCTTAATTTTACAATCGGCGATTAATGAATGAATGATCAATTTTTGAAAACTTTTTTGTGTTAATTGAATTTAAGTAGAAAAGAGAAGAAGCTTTTGGGCTTCCTCTCTTCCGATAATATCTCATATGTTAACTATAAAAATATATTTAATTATCCAAAGTCTTCAAACCTCCGTTTGACTTTAACCTAATACAAAACTGTGCCCCCAAGGTTAAAGAAAATTCAACTTTTGGGAGGCAGCACTTTTCGTGTACGACAATTAAACACGGTGTTAAACAGCTCTATTTCTTAGTTTCAATGTCATCGCATTGATAGCCACGATAACCGTGGACACGGACATCAGAACTGCTCCTGCGGCAGGAGCCAACGTAATCCCAATGGAGGCTAGAACACCCGCCGCTATGGGAATGGCAATAAAGTTATAACCGGCTCCCCACACGAGGTTCTGTTTCATTTTACTGGTTGTTTTATTGGCCAATTCGATAAAGGATTCAATATCGCCTGGATCCGACTGAGTCAAAATCACATCAGCGGAATCGATGGCGACTTGAGTTCCGGCACCGACTGCTATCCCAACGTCTGCTATTGCAAGGGATGGTGCATCGTTGACGCCATCGCCGACCATGATAACCGTTTGTCCATTATTTTTCAGTGATTCCACTAAACCATATTTATCTTGCGGTGATTGATTGGCTCTGTATTCAATGCCCAGTTCCTCTGCTACTCCTTGGGCCGCCGTTTCATTGTCACCTGTAGCCATAATCGGTTTTATATTGTAATGCTTCAATGCCTGTATCAGCGTTCTGCTCGTTTCTTTCAATTCATCGCCTAATGCGACCGTACCGATCGGATTCCCGTCCTCAACTAGTATACTTAATGTTGCCCCTTTGGGAACATCCACCGCTACATCTCTTCCAAGTGCCTTTTGGCTGATCAATTCGTATTTGCGGCCATTGGCGTTTCCTTCTATACCCGCACCCGACACAACATCAATCGAATCAAAGTGGACAGGCTGAATCCCTTGTTTCTCAGCGTATTGGACGATTGACTGGGCGATTGGGTGGCTGGACCCGCCTTCAATCCCTGCCATTAACGCCGCGATTTCGGCTTCGGTATGTTGACCATCCAGTGTTTCCATGTTCAAAACTTTAAATTCGCCAGTAGTCAATGTACCCGTTTTATCCAGTATCATTACATCAGCCTTAGTTGCCAGCTCCAATGCTTCGCGGTCTTTCACCAACAGCCCGCGGCTTGCACCTAAACTGGTGCTTCGTGCAATAACCAGCGGAATGGCAAGGCCGAGAGCGTGTGGACATGCAATGACTAATGTCGTAACCGTAAAAAGAACAGCGGTTTGAATGTCAGCAATGTACAGCCAAACGACAAAAGCGAGGAAAGCCGCCGCAATGGCGATATAAAACAGCCAGCCGGCTACTTTTTGAGCCAGATTTTCAGCTCTTGAAGGTTGATCCTGCGCCTGGCTTATCAGGGTTTGTACTTGGGAAATGAACGATTGGTCGCCGGTTTCCTGTACTTCAAGATATATGATGCCTGCACCGTTCGTGGAACCGCCGATCACTTTGTCTCCGGCTCCTTTTTCAATGGGTTTAGATTCCCCCGTCAGCAAAGCTTCATTGATCCGCGAGGTGCCTCTTTTGATGATGCCATCGGCAGGGACGTTTTCTCCGGCCTGAACCCGTACAAGGTCTCCGACTTTCAGCTCATTTACGGGACGCGTCTCGATCGAATCATCTTCCAATACCACATGTGCATCTTTCGGCACCAATTCGGCGAGCGATTTTTGCGCGTCTCCTGCTTCTCCGATAGCCTTCATTTCGATCCAGTGTCCAAGGAGCATGATCAACAGCAAGGACGCGAATTCAAAGAAGAAATCCATGATGTGATCGCCGGTTACGTAGCGTGCCAGCACGGCGTAAATGCTGTACAAATAGGAAACGGATATCCCTAATGAAATAAGGGCCATCATGCCCGGTGCTTTTTCCTTAAATTCAGCGATTGCACCTTGATAGAAGGGTTTTCCGCCATAAACCAATAAGATAGTTGCTAATACAGCGACCACAATATCCGAGTATGGAAAAGTAAATTGGAAAGGAAGCCGAACGTCCATCATCGGCGACAATAATAGAATGACAATGCCCAAGGGCAGCGACTTCAGGAAAATTTCTTTGAAATTCCCATGATGGTGATGTCCATGGTCACTATGATCGTGGCCACCATGATTGTGATGGGCATGATCATCATGAATTTTGGCAGGATTGCTGTCGTCTTGAATGCCTTCTTTCACTTGGTCTTCATGGTACGAATGCCCAACATGTTTGGAATGATCCATTTTACTGTGATCTACCTGTTCGTCTTGATGGTGGTGATGGTCTTTATCATTTTTAGCCATTCAGTGCGCCTCCTCCAAACTAGTGGTTCTTATCCTATTTAACCCTATTTACATTCTTAACATTCACAAAGTTCTTGCCGAATATACCACGCGAGGGTATATTTCATTTAAAAGTAAAGTGTGCTGTGAAAGCACCCTTATACGACGTCATACCCTTGTTCTTCAATCGCTTTCTGAATTTCGTTTAATGATGTCTTGGCAGTATCATAGTCTACTGCCACTTCGCCTTTTTTAAGATCAACTGTCACAGATGAAATCCCTTCGAGTTCACCGACGCCCGTTTCAACCGAGTTTGCACAGTGGCCGCAGGACATACCTTGTACTTTTAATGTTTCAATCATTATTATTCCTCCTAAAGTAATATTTCCTTAAACTTAACATACCCCGATAGGGTATATCAAGTGTTTAGTATCATTTTACTTTATCGCTGTTTCCATGACTCTAATTTAGAAGTTCACAATGACCCCCCAAAAAAACCGCACCATTGATTTTAATATTTGATTACTTGTCTATAAAATGTGCAGTTTCTATGGAGTTTCGGTATTTCTGTTTAGTTTGGAAAGGAGAGGGAAATCCAGTAAATGAAACAAAAATAAGAAATGGAGGTTTTAACATGGCTCATGAACAACATCAGGAATTGATTCGGGCATTACATGATTGTGCAGCGGAATGTAACCATTGTTTTGACGCTTGTCTGCAGGAAGATGATGTGAAGATGCTAGCACAGTGCATTCGATTAGACCGGGAATGCGCGGACATGTGTGCATTTTTGGAACATGCCATTACTCACAATTCACCGTTCGTTTCCGAACTGGCAGCCGTTTGCGCAACCATTTGCGAAGCTTGCGCAGAGGAATGTGAGAAGCACGCCGATCATCATGAACATTGCAGACGCTGTGCGGAAGCTTGCCGTAGATGTGCAGAAGCTTGCCGTAACGCCGCATAACCTTACTCAAAAAGGCCCGTCGGAAATATTTTCCGACGGACCTTTTCTTTTATCAAGCATCATTCTGCTTCATGGATCCATTTGTAGCCGATTCCCCAAACCGTGAGAAAATGATCATCGACCGGAAAACCGGACTGGCGGATTTTTTCCCGAACATTTCGCACATGCGAATCGATGGTCCGCCCTTCCGTCTCTGAGTCGAATCCCCAAATTAACTGGATCAGCTGCTCCCTCGTAAACACTTTGTCGGCATTCTTCATCAGATGGCCCACCATCAGAAATTCTTTTGGCGTCAATTTGATGATATGTTTGCCGTACGTAAGTTCAAACCGGTCTTCGTCCCACACCAAACCGTCCACTTCAATGGTATTTTTCGGAGTTCTCCTGCGAAGCAGCGCCCCCATCCGGGCCAGCAACTCATCTTCATTAAACGGCTTTGTGATGTAATCATCCGCCCCGATATTCAATCCCTTAACAATATCCTCCTGTTGTTCCCGCGCCGTCAGCATAATGATTGGCACATCCGAAAATTTCCGGATTTCGCGGCACAGTTCCCAGCCATCCATTTCCGGCATCATGATATCCAGTAAGACGAGATCGAAAGGTTCCGATTCCAAATAGTCGAGGGCTTCATGAGCTCCCAGTGCTTTTTTACAGAGGTACTGATGCGGCTTCAAATATAAAGCCACTAAATCCAGCATTCGTTGTTCATCATCAACCAACAGCACTTTCTGCAAGCGAATCCCCCCTTTTCAATTCTATCAGGACGGTTGTCCCTTGTCCGTACTCACTTTGAAGCGTCATGAGACCACCGTGCGATTCGACGATTTCTTTCGCAATCGCCAGGCCAAGACCGCTTCCTCCGTACTGTCTGGATCTGGATTTATCGACCCGATACAATCGTTCAAAGACAAAAGGAAGATTTTTTTCCGGTATGCCCTCTCCTTCATCACGGATGCTTATGGTGATGGTACCTTTATCTTGGACTCCCTGTAATACCACTTGTGTTCCTTCAGGAGAATGCTTGCGGGCGTTGTCCAAGACATTCAGCAATACCTGCTGAAAACGTTCGGGATCAATGAAGGCGACAATCTCATGTTCACAATGGACAGCCAATGAAATCTGTTTCTCGTCAAAAGCTGGCCGAACCAAGGCAACGACGGATGCAAAAAGCATCTCCAGTGAAAATTCCTCTTTTTGAATGGCGAACTGGTTATGATCCATCTGAGCCAGCTCAAACAGCTGCCGGATCAATTCCGTCAAATGGGCCGTCTCTTCCCGGATGATGCCAATGTATTCCTTTTTCTCTTCCTCGGATGCATCCGGCCGGCTCGCGATATCGGCATATCCTTTGATATAGGTCAACGGCGTCCGCAACTCGTGCGAAATACTCGCCAAAAATTCATTCCGCTCATTTTTTAAATGTTCCAAGTCACTGGATAGAGCAGTGATGGCTTTCGCCAGCTCTCCCAACTCATCGTTTCGGCCAATATTCAGGCTGACCTCGTGGTGCCCTTCGCTTAACTGTTCCGTCGCTTCTTTCATCCGAATCAACGGCAACGTAATCAATCGGGATAGCAGAAAAATTGTGATGACGGTCAACCCGACAGCAATCAGGCCAACAATCAGGAATTGGTTTCGCAAATGACTGACCATCCCTTTGATATGATTGGTTTCCGCAAACATGAACACGTGGCCTCTATGTTCTCCTTCAATGGTGATTGGGCTGTCCGTCGCAATAAACTCTTTTTTGTCCCATCGCTCTTCCACGACCTTCCCTCCCTGCAGAACCTCATCAAAATCGGTGTGTTCCAACACTTCCCTCATTTCAGGTTCAATCAGATCGGAATGGGTCAATTCGTTGCCATCTGCATCCGTGATGATGACGATGAAATCGGAGGCCGATTCCATCAACGCCACATGGTTCAATGTCGCCGGTTCAAAACTGTCTTCCAATACTTCGCTGTGGGTGTTCCCTCTTGCAAGCAGGTTGGTCATGACTTCATCCACCCGTTCATTGACAAAAGTAACGTACAGGGTTAGAAACAAAACCGATTCAATGATGATAATAAACACAAAAAACAGCAAACCTATTTTCAATGCAAGCCTGTTTAACATGGCATCCCTCTTTAAGTCGATTGGTTAGCAGCAATCAAGACAAAGACTGCTGCCGAAAGCTGTTGGATTCGGTTCGTCTTTCAAACGGCTAGCTGGTTTCTACTTGGTTTTTCCCTCTTCCAGCAGCGTTTTCCAGGTCTGTAATCCGTCTTCCGACAAGTAGGCATTGCCTTCAAATGTGTAGATCGCCAGTTCCATTCCATCCATCGGGTTTTGTGCAATAAAAGCGACGGCATCTTGTGAAAGGTCCGGTGTATCCACCGGCTCGAGTTCTTCATTTTCCATAGTATACTTCACCAGAGCCGCCGCTGTCCCGTAGCTTCCGAAGTACAAATGGTCTTCGGTGAAATGCACCGCTGTGCCTGTTTCACTTCCGTCTGTAATGGCTTTAAAATTTTCTCCGCCATCCCGTGAGAAATAAATCCCTGCAGCCGTAGCTGCAGCGACGAAGTTTGAGTCAGCCGGGTGAAGAGCGAGCGAAGTCACTTCGCCTTCCAGCCCTTCAGCCTTCACAGTTTTCCATGATTCGCCTTCATCACCGCTTTTATATACGCCGGCTTCCAATAGGGAATTCTTGGCCGGATTGATTAGGAAAATGTCGTTACTGTTATATCCCACCGCCATGGCATGAAAATCCGTTTCTCCTTGAAATGCAATCTCTTCAATCGATTTACCGCTGTCGATGCTTCGCTGTATCCCTAGGGGATTGGGTAATTCTGAGTCTGCACTTGGGTGGCCCGACGTAATAAATCCTTCATTTGTTGCATTAAAGCCCATATAATCATGAAAATTATCCGCCGTTTCGAACCAGCCCTCTTCCCGGTAAATTTTCAGCCCGGTATGCGAGGCAAAATACAGTCCGTTCTCATTTCCTGCATAACCCATCCCATGAACATGGTTCAGTTCCCCTTCAAACGGCACTTCAAATGAATCCGTTGTATCATTGCTGCAGCCTGCCAGCAAAAGAAAAGCCGACAGCACTGCCGTTCCTATTCTCTTTTTTTTCATGTAGATGCCCTCCGAATATGTCATTTTTTATTTTTTATAAGTATAACATTCTTAAAGTTTAACGAAAAAGTTTCGACTTTTTGTGCAGATATCTTGATTTCAAAACAGGTAATCCATTCCCTCTACAATTGACCCAAAAGGAATAATCCTTCCAATCGGTCCGGTGGAGGATCTTTGCCTGATTTTTATTTATAAATTTTCTACACCTGACATTTCTTTTCTTTCGGTTAGTCCACTTTAAAGAAATGTTTTTTTCTCGTTTTTTCTTTGCAGCATTTTTCAAAATAACGTGGCCCGCATTATGCTTGGGAAATTCAGAGGTATCAGCACGGTTTGATCTGTTCCATATAACTCGCGATATCCTCTTCGGACATTTCACCCGTAATAATTTTCTCGATTTTGCCCTCTTGATTGACTAACAGAGTAGTCGGCAATGGACGGATATTATAAGCTTCCATAACACTTTTGTCCTTATCGATAACAATCGGGAACGTTAAATTTCGCTGTTCAGCAAATTGTCTCACTTCATAATCGGATTGCGCAATATTGACAGCGAGTATCTCCACACCTTGATCCTTGTATACCTGGTACTGCTTTTCCATCAGCGGGAACTCTTTTTCGCACGGTTTGCACTAAGTACCCCAAAAGTTCACGAACACCCCCTGCCCTTTGTACTCAGACAGCTGATGCCGTTCCTCGTTCAAATCCGTCAACGCAAAATCGGGTGCCGAATCTCCAACTTGCAGCAATTCGTTTTTCTCTTTTGTTAATCCGTTGTAGATGGTAAATGCAATAGCGACAACCAGAATGAACAAATACTTGTCCTCATAATCAAGCGATTTCTCTTTTTATCCTTTTTAGCAGCCATACACTGTCACGTCCTTCCTAGATGATGGGTTGAGTCCATTAAAACCCTGTAAATCCACCCGTAAATTGCGATAAAAAAGCGATGATTTCTGTCAGCATGTCAAAGTAAAGTAAAACGCCCATCAGAATCATTAATGCTCCTCCTATTGACATGAAAAGAGCGCTCTTCTTCTTCAAGAAAGTCATTTTCTCAATAAAAAACGACATCAAGAGAAAAGGAATGGAAAATCCCAGAACGTAAAACAGCATATAGAGTAAGCCACTGTCCGGATCCGCTACTCCGAGTGCAATAACTCCTGCAAGTATGGGACCGGTACACGGGGTCCATCCAGCTGCAAAGCCAATGCCGATCAGAACAGAACCCGCGTATCCGGAGGGCCTTTTCTGGAACTGTAATTTCTTATCCGACAGCAGGAAGTCGAATTTCAGAATACCGGTTAGGACCAAGCCAAAAAACACCATCAAAATAGCGCCCAATTGACGTAGAAGAACTTGATATTCCAAGAAGAAGTTTCCGATAAGCGAAGTCGACAAGCCCAACGCTAAAAAAATGATGGAGAAACCTATCAAAAATAGAACCGTATGAATCAAAGCCGTGCTCCTCATCATTCCCTTGCCCGTCTTTAACTCATTGACTGAAACTCCAGTAAGGTAGGATAAAAAAGCCGGATACAAAGGAAGGGAGCATGGAGAGATAAATGATAAAAGCCCTGCGCCAAACGCAAGATACAAACTAATTTCCGCCACTTGTACACCTCCTATTACAGTAAGTTGAATCCTCTTCTTTATCATTTTTGTATCCCTTAAGGAATCAAATGAAATTTTCTATATAAGACTCGGGGAATTTCAAGGTATGTAAAATTAAATACAGCCCCTCTCTTAACTTCTACTTCCCCGTGCTTGCTTAACCGTTCCAGAAGACGTCAACCAATCCAGTTTACCGATTAATTCTTGATTTTCTGTGCAGTTTCTTCTATTCCGGTTCAGGTGAAGTCCCGGATGATTTGCAGGAAGCCGAAAATCCAACCTTTGAAGTTGGAAGCCAGGCGATTATTGAAACCGATCATATGGAAGGCATGAAAGGTGCTGAAGCCACAATTGTCGGGGCTTATGATACAACCGCCTATGCAGTGACCTATACGCCGACGGACGGAGGCGAGCCGGTTGAAAATCACAAATGGGTGATTCACGCAGAATTGGAAAATCCAGGTGATGAACCATTGGAAACGGGCGATGAAGCGGCCATTGCCGCTGACCATATGGAGGGAATGGACGGCGCAACGGCTACGGTTGATTCTACCGAAGAAACGACCGTCTATATGGTTGATTTCGTCCCGACCACCGGAGGCGAGGAAGTCACCAATCATAAATGGGTGACTGAAAGCGAACTGTCACCCGAATAAAAGCGCCAAAACCCGGGATCTTGTCAACAAGATCCCGGGTTTTTATCTGTAATGGTTCATAAAGGATTCGATTTCGTTTGTATTACAAAAACATTAAGCTTTAGTAGTTAGGCTTCCCGTATAAATTCTGCACATTTTTTCAACATTTTTATAATAGAATAAATCAAATTTAAATAGTTTTAGAGAGGTCACCAAATCTATGAAAACAAATCAGCTTTTGAACGAATCCGGTCTGATCTCCCGATTAGATTCCAGAATATTAGAATTAGACATCAAGGGGATTGCCGATAACTCAAGCGATGTGGCAAAAGGTTTTGTGTTTGTTGCTATTAAAGGATTTGAAATTGATGGTCACGGGTTTATTGACCAGGCAATTGAAAAAGGGGCAGCCCTTGTCATCGGAGAACAAGGAATTACCCGGTTAGGTGTCCCTTATTTACAGGTGGAAAATAGCCGGAAAGCGCTTGGCATCCTGGCCAGGAATTTTTATGGCCGTCCATCTGACCAGAAAATAATGATTGGAATTACGGGCACCAACGGAAAAACGACGACGAGCTATATGCTCCAGCACTTTCTGGAAAGCAACGGTATGAGTTGTTCTGTCATCGGTACCAACCAAAATATTATCAATGGCGAAAAAATGAAAAGCTCGAACACCACACCAAATTCACTCGCTCTCCATAAACTGTTGACCCTCAGTCAGGATGAGGTCGTCATTATGGAAGTTTCTTCTCATGGACTGGCCCAGTATCGGTTAGAAGGCATTGAATTTGATTACGGCTTGTTCCTCAATCTTCACCATGAACACCTGGATTATCACAGTTCCATGGAAGAATATTTTCAGGCGAAGCTTACAATGTTCAATCAGATGAAAGAACATGGGATTGCTGTAGTGAATACAGATAATGAGTGGGGACGAAAGCTCTGTGGAATCCTGCAAACAAAGGGAAAACCGATTTATGCAATTGGCACATCCACTGAATGCAACCTGCGTGTTGCAAAATTTCATTCACTGTCCTCCACTATGCGGGTGATTGAAAGTAACGAAACGTATCAAATGGTCGCTGCCATGACCGGAATGCACAATATGTATAACACCTTAATGGCCTACGGAACATCATTGTTGCTGGGTATCCCCAAAGAAAAGCTCTTAAACTCCATTCACCATTTCAAGGGAGTCGATGGACGCTTTGAGGTCACGAAACTGGCCAAGGGCTCGATCGTTATTGTGGATTATGCCCATACTCCGGATGCCATCTCTTACTGCCTGGAAACTGCAAAATCACAAGGGGCCCAACGAATAACCCATATTTTCGGCTTTCGTGGAAATCGAGATGCCAGCAAGAGAAAGCACATGCTATCCATATCTGCTGAAATGAGTGACCGCTACATTTTAACGTTGGACGACCTGAACAATGTTTCTCCAGGAGATATGCTGGAAGTTTTAAACCAACTAAATGAAACATACGGCAACTCAAAAGGCAGCATCGTTCCAGACCGTACACTCGCCATTCAGCAAGCAATCCATGAAAGCAAGGAAGGCGACTGGATTGTGATTACCGGTAAAGGACACGAGAAATACCAGCAAACCTTTCATTTACCGACTGATTCGGACCGGGAAACCGTCAATTATATAATAAAGCAGAACTAAAATAATCACTCAGGAGGGAGTAGTTATGAAAAAACTAAGTGTTGTTTCAACCATTTTAATCATGATCAACACTTTAATCGTTTCGTCCGTTTTCAGTAAAACTGATGACCCTTCCCTGCCAAACGTATCCAGTGAAGCAGCTATTGTCATGGAAGCAACGACTGGAGAAATCCTCTATGAAAAAAATGCACAGTCGCAGATGTATCCTGCCAGCCTAACAAAAATTGCCACAGCCATTTATGCAATTGAAAACAGAAAATTAAATGATGTTGTAACCATCAGTAAAAAAGCACGCAATACGGAAGGCACCCGTGTTTATTTGGAAGAGGGAGAACAAGTGACTTTAGAAAAACTGTTGCTGGGCCTCTTAGTCAACTCTGGAAATGATGCCGGCGTCGCCATTGCTGAACACATCAGCGGCAGCGTTGAGTTATTTTCTGCTGATATGAATTTATATTTAGAAGATGTAATTGGCCTGCAGAATACGAACTTCGAAAATCCCCACGGTCTTTTTGATCCCGAGCATGTTACGACAGCCGAAGATTTAGCGAAGTTAACCCGATATGCGATGAAGAACGATGAATTCATGAAAATATTTGGAACAAAAGAACTGCCCTGGAACGGTGAATCCTGGGATACCACGCTTTATACCCACCACAAACTATTAAGGGAAAAACCTTATGAAGGCGTTACGGGTGGTAAAACCGGGTTTGTGCCAGAAGCAGGCGTCACGCTGGCCACGACAGCCAAAAGAGAAAACCTGAATTTAATTGTCGTCACCTTAAAAAGCGACACAGAGGCAGAAGCTTATGCTGACACTATTCAACTTTTGGATTTTGGATTTGAAAATTTTAAAACAGTGAGCATTCCGAAAGAAAGCAGCTTTTTTGCCGGTGATGTGGAATACATTACGCCAGGCGATTTCTTTTATACACACCAAACAGATGAGCAAGTGACAATCGCTGTAAAAGAAGATGGACTATTAAGGATTACTGATCAGGATGGCACTCTTTTGTCTTCTTATCAGTTTCCCGTTGTCAGTGCTTCTGAGACAAACCTTCCTTCTAATTCTGAAGACGTTCGCACATTTTTCCCACCTGGGATTTTAAGTTCAATCTATTTGTTCCTCCTCGTCGTTGGCTTTTCAGGATTAGTGTATTACCGAATTCGAAAAAAACGGATATAGAACGCACTTCTCTATCTTAAAATTTCATTCAACTGAACTTTTATATACCATCAATTTTTTAAACAGCGCAGGAGGCGGATTATACCATAAACACTCAGTTCCCCGTTTTAGAATTTCTGCTGCTTCTCATTTTCAACATAAGTATGGGTGCAGTTGGCTTTTTCCCAAGCTTTTTGCTCACGTCTCTCAATATCAGTTCTTTAGGGTTAACCATTGGCGTCATCCTTTCTTTGTCGGGGGAGATTTTTGGCGCTATCGTCGGATTTTACCTATATCGATATGGGTTTTCAAAAGTTAATCCAAAGTGGTTAAAGCGGCCGTTCTGGAGGTACATCCAGAGTTCTTCAATAAGCCGCGTCTTCTGGGCAATCATCTTGCTGCGCTTAATTCCTTTTGTCCCATCAGGTCTGGTAACAGCAGGGGCGGCCTTGACGCCCATTCCAGGTGGCTTATTCATTATTGCCAGCACCATCGGTAAAATTCCGGCCGTTTCTCTTGAAGTGGCTGTTGTTTATGGCCTTGTAGAATCCATACATCCCGGTTATCAGTACGGCTTATTTATTTTGATCTTTCTATCGTTTCTAGTGATCTGGGCAAAGAACAAAAGAAAAAATTCTTTGTAATTTTACCCCCTGTTTGAGAAAACTTCGATAAATTCATCCTCTTTTTCTGGCTCATCACCATAACTCGTGGTTGCTATTTTGACGACCGATCTCGAGGCGCAATCTTAAAAAGAATCGCTCGAGGTTTCGATAGCCATAGCCACGGCGTTTGATGAGCTTGATCTTGTTGTTCGTCCCTTCCATCTTCCCGTTCGACAGCCTTGACACGATTGTCTGGCGCATCGCTTGCTCCCGGACCCGGATTGCTTTCGCGATCTTCGCCAGGGGCCCGCACGGATGGAACTGATAACGGTCCAACCAGTCTGTGAGCCGCCGTTGCGCCTGTATCTCGCACGTCGCCTTCAGCACATATCGGATATGCTGGAGCCCTTGATAGAGGTTCCGAATGAATGGATCTTCCTGCATACAGGAACGGGCGACCTCCCGGTCTTCCCCAGTCAGCGTTTCCGGGCGACGCGCGAGCGAACGATCGATCACGCGAACGTGGTGATGGCGTCTTGCCTCGTTCAAAAACGACGCCGTCGGCGAAGGGCGTCCGTGACGAACTGGACGAGGTGGAACCGGTCCAGCACATGTTCTGCCTCCGGGAAGACATGG
>NZ_JACSLO010000022.1:6995-19405 GCF_018618195.1 Exiguobacterium sp. s7 | reverse complement strand
GCGCCGAAAGTAGTTGGGGGTCTCCCCCTGTGAGGATAGGACGTTGCCAGGCCAACGCGAAAGACGATCAAGCATCCGCTTGGTCGTCTTTTTTTGTGGATTGTCATTAAATTTTCTATTCGTAAGCGACACATACAATCTAATTCCGAACATTAAAAGATGAAAGTGAATGGAACGAACACAATTCTGAACTTTCTGAACATCGTGAATTGAATTGCACTTTCGCCCTATACCTGTTACCATTACAGAAATATTTCGAAACAAAGATTCGGGTCCGATAGGGAAAGGGGCAATCGATTTTTATGTGGGAAAACAAGTTTGCAAAAGAAGGATTAACGTTTGATGACGTGTTACTCGTACCGCGCTTTTCAAATGTCTTGCCAAGAGATGTGAGTTTGAGCACTAAACTTTGTGAAGGTCTAGAGTTGAACGTACCAATCATCAGTGCAGGTATGGATACGGTCACAGAAGCACCGATGGCCATCGCCATGGCACGCCAAGGTGGTCTAGGAGTCATTCATAAAAACATGTCGATGGAGATGCAGGCAGAACACGTCGATCGCGTTAAACGCTCGGAGAACGGCGTCATCACGAACCCGTTCTATTTGACGCCTGAGCGTCAAGTGTACGATGCAGAGTACTTGATGAGTAAATACCGTATCTCAGGTGTTCCAATCGTTAATTCGGAAACAGAACGCAAATTGATCGGGATTTTAACAAACCGCGACCTTCGCTTCATTAAAGATTACTCGACAGTGATTGCGGATGTCATGACAACGGAAAACCTCGTCACCGCAAAAGTAGGGACGTCCCTTGAAGAAGCAGAACGCATTCTTCATCAACATCGGATTGAAAAATTACCGCTCGTTGATGATTCAGGTGTGTTAAAAGGTCTCATTACGACAAAAGATATTGAGAAAGTCGAACAGTTCCCGCACGCAGCGAAAGACAAACAAGGTCGCTTACTCGTTGCAGCCGCCGTCGGTGTCACGAAAGATGCCGCATCGCGTGCTCAAATCCTTGTCGATGCTGGTGTCGATGCTCTAGTGGTAGACACAGCTCACGGCCATTCAGCCGGCGTCATTGAGAAAGTAAAAGAGTTACGTGACATGTTCCCGACACTCCCGATTATTGCAGGGAATGTCGCGACAGCCGAAGCAACACGGGCTTTGATTGAAGCCGGTGCATCGGTCATCAAAGTCGGGATTGGCCCAGGGTCAATCTGTACGACACGAGTCGTAGCAGGTGTCGGCGTTCCACAAATCACAGCGGTATACGATTGTGTCACAGAAGCTAGAGAACATGGTGTCACAGTCATTGCCGATGGTGGAATCAAGTATTCAGGTGATATCGTGAAAGCAATTGCGGCTGGTGGTCATGCGGTCATGCTCGGTAGTCTTCTCGCTGGTGTGAAAGAGAGTCCAGGTGAGATGGAAATCTATCAAGGACGTCAGTTCAAAACATACCGTGGAATGGGTTCTGAAGCCTCGATGAAACGTGGAAGCCAAGATCGCTACTTCCAAGAAGCGGACAAGAAATTCGTGCCGGAAGGTATTGAAGGTCGTGTCGCTTATCGTGGCGAGTTGGCAGATACGGTGTATCAACTCATCGGTGGCCTTCGCTCAGGAATGGGTTATTGTGGGGCAGCTGACATTCGGGCGTTACGCGAAGATACGCAGTTTATCCGCATGACAGGGGCTGGCTTGCAAGAAAGCCATCCACATGATGTTCATATCACTAAAGAAGCTCCAAACTACTCACGTTAAACGAAAAGCCGTTGTCTCGATTCAGAGGCAACGGCTTTTTATTATTATTTTTTAACTTTGTTGACAAGAATGACTGTACCACCATCATCTTGCGCAGGCAAGATGACCGTGACTTTGCCATCTCGTTTGACCACATAGTTTCGTCCACTATAGCGATCGACAAGTTTCGTCTTATACTTAAGGTTCGTTTGGAACGTAATTGTTCGCTTCGCCTCTGTCGTATTCAAGGCAACAAGGATCGAGTCCTTGCCGTGTTTTCGTTCAAAGACAGAATATCCCTTCGCAGACCCACCCGAGATAACGGCCCGTGTTCCTTTGCTAAATACTTTCGAATAGTCAGCACGAATATTGAGAAGCTTCTGGTAGTGCGTGTGCATCGCTTTGCCTTCTCCTTTGACTCGCTTCCAGTCGAAGTCATAACGGTTTTCATTGAACTCGCCTTTATCCATATCCAAGGCATGTTTTCCTGACTGACCGACCTCTTCACCATAGTAGATGACAGGTTGACCTTTCGCCGTCATTTGAAGCGAAGCGGCGACCATGTGTTTTCCTTCATCTCCTCCGGCACGTGATACGAGGAAACCGTCTTCGTCATGACTACTGAGGAACTGTCCGAGCGTCGCTTCATTCGAGAGTTGTGTGTTGCGGTATTGGAGCGCACTCTGAACGTCATCAATATTCCCATTGATGAACCGCTCAGCTTGATATTTGAAGTCAAAGTCGAGTAGCGAATCCATTTGGCCGCTCTGTAAGTAACCGCCCGTGTTGTTTACACTCGCGCCGTAATGTTCTCCAATCATCTTGAAGTCTGGTTTAAGTGCCGTTAACTCGTTTTTGAACGACTTCCATGTTGTCGAATCGACGTGTTTGACTGTATCAACGCGGAAGTAGTCGATAGTGTTACCTTTTTTCGTCTTCGAGCGTTTAACCCAATCTGTCTGCCATTTGACGAGTTGTTCACGAACAGCTGCTTCCTCTGTTTTAAAGTCTGGCAGCCCAGAGAGTGACATTTTTAAATCATCCCCATCGACCGGGTTCGAACGAATCATCCCCTCGAACGCTTTACGTTCCTGATTTGTCGGGAAGTTTGTCGCACCCGTGTCCACAGCTCCTGGTTCCATGCCGTAGCCAGGGTGGTTCAGGACGACGTCGACCATAATCTTGATGCCTCGTGCGTTTGCTTCGTCGATGAGACGATGGAACGCCTTCATATCCCCAAGATGCTCATCGAGTTTTTCGAAGTTTTTCGCCCAATAGCCGTGGTAGCCGTACTGTGAGCCGTCTTTACCGTAACGAAGATCCCAATCAATGTTGTCGACGATCGGTGTGATCCAAATTGTATTGATACCTAACTTGTCCAAATAGTCGAGTTTTTTCGTGACGCCGGCAAAGTCGCCGCCGTGATACGACTCAAGATGGTCTTGGTCGTAGTATTCACCATTCGGGTTATTATTCGTTTTATCCCCGTCATAGAAGCGATCGGTCAGCATGAAGTAAATCCGTGCCTCATCCCAATCGAACTCTTGCTTGTCCTTCATCGAGACCGGTCGGACCGTCAACGATGTTTTCGTCTTATGAACGTTTCCGTATTGGTCAATCGCCGTAATCGTCAAATACTTGTTGCCTGGTTTGACAGTATCTTTCACTGCAATCGTCTGTTTGTTCAGTGCCGGGTCTACCGCTAGCTTGGCTGGTCCACCGAGTGGACGGGCATCGATGTACATTTCTCGTAATTGGACACCTTTTGGCAACGTCGGCTTCACCTGGACGACCGCGTTTTCTCGAGAACTAATCGCTTTTGGAGCAACAGAAGCGGTCAATTTGACGTTGGGACGACGATATTCAACGCTCGACGCCTCAAAGTAAGGGTCTTTCACTTCAGTCGTGACACCGTCTTTCGTGACAAGGAATGTATAATCATGCTCCCCTTCCGGCAATTTTACCGTATGACGGAACCATTCGTTCTTCGCTTCGTAAGTCATCGGGTATGTCGTGCCATTGACTTTTAACGCGACGCTGTCGATTTCATCGAGTTGTCCTTCTTCATACAACGCTTTGTCACGGTAGAAGAACGTGACGGCACCATCTTCAAACACGGGCCCTTGAATCGTCGGTACTTGGTGGAACGTTCCTTTTCCGCTCTCGACGACGACCTTTGTGACTCGATCATTGCCGAGTTTCACATAACGGTCTTCCCCGTAACCATCCTTCACGGCCCAATCCGTGCCTTTGCGGATGACAAAGCCTACGTTGGTCGCATCTTTTCCGACCGGGATACGGAAGACGGCACCTTCTTCAGTGATTTTGTATGGATCTACTTGGCCATCTTTGGCACCAGTACTCCACGTCCATAAATTCCAATCGGTATAATCGTTGTCGGCCCGGACGTACAACATCTCGATGTAGCGTTGTGTTTTCCATGGATCGGCGATTTCAGTGATGGTTTTAAATGACGTCGTCAATGCCGGTAACGTCGTGTTCGACAGGTTTCCTTTCACAGCGTCCGCGGGAAGGGTCGCGGTATATGTTTGATTCAAGCCGAGTGCTTCGGTCGGTGTGACGGTCACTGTCGATCCGCTCGCTTCAGCCGTGAACGGTACAGCTGTCTCGCCATTCATCAAGCTGATGTTCGAAGCGTCTAACGACACAGGCTCATTGAACGTCCAAGTGATTGGGGATTTGATGTCCACTTGTTCCGATTGATTGGCCGGTGTGACTGCTGTCACTTCGAGTTGACTGACCGTCTCGACACCGCTCAACGTGAAGGCTGGGCTATATACCGATTGTGTCGACGGAGTAGCCGAAACGTTCCAACTATCGGCGACTTTGTTGGCCGAATTACTTGGAATCGTGTCGAACGCACCATGCTCGGTAGCATTATTCCCACTGAGTACCGTGAGGACCCGAACGGTATCCTCGTTGCTTAGGCCAAGCAGGGACAATGGGATTTTGCCTTCAAATCCTTTCGTGCGGTCAATAGCAAACGAGGCGCCGTTCAAGTTGCTTAAGTTTGCGAGTGGTGTGGATTTACCTGCTTCATACAGAGCAGCTTCTTTTACTGATGTATCGCCATCGACGCGAAGTAAAATATGATACTGTGGTTTTTTATCGGTTTGGCTAAAGTTGAACGGATAGCCAAGCGGGTTTGTCGCTACGCCTGAATCTTGTTCATTGATTTGGAGGGCGATATTTATGTACTGACCATTGTCGCCCCAGTTCGGGACGTTGTTCGCATCCACATAAAAGTAAAGGTTACGTGCATCGTTCTGCAGATAGACGTCTCCTAAATCGAATCCTTGCCAACCCGCCTGTGGGGATGTGGCGAGCGCTGGCGTGTTCGTCCAATCTGTTTTTAAGCCATCAATTGAGATTGTGGCAGGTTCAGCCAAAGCGTTCATCGGGACGCCGGCTTGGATCAGGAGAACGGATGATAAAAGTAACGT
The DNA here is from genome assembly GCF_018618195.1 of Exiguobacterium sp. s7. Classification (NCBI taxonomy): domain Bacteria; kingdom Bacillati; phylum Bacillota; class Bacilli; order Caryophanales; genus Exiguobacterium; species Exiguobacterium sp. s7. The sequence goes on along the minus strand of NZ_JACSLO010000022.1, from coordinate 14,196 downwards.
GGTCGTCTGTCGTGCCGCTTTCTTCTTCATAAAGCACCTCTTTCATGGAATGTGTCGTCTACAGGGCAACGAATTGTCAAAATTGCGCAAACGGTTTCAGGAATAGTTTAGCTGAATATGTAAGCGCTCACAATATGTTTTTTGAAAAATAATAAAAACGCCTATCGGTTAGAGAGGCGTTTGCTTCACGAGGCGTCCTTTCACAATCAACCGTTCCGTCGTATCGAACGTACACGTGACGAGCGTAATCGTCGGTTCAGTTGTTGGTTCGAGTACATCAACTTGTGTCGGGGGGACAGTCTCTAGGGAAGTAACTTCGTACTGGAACGTGTGCTTCATGTCGGTTACATAGATGGACATGCCGATGTCGAGGGTATGGAGTGGCCCGAACAGTGCGGTCGGGCTTTGCGTATAGTGGCCGGCAAGTGCGTAGTTTCCGGTTCCCATGTGCTGGGACGGATCCATCGTTCCGGCACCGACAGCCAAGTTCTCGTTATCGAGACCATATAAAATGGGTAGTTCAAGGTTAACATCTGGAATGGAAATGAGACCCAGGGTCGGTAATTCGTGAAACCGATTGCGCACAGTCAATAGTTGTTCCCAGGATAATGGCTCGACGTTTGAAAACTCAAATTCGCCGGTTTCGGGCTGTTTCGGTTGAATCTCGGCGGTCACTTGTTGACTGTTCCACGTCGCGAGTTGGTCTTTCCACCACGATTCGGATAACAGGAGTGTACCGATTAATAAGAGGAGACCACCGACGAAATAGCGTGACCGTTTCATCAATCTCTTCCTTTCTCAATGTTCCAACACGACATGAGTGCACTGACGGCGGCAGGTAATACTTCTTCAGATAAGGCGGCAAACCCGAATAAAAGCTGTGGGACCGTATCGCTCGAGTTGATGCGATAATCGGTCATCGCATTGATTCGAATACTCGCGGCTTCGGCCAGACGTTTTAATTCTTCGCTCGACTTTGTCGTTTGGACAGATAGCACAACATGAAGGCCTGCGCTCGCCCCTGTGATGGAGACAATCGGTTCATACGGTTTGAAAGCGGCGATGATGATTTCAAGTTTACGTCGATATGTTTTACGCATCCGGTTCAGATGTTTCTCAAAATCACCGGTCGCCATAAATTCGGCCAACGTGTGTTGCTCGAAGCGGGGCACGCTGCATGTGAAGTGACGATAACGTTCCCGGTAGCGATTCAACAGCGGAGGGGGGAGCACCATATAACCGATTCGCAATGAAGGCATTAGCGATTTCGAGAACGTGCTCAAATAGACGACCCGCTCGTTTTGATCCATGCTTTGCAAGGACGGGATGGGCTTACCGCTATAACGGAATTCGCTGTCATAATCGTCTTCGATCACATATGTTTGCTGCTCCGATGCCCAGTTGAGCAGACGTTGACGGCGGCTGACCGATAAAATCGTTCCGGTCGGGAATTGATGGGCCGGTGTCACATAAAGGGCATCAATGGCTGCTTGTTCCACCACATCGACACGGACGCCACTCTCATCAACAGGAATTGGAATGAACGTCCGTCGTTGATGGGCGAACAGTTGGCGGGTGAGCGGATACCCCGGATCCTCAATGCCGAACGTCGTGGTATCCGGCAACAGTTCTAACAATTGGGGCAACAGCTGCTCGGTTCCCGATCCGACAACGATTTGTTCGGGAGAACAATGCACACCACGCGAATGGTAGAGATAGGTCGCAATTTCTTGACGAAGGACGAAATCGCCTTGTACAGAGCCAAGTGACAGCAAATCGTGATGTTCTTCCGAGACGACTTGTTTTAAGTGCCGGCGCCAACGTTCGAATGGGAAAGCGGTCGTGTCGATTTGACTCGGATACAAGTCGAACTCATATGTTTTTTTCACCGGGAGCGGTTCGATGACGCTACTGCCGCGCCGGACGTACAGTTCTTCTTGCGGTAACACGTAGAAGCCTTTGCGTGGCAACGACTCGATATATCCTTCCGCGAGCAGCTGGGCATAAGCCAGTTCGACTGTCGTTTGTGATACATCTAAAAACTCGCCTAACTTACGTTTGGACGGAAGTTTTGTCCCGGTGGTGAGGGTGTCATCGACGATGGCTTGTCGAATGTGCAAATAGAGTTGTTCATATAACGGGACGCTCGAGTCAGCCTCGAGCGAGAACGTGAGCATATCCATAGTTAATCCTTTCTAGTCAGCCAAAGAAAAAATAGAGCATGAATCCGATAACGAGTAGGAGCGAAAACACTCCGGCTTTCCCGAAAAAGCTTCGTCCATGCGCCTCGTCACGACTGTTCCATTGGTCCATTTCATCATCCCCCTTGTCCTTTACAACATTCGAGAATTAGGAAATGAAGTCCTTTGTTTAAACTGACCACTTCAGAAAATACAAAACTGGCACTTTCAATATAGTCAAATCAATTTATACTTGCAAGTAGACTAGCTTATTGGAGGGGATCCATTTGGAAAAGAGACAAGTAGGGACAGACAAAGTAAAACGAGGTATGGCCGAGATGCAAAAAGGTGGCGTCATCATGGACGTCATCAACGCGGAGCAAGCCAAAATTGCTGAAGCGGCAGGAGCAGTCGCCGTTATGGCGCTCGAGCGTGTACCTTCAGACATTCGTAAAATGGGCGGTGTCGCCCGTATGGCCGACCCGACAATCATCGAAGATGTCATGGGTGCGGTATCAGTACCGGTCATGGCGAAGTGCCGCATCGGTCACATCGCTGAAGCACGTGTCCTTGAATCAATGGGGGTAGATTTCATTGACGAGAGCGAAGTATTGACACCGGCTGACGAAGAGTTCCATCTCTACAAACGGGACTATAAAGCACCGTTCGTCTGTGGCGCTCGTGATCTTGGTGAAGCATCACGCCGCATCGGTGAAGGCGCAGCGATGATCCGGACGAAAGGTGAGCCGGGAACCGGCAATATCGTCGAAGCGGTTCGTCACATGCGTACCGTTCAAGCCCAAGTGAAACGCTTGCTCTCGATGAGCATCGATGAAGTGATGACGGAAGCGCGTGACCTTGGTGCCCCGTTTGAAGTACTCATGCAAATCCGTGAAGCAGGTCGCCTCCCGGTCGTCAACTTCGCAGCAGGCGGAATTGCGACACCAGCCGATGCGGCACTCATGATGCACCTCGGAGCGGACGGCGTCTTTGTCGGATCAGGAATCTTCAAAGCGGAGAACCCTGAGAAATTTGCCCGTGCCATCGTCGAAGCAACGACATACCATGATGACTATGAGCGCATCGCGCACTTGTCGAAAGGACTCGGCGAAGCGATGAAAGGACTCGACGTCCGCACGCTCAAACAAGAAGAACTTATGGCACCGCGAGGTTGGTAAGATGACCACGATTGGTGTACTCGGAATGCAAGGTGCGATTCGCGAACACGTTCACATGCTCGAAGCACTTGGTGCGGATACGCTCGTCGTCCGCTCGGTCGATGACTTAAATCGAATCGATGGACTCGTCTTACCGGGTGGGGAGAGCACGGCGATGCGTCGCCTGCTTGATCGCTATGACTTGCTCGAGCCGTTACGTGAGAATACGGAGTTGCCGATGTTTGGAACGTGCGCTGGTTTGATTTTGCTCGCGACCGAAGTTGAAGGATATGATGCGCACTTGCGTAAAATCCCAATGACGGTCAAACGGAATGCGTTCGGACGACAAGTTGATAGCTTTGAAGTCGATTTGACTGTCAATGGAATCGATGACGCTGTCGAAGCAGTGTTCATTCGAGCGCCGCAAGTCGCATCGGTCGAAGCGAGCGTCGAGGTGCTCGCCGAGGTCGAGGAAGCGATTGTCGCGGTTCGGTATGACAAGTATATGGCTTGCTCGTTCCACCCGGAATTGACGGACGACTTGTCGATGCACCGCTATTTCTTGGACATAGTTGAAGCGACAAAGCGACAACTCGCCTGATCGAAAGGCTCCCTAGCAAATAGGGAGCCTTTTTCATGTGTTTTTTTGCTACACTGTAACGAGATACGTATAGAAAGGGGCAAGACCGTGAGACAAAGATGGATCGGATGGATGCTCGTTTGGGCAATCCTTTTAAATATGATCGTGCCGACGGATGCATCGGCGGCACCTAAAGTTGATGCGACCGGCGCGATGCTCGTGGACATGACGACGGGACAAATCCTGTTCTCACAAGAAGAGGACGCCATGCTTCCTCCGGCATCAATCACTAAGCTGATGACCGCTTTTCTCGTCCGAGAAGCCATCGAAGCGGGTGACCTCAGTTGGAACCAAGAAGTGACCCCGAGCGACAAGGCGTTGGCGCTGACCCGAAAACCAGGATTGGCTCGGATTCCGCTCGTCAATAAACCGTACACGGTAAAAGAACTTTACGATGTGGCGTTGATTCGTTCCGCGAACGAGGCGGCGGTCACATTGGCCGAGGCCGTCTCTGGTTCGGAAGGGGTATTCGTGAAGAAAATGAACGAACGGGCGACCGAACTTGGCATGACCCAAACGACGTTCGCCAATGCATCGGGACTTGACTCTGTGTCAGCGGGACGTCCAGGGGAGAATTTGACATCGGCCAATGATTTGATGATGCTCGCTTTGGCGTATTTGACGAAGTTCCCGGAAGTGCTCGATGTGACGAAACAAGCGTATGTCGACATCGACGGGGTCCGCTTCGAAGCGACGAATCGGATGCTCGCCGGTCGAGATTTAGCCTATCCGGGTATGCTTGGCTTCAAAACGGGCACGACCGACGATGCCGGTTACTGCTTCATCGGCGTGTCGACGCGAGATGGACGTACCGTGCTGTCGGTCGTTCTCGGAGCGAAGACCGATCAAGGGCGTTATACTGCCACGAAAGCTCTTCACGACTATGCATATGGAGACTTCGTCTTAACCCCGATTTTACGGACAGGCGAAATCGTCCCGGCGACGCTCCATGTTGCTGAAGGTGCGGTCGAGACAGCGAAAGTGCGCACGACGTCGGCCTTTGAAGTGCTCGTCGAGAAAGGGCAGGATGTACCTGAACCGACTTACGATCTTCCGAATACGAAAGCCCCAATTGCGGCCGATCAACAGGTCGGGACCGTCACCATCGAGCCTTCTGGAAGCGTTCGGTATCTAGATGGTGAACTTCCACCTAAAGGAACGCTCGTTGCGGCCGAACCGGTCGAGATGGCATCGTTTTTGACACGTATGACGCGTGCCTTCTCCGACTTTTTAGATGAGGTTCGACTCGTGCTCGGAAAACTGAGTCTTGTCGATAGAGTTGAGATGTTGTAAAGTAAAACTAATTCAATGACAGATGCAATGATGGGGAAAAGTACGTTACGGTCATCTACTGACAGAGAGCTAGTGGTTGGTGCAAACTAGTGGGATGATGTAACCGAATCGGCCTCGGAGCATTGGCTTGGAAACAAGTCACGTTACGCACACGTTACGTGCATCGAGTGGCCCGATTTCGGGCAACGAGGGTGGCAACGCGGATCCAAGGTGGTTCGTCCCTTTCCTACGGGAAAGGGACGTGCCACCTTTTTATGTGAAAAAGGAGGAATAACGAATGTTAGACATTAAACGATTACGTTCAGATTTTGAAGAGATTAAAACGAAGCTAGCTCATCGCGGCGAGGATTTGAGTGCGCTCGATCGTTTCCCGGAGTTAGAAGAGAAACGCCGCAACTTGATCAATGAGGTTGAAGTGAAGAAAGCAAAACGAAATGAAGCGACGAAGCAAATTGCGGAATTGAAACGCAATAAGCAAGATGCGGATGGACCGATTCTCGAGACGCGCCGTCTCGGGGATGAAATCAAATTGCTCGATGAAGAGTTGCGTGAAGTCGAGGCCGAATTGAACTTGATTCTCCTCAGTATCCCGAACATCCCGCACGAATCAACGCCGATTGGAGAAACGGAAGACGATAACGTCACCATCCGTGAAGTCGGAACAAAACCGACGTTCGAATTCGAACTCAAACAGCATTGGGACGTCATGGAAGATTTGAAAATCGTCGATGTGGAACGAGCGGGTAAAGTGACAGGTAGCCGATTTGTCTTTTATAAAGGTCTCGGCGCCCGTCTCGAACGTGCCCTCATCAACTTCATGATGGATATGCATGCCGATGAACATGGCTATTCTGAAGTGCTCCCTCCTTATATGGTCAACCGCGACGCGATGACCGGGACGGGACAACTTCCTAAATTTGAGGAAGACGCATTCAAAGTGGCGGATACGAACTATTTCCTCGTACCGACGGCAGAAGTTCCGGTAACGAACATGCACCGTGACGAGATTATCACGGAAGACCAACTTCCAATCACGTATACGGCGTATAGCGCTTGTTTCCGTTCAGAAGCGGGATCAGCCGGACGCGACACACGTGGGCTCATTCGTCAGCATCAGTTCAACAAAGTCGAGCTCGTCCGGTTTGTGAAACCTGAAGAGTCTTATGAACAACTCGAGATCTTGACGGGCCACGCTGAAGAAGTGCTTAAGCGTCTCGGTCTTCCATATCAAGTGCTCAGCATGTGTACGGCCGATCTCGGCTTCACGGCTGCGAAGAAATATGACATCGAAGTGTGGATGCCGGCGCAAGGGATGTATCGTGAAATCTCATCTTGTTCGAACTTTGAAGACTTCCAAGCGCGCCGGGCCGGAATTCGTTTCCGTCGCGAAGCGAACGCAAAACCAGAATTCGTCCACACGCTTAACGGTTCTGGCCTCGCAGTCGGCCGGACCGTCGCTGCGATTTTAGAGAACTTCCAACAGGCTGACGGTTCAGTCGTCATTCCGGAAGTATTACGTCCATATATGGGCGGCATCGAGAAAATTGAAATGCCTCAGTAATGAACAAACCAGCCCGTCTGAAACGTATCGTTCAGGCGGGATTTTTTTGGTTTTTTTTAATGTTTTTTCACAAAAGGGTTTGACATCTGTCTGCCAAGTTGGTACTATAAATCATGTCGAGCGAGATGTTTGCTCACCAATTGTATATGAGCTTTGGAGGTGTACCCAAGTGGTTTAAGGGAACGGTCTTGAAAACCGTCAGGGGTGTAATAGCCTGCGTGGGTTCGAATCCCACCACCTCCTCCATTTTTATTTTTGGAGGCTCAACAATTTCATATTTTTTTGGAGGTGTACCCAAGTGGTTTAAGGGAACGGTCTTGAAAACCGTCAGGGGTGTAATAGCCTGCGTGGGTTCGAATCCCACCACCTC
>NZ_JACSLO010000022.1:0-6895 GCF_018618195.1 Exiguobacterium sp. s7 | reverse complement strand
CTCCACTTTCTTTTTTTTACACTTTTTTAAGCCTGGAGTTGTACCCAAGCCCGGCTGAAGGGGACGGACTCGAAATCCGTTAGGAGTCGTAAGGCTCGCGTGGGTTCGAATCCCACCAACTCCGCTTGTTTTGGCATCTGCATGGGCAGATGCGTTTTTTTATGGTCGTAGACTCCGGTCTGCGGCTTTTTTGTTTGTGGCAATCCGACGAAATCTGGCTAAGCCGCACGTAAACCGGGAATCTACATAGAGTAGACTATAGTGGCGCGTAAGGAAGGAGATGAGCGTCATGGATTGGATTGAGATGTATATCGATGAGGTCGTGCGACACGTTCCTCCGAAACGGCGCGAGGAGGCGGCTACCTCGATTCGGCAATCGATCGAGGCGGCATTGCCCGAACACCCGACTGAGGCGGACGTGAAACGAGTGTTAGAGGAGATTGGGCATCCAACCGTCGTTGCCGCACGTTATAAGGAAGGACAGTATGTCATCGGACCACGTTTTTTCCCAATGTATGTGACCGTAATTAAACTTGTCGTTCCAATCGTTTTAGCTGTCGTTTTCTTCGGTCTCGTGTTGTCTAGCATGCCGACGTTCTCAGGACCGCTTATGCCGACGATCGGCACATTTTTGACGAACATGTTCGATGCGCTGTGGGAGGTCGGGATTCAGCTCGTGTTTTGGATTACGCTCGTCTTCTTTTTGATTGAGCGCTATGCACCTGATGATGTACCGGCGCCAGATATGAAATGGGATGTGTCCAAGCTGAAAGAACGGGTGAAGGGCGGTCGAATCAGTAAATTTGACGCAGGGTTCGGGTTGTTTTGGACAGCCGTGTGGTTTGGCGTGTATATTAACGCCGAACAGTTACTAGGGATTTATGAATCTACGAACGCGGGGTTCACGATGATCACTCCCATCTTCAATCAAACGTTCCTGATGGATGTGATTTGGTTATTTGTGACCGTCATCTTGCTTCAAGTCGTGCTTGGGGTATGGAAATGGATGAACGGACATTGGACGTATGCGCTCGCTTCGTTTAATTTGATCTACAATATTGCCTCGGCAACGTTCATCATCTGGATGGCCAGTTCCCCACAGTTACTCGATCCACGATTTTTGAACTGGATCGAGACGAACGTTCCGAACGGTATGCTCTCGTTCGATTGGGTATTTGGATTGGTCGTCGCCATCACGATTTTGGCCGCAGTGTTTGATTCCATCGACGGTTTCCGAAAAGCTCGGAAGACGCCGACGTATCGAAAACCTCGTATCGCCCACACATAAAAAGAAGGTGCACCGCTCAAGCGAGCGGTGCACCTTCTTTACTTATCTGACTTTCGCTTCGCGAGCGATCGTCAATTGTTTCTCGATTTTCTCCAAGATGAGTTCAACCGAGTTAGGGTCATTGATCAAGTCATACTCTTCGATTGAGAGACGAAGTACAGGGCAAAGGTTGAAGTTGTTGATCCACTCCGTATAACGAGCGTACATCTCTTCCCAATATGTGATCGGTGTTTGTTGTTCCATCTCGCGCCCGCGCATTTGAATGCGGTCGAGTACTTGCTCGAATGAGCCTTCAAGATAAATGAGAAGGTCAGGGTGTGGGAAGAATGGTGTCAGTACCATCGCTTCAAACAAACTTGAGTACGTCTCGTAGTCGGTTGGAGACATCGTCCCTTTTTCATAGTGCATCTTGGCAAAGATGCCAGTATCTTCGTAAATCGAGCGGTCTTGGATAAAGCCGCCGCCGTATTGGAAGATTTTCTTCTGTTCTTTGAACCGTTCAGCCAAGAAATAGATTTGAAGGTGGAAACTCCAACGCTCAAAATCATGATAAAATTTATCGAGATAAGGGTTCGTGTCTACTTTCTCAAGTGAAGTGCGGAAGTTGAGGGCATCGGCAAGTGAGTTCGTGATCGTTGATTTACCGATTCCGACCATTCCACCGATCGTGATGATCGTATCGTTCGGAATGTTATATTTTTCATTCAGCGTCATTTGATTTTTGCTCCTTTAGTCAATTCTAATTCACGTTCGATCGTCGAGAGGACGTGCGTCAAATCATCCGGATTTTGGACGAAGTCGAGCTCATCTCCGCTAAACGAAAGAATCGTCACTTCGGGATGCGTCGCGCGGTATGATTCGATAAACGTTTCATAATCATGAGCGAGCTGTTCGAGGTAATCGCGAGACATGTTCTCTTCTACTTCACGTCCACGCAAGGCGACACGTTTCATTAACGTCTCGATGCTGGCGTGTAAGTAGATGACGACATCAGGTTTCGGCATATCGTGTGTCAAAATCTTATAGATTTGCTCATATTTGTTCAAATGAGCTGGTCTCAGGGAACGGTGAGCGAAAATTAAGTTCTTGAAAATATGATAGTCAGAAACGACGGATTGCTGTTGACTCAAGTGGTGTTTGTGGATATCGTCTAATTGCTTGAAGCGATTGCAAAGGAAGAACATCTCCGTTTGGAAGCTCCATTCGTCGATATCTTCATAAAACTTGCCGAGAAACGGATTCTCTTCTACAATTTCATTCAGCATCTGCATTGAAAAGTGCTGACTGATGATATGGGCCAGTGACGTTTTCCCGACACCAATCGGTCCCTCTACCGTTATAAACATATGATGTCATCCTCCATTATCCAAAGTGCAAGTTCCATTCTAGCATACAATGAAGTGGATAGGGCGAGCGAAATGATTTTCATTTTTTTTCATAATAAGTGATCAGAAACGGAGTGTGTATATGGAACGAGATGAACGATTTATGAGGCTCGCCATTGAAGAAGCAAAGAAGGCGGAAGCAATCGGCGAAGTCCCGATCGGATGCGTCATCGTTAAAGGTGATGAGGTGATTGCCGTCGGTCATAATCGTCGGGAAACCGACTTGTTGGCAGCGGCCCACGCCGAGATGATTGCGATTGAGCAGGCAAACCAGGCGCTCGGCAACTGGCGTTTAGAGGATTGCGAACTGTTCGTCACGTTAGAGCCGTGTCCGATGTGTGCGGGTGCCATCGTGCTGTCTCGTGTGAAGCGGGTCATCTTTGGTGCCCACGATCCGAAGGGTGGATGTTGCGGGACGCTCATGAACCTCGTCCAAGACGAACGCTTCAACCACCAAGCTGAAGTGACTGAAAATGTTTTAGCAGAAGAGTGTGGCGAGTTGCTGACAGTATTCTTCCGAAACCTTAGAGAACGGAAGAAGCAGGCGCGGCTTGAACAGAGAGGTTGCAACCCACCTGATTAAACAGTATAATGTAATAGCACTCAACGTAGTGCCTAACTTCATTTACCCATTTGCCGTGCTAGGCGGGGAGGTAGCGGTGCCCTGTAACTCGCAATCCGCTATAGCGAGACTGAATTCCGATTCGAGGGAGTGCATTGGTGTGGCCTGTCCTCGTGTAAGTGGCGTTGACGTCTGAGTCCTGCGCAACGGTCACCCATGAACCAGGTCAGGTCCGGAAGGAAGCAGCCTTAAGTGGTGACGTACCGTGTGCCGCAGGGGTGCTTGGGCCGAGCAAACTGCATGAGTAACGCACATTGACGTGCTTTCAGAAATCGGTGCGCGGCAGATTTATTTAATAACTTCAATCTACGGCCCCAGGGTTGTAGATTTTTTTGTATGATGAAATAGAGAATGTAAGGAAGAAAGGAGGCGGGGACATGGCGTATCAAGCGTTGTATCGGGTTTATCGTCCGCAGTCGTTCCAAGAGGTTGTCGGTCAAATTCATATCACACGAACGATTCAAAATGCGTTGCTTGAGGAACGAATGTCACATGCCTATTTGTTCTCGGGTCCACGAGGGACCGGGAAGACAAGTTTGGCGAAAATTATCGCGAAAGCCATCAACTGCGAGACGGCGCCTACACGAGAGCCGTGTAATACGTGCCCGACTTGTATTGCAATCACAGAAGGGACAAGCCCGGACGTGTTTGAAATCGATGCGGCTTCAAATAACGGGGTCGACGAGATTCGAGAAATCCGGGATAAAGTCAAATATCCGCCTTCTCAAGCGCGCTTCAAAGTATATATCATCGATGAAGTGCACATGCTTTCGACAGGTGCCTTCAACGCCTTGTTAAAGACGTTAGAAGAACCGCCGGCGCATGCCATCTTTATTTTGGCGACGACAGAACCGCATAAAATTCCAGCAACTATTATCTCGCGTTGTCAGCGTTTTGATGTGAAACGGCATGAAGTCGGTCAATTGCAGACACGTATGGCATATATCTTGAACGATCAAGATTATGACTATGATCCAGAGGCGCTCAAGCTGATTGCCCGTGCTGCCGACGGTGGGATGCGCGATGCACTCAGCCTACTCGATCAAGCGCTCGCTTTTAGCGATGGCCGTTTGACCGAAGACGCTGTGCTAGAAGTGACCGGCGCGGTGACAGATGATGCTCTGCTCGATATGGCTTACGGCTTACAGCAAAAGCAACTTGATCAAATTTTGAGTACGTTGGAAACGATGCTGCGTGAAGGTAAGGATTTGAAGCGATTCATTGAAGATCTCGTATTCGTTCATCGTGACGCCTTACTATTAAAGGCCTCACCTCAAGCGGTCGATTTACTCGAACGCGCTCGTCCGACAGAGACGTTCCGACAATTTGTTGAAGCGACGTCGACAGATGAACTATTCCAAGTGATTGAAGAGTTGAATGATTGTCAGCAACAGATGCGATTATCGAATCATCCGAAAGTTTTGGTAGAACTAACGTTTATTCGTATCGCCGAACAAGGGCGGACGATGACAGAACAGATGAAACAACTTCAAGAGCAGGTCCGTGAACTGAGTCGCGAGTTGAGTGAGGTCAAAAAAACGGGAGTCCCTGCAGCGGAAGCAACAACAGAGAAACCTAAAGTTGCCAAGCGAACTCAAATTCGAGTCCCGAAAGAACGCATCCGTCAATTATTGCAACGAGCGGAACGACAGCATTTAAACGCAATACGTGATAGCTGGGAAGATATCATGGGGAATATCCGAACGCAGGATGGTCCAATTTTTGCACTATTCTATGAGAGTGAGGCTGTGCTTTGTGCTAGTGACACCTTACTGGTACAATTTAAAGATGGGATGACGTGGCACTACGAGCAAGTTAGCTCGAACGGTCGCACGCGAGACGTGATTGAACAAGCCTTGTTTGAAGTGACGGGAATTCGTCGAGAAATCATGGCCGTACTAGAGACCGATTGGGTTGAGTTGAAGAATGAGTTCATCCTTCGTAAACAAGCTGAACGTTCGGATCATAAAGAAGAGGAAGTGGTTGAAGAAGATCCACTTGTCTCGAAGGCCGTTGAACGTTTCGGTGACGTCGTTGAAATTGAAGAAGTTTAAAAGGAGGCGCTCTACATGCGTGGAATGGGAAACATGAACAATATGATGAAGCAAATGCAGAAAATGCAAAAAGATATGGCGAAAGCTCAAGAAGAATTGAAAGACTTGACTGTTGAAGGTACGGCAGGTGGCGGCATGGTAAAAGTTATCGTCAGTGGACATAAAGAAGTGCTAGATGTCATCATCGCTGAAGATGCTGTCGATCCAGATGACGTCGAAATGTTGCAAGATCTTGTTTTGGCAGCAGTTAACGACGGGATGAAGCAAGCTGACCAACTCGTTAATGACAAAATGGGACGTTTTACGCAAGGGATGAACCTTCCAGGCTTTTAAGTGAAGAAAGGAACGATGTGAGTTGCAATACCCTGAAGCGATCGGACGTTTGATTGAAAGCTTTACCAAATTGCCGGGCATTGGTCCGAAAACTGCCATACGTCTAGCATTCCACGTATTAGATATGGAAGAAGACGATGTGCTGACGTTCGCTAAGGCTCTTGTCAGCGCTAAGCGTGATATTAAATATTGTACGGTATGCGGGCACATTACAGATGTTGACCCATGCGCGATTTGTACGGATTCCCATCGCGACGAGACGGTGGTCTGTGTTGTTCAAGATTCTAGAGATGTGATTGCGATGGAGAAGATGCGAGAGTATCGTGGGAAGTACCATGTCTTGCATGGGGCGATTAGCCCAATGGAAGGGATTGGTCCTGAAGATATTAACGTGTCGAGCTTGTTAACGCGTCTTCAAGAAAATGAAGCGATTAGTGAAGTGATTTTGGCCACTAACCCGAACATCGAAGGGGAAGCGACTTCAATGTATCTGTCCCGACTCTTAAAACCGACTGGGATTCGTGTAACGCGTCTGGCGCATGGTTTACCTGTAGGCGGCGATCTAGAATATGCGGATGAAGTGACCTTATCAAGAGCGATGGAAGGTAGACGCGAACTATGAGATGGTTTCGCAAACCTCTCCGAGACGGATATGACCAACGATTTTTGTTAGAGCTGTTAGATGCTAAGGCGAAGTACGAATCGAAACGTCACATACTTGAAGTGAGTATCGAAGACACTGGGGAATTAGCAGCGCAAGTTAAACAAGCGGAAGCATTGTACTTCTTTTATTTAAAAGAGGCGAAGCAACGCAAAGTTTCACTTTCGAATTTAAGATCGTAAGGCGAGATATTCCATCTCGCTTTTTTATATGCCGAATGGTTAGGTCCATTCAACGTTCACTTTTTTCTCTATATAATGAAGAAACTAGAAACGCGTTCATCATTTTCTACAAAAAATGCAGACGACTAAAAAATAATTTAAAGTTTTTCTGAAAAAGCTATTGTGTATTCAAAGTTTTATTGATATATTAATAGACGTCGCCGAGAGCGGTTTTAAAAATCTAAAAAAGATATTGACTTCTCGTTAATAGCTTGTTAAGATATTTAAGTCGCCAAGAACGACAGACGAACTTTGAAAACTGAACGATGAGGCAAAAATAAGTTTTACAATTTTTGAATGAAGCGCAAGCTTCGTCATTTTTAAAGAGCTA